>CAMFES010000001.1 GCA_945949525.1 uncultured Veillonellaceae bacterium
AACACTCCTCGATAGCTCAGTCGGTAGAGCACCTGACTGTTAATCAGGCTGTCGCAGGTTCGAATCCTGCTCGAGGAGCCAAATGGCGCGTTGGTCAAGTGGTTAAGACACCGCCCTTTCACGGCGGCTTCACGGGTTCGAATCCCGTACGCGTCACCACTTTGATTTAACCGGGGATGTATTTTACTTCCCTTATATATGGGCGCTTAGCTCAGCTGGGAGAGCGTCTGCCTTACAAGCAGAATGTCAGCGGTTCGATCCCGTTAGCGCCCACCATATATGACTTCCGGAGGCTACCTGATGGTAGCCTCTTTTTTGTGCTTTGCAGGGAGGGAGATTTTTTCCTTGCATTTTTCATATTTATCTGCAATAATATTAGAAACTAATGTGCAGTTTTTAGAAAGGGGAAGCCGTATGGGATTTTTTTCTAATTTGTGGCACAGCATGGTGCTGAAGGATCAGACCTCTACGGACAAGGGATATGTCAGCGCGCCGGAGTATGAAAGGCTGGTGGGCAGGCAGGGGCTTGTTACCAGGGAGCTGCGGCCGGCAGGAACCGTGGTTATTGACGGTGAGCCGGTGGATGTGGTATCCGAGGGGGATTATATTGAAAAGGGTCGTCAAGTCACCGTGGTTGCCGTTACAGGCGGCCGTGTGGTGGTGAGATAGATATGCCGTGGCTGGCGGCTGTGTCCATGATTTTGCACTGCCGTGAGCCGGAGTGATTTTTTGAAAGGATGGAAGACCATGATTTCGAGTATATTTTTTCTGATACTGGCGATAATCTTCATTGCCCTGTTCCTGCATTTTGTGCCGCTGCGGCTGTGGATTGCCGCAAGGGCAGCCAATGTGCCGCTGAACATCATTACGCTGGTAGGCATGCGCATGCGCCAGGTAATTCCCTCCAAGATAGTTATGCCGCTGATAAAGGCCAACAAGGCAGGTCTTGATGTGGAGGTCAACCAGCTGGAGGCGCATTTTCTGGCCGGTGGTAATGTGGACAAGGTGGTGGATGCGCTGATTGCCGCCCATCGTGCCCAGATTCCTCTGCCTTTTGAGCGTTCCGCCGCCATTGACCTGGCCGGGCGCGATGTGCTGGAGGCTGTACAGATGAGCGTTAACCCAAAGGTAATTGAAACGCCGGTGGTTTCTGCCGTGGCAAGGAACGGCATCGAGCTGAAAATCAAGGCCAGGGTTACTGTACGTGCCAACATTGACCGCCTGGTGGGCGGTGCCGGTGAGCCGACAATCATTGCCCGCGTAGGCGAGGGTATCGTTACCACGGTGGGCTCCTCGGAAAGCCACAATGATGTGCTGGCCAATCCGGATGACATCTCCAAGACGGTACTGGGCAAGGGACTGGATGCCGGTACGGCCTTTGAGATTCTCTCCATTGATATCGCCGATGTGGATGTGGGACGCAATATTGGCGCGGAGCTGCAGACGGACCAGGCGGAGGCCGACAAGCGGATTGCCCAGGCCAAGGCGGAGGAGCGCCGTGCTATGGCTGTGGCCAAGGAGCAGGAGATGAAGGCCTACACCCAGGAGATGGAAGCAAAGGTGGTAGAGGCACAGGCAGAGGTTCCTCATGCGCTGGCAGAGGCCCTGAGAAGCGGCAACATGGGCGTGATGGATTATTACAACCTGAGCAATATCAAGGCAGATACGGATATGCGTGACAGCATCAGCAGAAGTACGGGAGATAACCAGCTTACGCCGCCTGCCATAAAGTAAGTAGGTGATTGTATGGATCTGTTGGATATGCTGGGATTTTTTCACCGGCTGGAGCGCTGGGTGGACACGCTGGCATCGCTGGCCCCCTTTCTCATGTTTGTGGCAGCCATCATCATCGGCAATCTTGGGGACAAGAAAAAGCCAAAGGTAAAGAAATCGAAGCCCTTTCCGCAAAATGCCCCCCTGCCTGACATAAGGCGTCCTGCAGAGGTGACAGTGGATATAAAGCCGATTCCCCAGCCGCGCATCAGGCCGGAAACGGAGCATCGCCCCCATCATCCCTCTGAGTATGAGGAGGTACACAATCCTTATCAGAGGTATCTGGAGGATGAGGGGAGCAGGAAGACTGCCGGAGGGGATGCTGCGCCTGCCAAAAAGGAAAAGGGGCGGCGGGATGAGGCTCCTCCGAGGGAGGCACAGCCTGCCGGGGTCATGAACGTATCACTGGTGCAGGCCATCATTTCAGCCGAGGTTCTGGGCAGGCCGAAGGCCCTGCAGCGCAGACGGCGCTGATATAGCTGATACTTGTTAATTTCATAAGATAACGCTATAATAGATACGTTATAGCGTTATTTTTTTGTGACAGAAGGTTCGTGTTAAGATGAAAACAATATCCATTGTTGTACCGGTCTTCAATGAAGAGGACAATATAGAGCATTTTTATGAGAGCGTCTGCAGCGTGATGGAGCCGCTGGCCTATGATTTTGAGCTTATCTATGTGGATGACGGCTCCAAGGACAGAAGCCGCGAGATACTGCGCAGCCTTGAGAAGCAGGATGAGCGGGTGCAGTCCATCTTTCTTGCCAGAAATTCAGGACATCAGCTGGCCCTGACCTGCGGCCTTGACCATGCTGATGGCGATGCGGTGATTACCATGGACGGTGATATGCAGCATCCGCCGGAGCTGATACCTGTCCTGCTGGAGAAATGGGAACAGGGCTATGAGGTGGTGCAGACTATCCGCAAGACCACCGAGGGGGTATCGGCCATGAAGAAGCTGACCTCCTATTACTATTACAAGGTGCTGAACAAGCTGTCCAACGTGCATATTCAGGAGGGTGGCTCGGACTTCCGCCTCATGGACAGGGTGGTGGTCAAGGCCTTCCGCCGCTATCGGGAGCATGCCCGCTTTATCCGCGGTATGATCGGTGCCATGGGCTTCAGGCAGGTGCAGCTTGAGTTTGTGGCCCCGAAGCGGTTTGCCGGGGTGTCAAAGTTTTCCCCAAGAAAAATGTTGAATTTTGCCATTGACGGGGTGCTGGCTTATTCTAACCTGCCCCTGCGGCTGGGCCTGTACATCGGCACTATATGCGGCGTATTGAGCCTTTTGATGATAATTCATGTCTTTATTTCCAAGTATATCCTGAATGATGCCGTGGCCGGATGGGCAACCCTGACAGCCTGTGTGCTGTTTTTTGGCGGCATGCAGATGATTGTGCTGGGGATTCTGGGAGAGTACCTGGGCAGGGTGTTTGAAGAGGTCAAGCATCGTCCCCTGTATCTCATTGCCAGAGGCAAGCCAAAGGATGAGGAGCGGGAGGATTTCAGGTGAGCCGGGCCTTTTTTCGATGTATATGTGCCCAAAATAAAATTGAGAAAAATTCTCAAATAATACTTGAAAATAATTCTCAACTGTGTTATATTATATTCAGGCTTGAGGAAGGCATATCCTCAAAAAGCTAACTCTCCTAAATATAATACACACTAAAAAAATCCCTCCGCTCATGGGGGATTTTTTTAGTGGTGTCGTTTCTATCTGCCGAAGGCAAAGATTTTGACCATCAGGAAGGTGACAGGAATGCCCAGCACGGCGGCCAGCAGATAGCTGATTACCGGCGGGAAGGCCAGCAGGTTGTAGAATATCAGCACGATGATATTCTGGATGATGTAGTTGGGGATATAGGAGATAAAAAATTTTACATAGCGCGTCAGGGACAGTGCCTCATGGAAGATGAAGCGGCTGTTCATCCAGTAGGCGATGATGTTGCCTGTCAGGTAGCCGATGTTGAAGTTCAGGTTGTTGAAGGGACTGACAAGGCCGCACAGCCAGGCGATAAAGGTGCCGTTGAAGGTGTTGATGCAGCCCACTACCAAAAACAGGAAAAACTCCCGCGTGAGAAAATGCCCCTTTGCTTTTTCGATGATGCTCATATAGCCTCCCTCTGATGTGGTTGTTTTCAATAATGATATCATTCTGCCGTCAGTATTGCAAATGATGGCAGGATAGTTTTTTGCCGTGATGAAAATGCCTGCCCGCGGAGGGTGTAATGTATACAGGTATATTAATTTGCCAAAATAGCGATTCTCGAATATAATGTTATGTATTATTTTTTATAGGAGGAATAGCATTGGAGAATATTATGGTAATCGTCGCCTTTGTCCTCTATCTGGCCCTGATGATGGCAATTGGCATTTATTATTACCGCAAGACAAACAGCATGGATGACTATATCATCGGCAACCGCAAGCTGGGGGCATGGGTTACGGCCATGAGCGCCGAGGCCTCGGACATGAGCGGATGGATGATGATGGGCGTGCCGGGGGCGGCGTACCTGGCAGGCTTCAGCTCGGCCTGGATTGCCGTGGGACTGGGGCTGGGCACCTGGGCCAACTGGCACTTCGTGGCCAAGAGGCTGCGCCGCTACACGGAGATGGCCAACAACTCCCTGACACTGCCTGACTTTTTCCAGAACCGTTACAACGATCACAGCAATCTGCTGCGGATTATTCCGGCAATTTTTATCGTTATTTTCTTTGTTATCTACACCGGTTCCGGTTTTGTCAGCGGTGGCAAGCTGTTCAGCACCCTCTTTGGCCTGGATTATACCACGGCGGTGCTGATTGGTGCCTTTGTGGTGGTTTTCTACACCCTGACCGGCGGCTTCATGGCCGTGTGCTGGACTGACTTCATCCAGGGCATCATGATGTTCTTTGCCATCGTGATGGTGCCTGCCTTCGCCATGTACATGCTGGGAGGAGTGCAGACCACGGTTACAGCCATTGATATTGTGAATCCGACCTTTTTCAATCCCTTTATGAATCCTGATGGCAGCACCATTTCCTTTGTTGCCTTTATTTCCCTCATGGGCTGGGGGCTGGGTTATTTTGGGCAGCCTCACATTCTGGTGCGCTTTATGGCCATCAGCTCCACCAGCGAGCTGAAGCGCTCCAAGCGCATTGCCGTAGGCTGGTACATCATCGCCATGATTGCCGCTGTGTTTGTGGGCATGGTGGGCAAAGTATACCTGACGGAGCCCCTGTCAGGCCCGGCCGTGGAAACGGTGCTTCTGGTGATGACGAAGCAGCTCTTTTCCCCTTTTATGGGCGGCCTGATTATGTCCGCTGTGTTGGCGGCCATCATGAGTACCGCTTCCTCACAGCTTTTGGTGTCGGCTTCCGCCTTTTCCCAGGATTTTTACCGGGCAGTGGTCAGGAAGGATGCTTCTCACGCTGAGCTGGTCTGGGTGAGCCGCGCTGCCGTGCTGGTGATTTCCGCCATGGCCATTTCCATCGCCATGAATCCGGACAGCTTCATCCTTGAGATGGTGGCTTATGCCTGGGCAGGCTTTGCAGCTACCTTCGGCCCGGCGGTGCTGATGTCCCTGTTCTGGCGGCGCACCACCAGAAACGGCGTGCTGGCCGGCATCGTGGTGGGCGGCCTGACTGTCCTCATCTGGAAGCAGCTGGCGCTCTTCGGCCTGTATGAGATTATTCCTGGCTTTGCCTTCGGACTTCTGGCAATCTACGTCGTCAGCAAGCTGGACAAAGAACCTGCAAAAGAAATTACAGATTTGTTTGACGCTGTAGACCGTTCTAATATATAATAAAATAAAGGAAATGCATGAATCCCCTTTAACCGAACCGTTATGGGGGATTCGTTATTGTTCGTACCCCTGACGTTTTCGGAAATGAAAAATTTTTAAATTTTCTTGTGAAATAAAGAGGGTTTTTTCATTTCGTGGCGAAAAGTAACATATAGGTGTTATTAATGACGAGAAGTGCAGGTGATTTTGGTGGAGAAAGTTCGGGTAATGGTGGTCGACGACTCCAAGATTAGTCGGATGATGATTAGTTCCATGCTGGCAAAGACTAATTTTGAGGTCTGCGCTATGGCAGAAAACGCTGCCCATGCGATAGATTTGTATGCAAAGACAAGGCCTGATGTGGTGACGATGGACATGAATCTGCCGGATGCTGACGGTATCGAGTGCAGCAGGCGTATTCATGCCATGGACTCCCGTTGTAAGATTGTCATGATTAGTGCCATGAAGGATGCAAAGCTGATTATGCATGGCCGTCTGGCCGGTATCAGCTCCTTTTTGCAGAAGCCTGTCAGCACGAATGAGCTTTTGGATACGCTGATGATTCTTTGTCAGGAGCATGTGGGGGTAAATGCCGTATACAGGGATTCCTATGTTTCTACCTACGCCAAGGTTTTGCAGGAGGGACTGCAGCAGATTGCAGGACTGGAGAGCGAGCTTCAGGTGCAGGAGGAGAACAGCGGCCCTCTCAGTGTCAACGGCGTGGCTGTGATTATCGGCGTGGTAGGCGAGCCAAGGGGCAGGGTTGCCTTCTATATGGATGAGGAAACCATGCGGGGCTTCGCCAGGGCCGTGCTGCAGCAGGAAAGCGTGACGGACGCAGAGGCACAGGCGGCGGTGGAGGAATCAGGAAATATTATTGCCGGGCATGGTATTTCCAGGATTAATGATGTAATCAAGGACAGGGAAATGAGGCTGACACCTCCGGGCATTATCAGCGGAGTGGACATAAAGCTGTCAAATCCTGAGCTGATAGCCTTTAATATCAAAGCCAAGACTTCTATAGGTGATATATTTATGAATGTTGGTTTTGCGAGGAGCGTGTGAACATGGATGTAAAATTGGTCAATCCGTTTATTGATGCATTCACTGCGGTATTGCCACAAATGGGATTTCCAACGCCTGAGCGGACCGGCATGGGGGTAAAGGATAAACATATCGAGAGCCTCGGGGTATCTGTTCTGGTGGGCTTTACGAAGGAAATTCGCGGCAACGTGGTTTATAACATGGATGAGGAAACTGCAAAGTTTATTGCCTCTACTATGATGATGGGAATGCCTATCGCTTCCTTTGATGAAATGGCCCAGAGTGCCATTTCCGAGATGTCCAACATGCTTACTGCCAATGCGGCTACCAATCTGGCGGCCCTGGGCAGGGAGGTTGACATCTCCACGCCGAGCCTGACCGTGGGCGTCGGCGCCCAGATACGCATCAGCGCCGGGCAGTTCCTGACTGTCAGCATGGATTTGGGCGGTCATGTGGTAGAGATTGATATAGCGGTGGAGTAAAATTTTTTAAGGAATCGTGTTTTTTTGCGGTTCCTTTTTTTATTTTATCTATTGGCAATTTACGCTGTTTGGTTTATAATAATGTATAGTTTTGTTTGAACCAGAATAACAGAACGTTTGTGAGAAAATAACTGAGGAGCTTTGTTGTGTTGGATAGTGTAAGGATAAGCATTAAAGCCAGGCAGGAAGCGCCTGACGGGCATGTGGAGAAGCTGCATCAGAGCATGAGGGGCAGGTATTTCTGCAAGGGTGGCAAGCATTATCTCCGCTATGAGGATGAGCATGCCGGCGGACAGGGCAGTGTGCCCACCACCATCAAGCTGTCTGATGATGAGATGGTGATTTTGCGGCATGGTGCGGTTGCTTCTGAACAGCGCTTTGTGCCGGCAAGGGAGACCAGGGCGGATTATCGCACTCCCTACGGCGTCATGGAGCTGGTGATGCGGACACATTCCCTGCAGTCGGAGTTCGGCACGGATAAGGGCTATGTCAGGGTGGCGTACCACCTCAGCGCCAACGGCTCCCCGATAGGAAATTATGAGATAGAAATCAAGGTTGAGGGGGACTGATTCAGTGGCGTACCCTACAGGTGCAGCGCAGAGAATCAGCAATTGGTTTAGCAGACTGGTTTTAGGAGGATAAAGGATTGGAAATCAAGGATATATTGACAAAGGCTATTGAAGAAGCTGCTTTGGGTGCAATCAAGGATGGGGTATTCCCGGAGGCGAAGCTGCCGGCTATTGTTCTGGAGGTGCCGCCAAAGAAGGAGCTGGGTGATTTTGCCACCAATATCGCCATGCAGTCCGCCAAGGCATTCCGTATGAATCCGCGCCTGATTGCTCAGGAGCTTACGAAGCGGATTCAGGGAGAATGGCTGGAGAGGATTGAGATTGCCGGGCCGGGCTTTATCAATTTCTACCTGAAGTCAAATGTTATCTATGATGGGCTGGCTGCGCTTTTGAAAAAGGGCGAGGATTTTGGACAGCTTCCGGCAAAGGACATGAAGCCGGTGCAGGTGGAGTATGTCAGCGCCAACCCTACCGGTCCTCTGCACGTAGGACATGGCAGGGGTGCGGCTGCCGGCAGTGCGCTGGTAAATGTCATGCGGGCTGCAGGCTATCCTGTAACCAGTGAGTATTATATCAACGATGCAGGCAACCAGATAAACAATCTGGCCTGCTCCGTAAATCACCGCTATCTGGAGCTTTTGGGCAGGGCTGACGAAAAGGACTTCCCGGAGAACGGCTACCATGGTGCGGATATCATCGACACGGCACAGCGCATCATCAAGAAGGACGGGGACAAGTACCTGGACATGAGCGAGGATGAGCGCATGGGCATCTTCAAGGAGCTGGCACTGAAGGAAAAGCTGGCCGCCCTGAAGGAGGATTTGGAGGCCTTCAACTGTCGCTTTGATGTGTGGTACAGCGAGCGTACCCTGCACCCTGACAAGGTGCAGGATGCCTGCAAGTTCCTGCAGGCTAACGGCAATATTTACGAGAAGGACGGCGCCCTGTGGCTGAAGTCCACCGCCTATGGGGATGACAAGGACAGGGTGGTTATCCGCGACAACGGCGAGCCTACCTATCTGGCAGCCGACATCGCTTATCATCGTGACAAGTTTGCCCGGGGCTTCGGCAAGGTCATCAACATCTGGGGTGCGGATCATCACGGCTATATCTGCCGTGTGAAGGCCGCTATCAAGGCCCTTGGCTACAATCCTGATGACCTGGATGTGCTTTTGCTGCAGATGGTGCGCCTCCTGCGGGGGGGCGAGCTGGTGAAGCTCAGCAAGCGCACCGGCCAGACTGTGACCCTGGCGGAGCTTATCGAGGAGGTTGGCACTGATGCGGCCAGGTACTTCTTCATCATGCGCTCCATGGACAGCCAGCTGGATTTTGACCTGGATCTGGCAAAATCCAAGTCCAATGAGAATCCGGTGTACTACATTCAGTATGCCCATGCCAGAATCTGCAGCATTTTCCGCCAGGCGGCAGAAAACAATTTGCAGGTAGGGGAGGCGCCGGAGCTGAGCCTTCTGACTGACGATACGGAAATCGCCATCATCAACAAGCTGCAGAAGTACGAGGAGGAGATTGAGCGTGCCGCAGCGGAGTATGCGCCCCAGCGCATCGCCCGCTATGCCTACGAGCTGGCAGGCTGCTTCCACAGCTTCTACAACCAGTGCAGGATTCTGGGAGTGGAGGACAAGCTGGCGGAGGCCCGTCTGGCACTGGTGACTGTTACGGCTCATGCCATCCGTCACGCCCTGGGCATCCTGGGGGTTTCTGCGCCTGAGCGCATGTAAGCGTGCAGGTATGCAAGCATGTAAGTATGTAAGTATGTAAGCATGCGATGCAGATGAATGTTTGTGAACAATAAGCCTTTTGAGAGGAGATTATAAACGTGGATTTTTTGAAAAGCTCTGATGTAGAGATAGCAGCCTATGTGCTGCATGAAAGCAAGGTTCCGATGTATTACAAGGACCTGATTATGGAGGTTCTGGAAAAGCGCCAGAAGAATGTGCAGGCTCTGGCAGAGGCTATTTCCGAGATTTATACCCAGATTAATATGGACAGCCGTTTTCACTATGCAGGTGACGGCAGATGGGGGCTGACCGAGTGGAATCCGCCTGAAACGAAGCGTTCCTCCCGCGGTGCCCGCTCCGCCACTACCAACCGCGCCAAGACTGCCCGTCAGCGCGAGGAAAAGCTCTTTGAGGGGATTCAGGAGGACAACTGATACATTATTGTACAGCTGATATGATTAACACGACGATATAAATCTGGTTTTGAGCAGGAGGAAGAACATGGCAAAGTATATTTTCGTTACCGGCGGCGTAGTTTCATCTCTGGGCAAGGGCATTACGGCTGCTTCCCTGGGACGTTTGCTGAAAAATCGCGGTATCAAGGTTACTATTCAGAAGTTTGACCCGTATATAAATATTGACCCTGGCACCATGAGCCCTTATCAGCACGGTGAGGTTTTCGTTACCGATGATGGTGCGGAAACTGACCTGGATTTGGGGCACTATGAGCGCTTTATTGATATCAATCTGACCAAGGGGTCCAATATAACTGCCGGCAAGGTTTATTGGAGCGTGCTGAACAAGGAGCGCCGGGGCGATTATCTGGGCAAGACCGTGCAGGTTATTCCTCACATTACCAACGAAATCAAGCAGCGTGTCTATGATGTGGCCGCTGATGACGGTGCTGATGTGGTTATTACCGAAATCGGCGGTACTGTAGGTGATATCGAGTCCCTGCCGTTTATGGAGGCCATCCGCCAGGTGAAGAAGGAAGTGGGCAGGAATGATGTGCTGTACATCCATGTTACCCTGGTGCCTTATATTTCTGCTGCCGGTGAGCTGAAGACCAAGCCGACCCAGCACAGCGTAAAGGAGCTGCGGGGCATCGGCATCCAGCCGGATATTTTGGTGTGCCGCGCTGAGAAGCCGCTCACCAAGGACATGAAGCAGAAGCTGGCCCTGTTCTGCGATGTAGAGGAGAAGGCTGTTATCGAGAACCTCACTGCCGACACCATCTATGAGGTGCCGCTGATGATGCAGGAGGAGGGGCTTGACCGCATCGTGCTGGAGAAGCTGGGCATGGACTACAGCCCTGTGAACATGGACGAGTGGGCACAGATGGTCAACAAGATTAAGAACCCTCAGAAGAAGGTCAAGGTTGCCGTGGTAGGCAAGTATGTGGAGCTGCCGGATGCCTATATTTCCGTCACCGAGGCTCTGCATCATGCAGGCATTTACAACGATGCCGCCGTGAAGATTCACTGGGTGAACTCCGAGAAGCTGGAGGATGCCAACGTGGATATGGACGAGGAGTTTGCAGGCTGCAAGGGCATTCTGGTGCCGGGCGGTTTTGGTGACCGGGGTGTCGAGGGCAAGATTAAGGCTATTCAGTATGCCCGCGAGCATAAGCTGCCGTTCCTGGGACTGTGTCTGGGCATGCAGTGCGCCGTTATCGAGTTTGCCCGTCATGTCTGCGGCATGAACGGCGCCCACAGCACCGAGTTCAATTCCGAAACCGAGTATCCTGTCATCGACCTGATGGCTTCCCAGGTGGATGTAGAGGACAAGGGCGGTACCATGCGCCTGGGGGCATATCCTTGCAAGGTGCAGAAGGATACCAATACCTTTGCCGCCTACGGCCAGGAGATGATCAGCGAGCGCCATCGTCATCGTTATGAGTTCAACAACGCCTTCCGCCAGCAGCTTTCTGATGCAGGCATGGTGATTGCCGGTACTTTGCCGGATGACAGCCTGGTGGAGATTGTGGAGGTAAAGGACCATCCGTGGTTTGTGGCTTCCCAGTTCCATCCTGAGCTGAAGTCCCGTCCGAATCATCCGCATCCGCTGTTCAAGGGCTTTGTGACTGCGGCATTGAATATGAAGTAATTTCGGTTTTCCGTAGTGCTTGTTTGTCACTTCGTGCATATACTGATGTAATTTGTAAATTTGTGGACTCTGTTCAGACATAAAAAGGGGTGAGCAGGGGCAATACCTATAGAAAACACGCTCGCGCTCCTCATTGCGCCTAGCGGATGCTAAGCTCACGCTTCGCTTTCAGCTCGCGTATCGCTAAGCACCGAGGCACAACAAAGGTTTTCTATAGGTACAGCCCCAACTCGCCCCTCTCTTGGTCTGAACAGATACAACAGAATGATACAATGCTATTCATAGTATGTGACCATAGTGATACATACAATTCTACGAGCAAGCCTGAAAAGAGGGCGGGGAGGCTGGCGAAGCTTGAAGCTTTCAATCGTTGTATAAAGTACGTGCAAGAGAAGGTCATCTCATTTGAGGTGACTTTTTTTATTTCACAAAATACTTGCTGTTATATTATGTGATTGTTACAATGATAGCAAAGATATGGCTGAATACATTATTTGAACATTTTAGGGGGGATGACGGAAAATGAGCAGATAGAAGCGGCGAAAGTCTTTGCGGAAAAGTGGCAAGGCAAGGGCTATGAAAAGGGAGAAACACAAAAATTCTGGATGGAGCTTATCAGGACAGTCTACGGGGTGGAAGTTCCTGAAGATTATATGAATTTTGAAGTGCAGATACAACTGTCCAATGTAAGTTTTATAGATGTGTATATTCCATCTACGAAGGTTATCATTGAGCAGAAAAGCATAGGCACGGACTTAACTAAGGGGATTAAGCAGTCTGATGGCACATGGCTGACCCCTATGCAACAGATGATACGCTATGCCAATTATGGGGAGTATGAGAATGAAGTCTAAAAGATATGCCAGAGCGGACAAAGATGTGTGTGCGGCCTGTGGTGCCTGCATGGATGAATGCCCGCGTGGCGCTATAGAAATACTGCAGGGGTGCTATGCATCTGTCAATGAAGCTATGTGCCTGGGATGCGGCAAATGTGCTGCGATTTGTCCGGCAGGAGCGATTGAAATTATGGATAGAGAGGGTTAATATGGACATGCATAGTGACAATTATCAAGGGAAGATAAAAAGAAGCCTCAACAACAAACATGACAGGCACTGGTATGATTACCTGTGGCTATGGCCGATTATCTATTTTGCACTTGGATTTTTTAATATTCTTTTTGCCTGGCTGGGGATGCTGGATTTTCTGGTGCCGTTGATTTTTGCTGTTGCCATAGGCAACAAAGGCTTCTGCAATACTTACTGCGGACGGGGCAGGCTGTTTACATTTTTGGGCAGGGACAGGAGAATTTCATCAGGGAAATTGGCACCTGCATGGCTTTATGCAAAGTGGTTCAGATATGGATTCATGGTATTTTTCCTGTTCATGTTTGGCAGTGTGGTATTTCAGACATATCTTGTGGCAGGTGGTGCCAGTACGTTGGAGGAAGCTGTCAGCCTGTTATGGTCTATCCGGATTCCATGGCATTCGGCATATCCTGCCGGCATAGCTCCTGACTGGGTTGTGCAGTTCAGCTTTGGGTTCTACAGTCTTATGCTGACATCAGCCCTGATTGGATTGGTGGTTATGGCTTTGTACAGACCGAGAACATGGTGTACTTTCTGTCCTATGGGAACTATGACGCAGGGGATTTGCAAAGTGAGGGTTAAATCTCAAATCATGGGTGAATGATGTTGTTCATAACAGAGCAAATTTATATCGTTAACATCTGGTGCGGCAATGTGCTGATGTTTTTTTAGAATGTTGACTTAATGGGAAAATACTGTAAAATATGAGCATAAAAAAAGAGCGAACCACAACGATGGCTCGCCACTATAGGTTTTTGGTGAAAATATTTATTCGACCATACACCAGTGTGGGCGACACTGATGGTCACAACATCTACGAAGAAGTCATCCGTGGCATGGATGGCTTTTTTCGTGCAACAAAATTGCTAAAAGATGTGGTCGATATGTGACTTATATCTTAATGCCTGAACATCAAAATCAGTTCGCCCGTGAATGTTAGCCTCCCCTCCCCCTTTTCAGGCTTGCTCGTAAAGTTGTATGTATCACTACAGTCACATACTATGAATGGCATTTTATTATTCTGTTGTATCTGTTCAGACAAAGAGAGGGGCGAGTGGGGCTGTACCTATAGAAAACCTTTGTTGTGCCTCGGTGCTTAGCGATACGCGAGCTGAAAGCGAAGCGTGAGCTTAGCATCCGCTAGGCGCAATGAGGAGCGCGAGCGTGTTTTCTATAGGTATTGCCCCTGCTCACCCCTTTATAATGTCTGAACAGAGTCCACGAACTACCAAACTATTTCAGTCAGTATATGCTCGTAGTTACAAACAAGCACTACGACAAACTGAAATTTCCTTTTGCATTTTGCATATTATTGGCATACAATGAATTAAAAGAAAAATTTTTCTTTGGTGTCATGTTTTATAAGGGGTGTTTTTATGTATACTTTAGAAAATGAGTTTTTGCGCATCAAGGTCCGCGAGCATGGCGGTGAGCTGCGGGAGGTGCTGGACAGGCAGGATGGAACCCAGTATCTTTGGGATGGCAATCCGGAATTCTGGCAGTACAGCTCGCCGGTGCTGTTTCCGATTGTGGGCAGGGTAAAAAATAACAAATACAGGTATCAGGGGCAGGAGTACGAAATTCCAAGCCACGGCATCGGCAGGATTTCCGAATACAAGCTGGCAGGGCAGACGGAAAACAGCATTACTATGGCACTTGATTATGATGAGGAAACATTGAAGGTTTATCCCTTTAAGTTCCGTTTGGAGATTACCTACAGGCTGGAAGGGAAATCAGTAGCAGTCCATTGGAAGGTTATCAATGCAGACGATAAGGAAATGTATTTCTCCATTGGTGCCCATCCGGCACTGCGTTGTCCTATTGGCGGTGAAGGGCGGTTTGAAGACTGCTATCTGGCATTTTCTAGGGAAGAGGAAAGCGGCGCATACGATTTGGCACCGGGCTGTCTGCTGAAGCACACCAAGCAGGAATTTCTGCAGGGCAGGACGCTGCCTCTGAACTATGATTTGTTTAGAGAGGATGCCCGCATTGTGGATGATTTGTGTTCAGATACCATTATGGTGCGCTCCTCCAAAACCAGTAAGGCGGTGGGCATCAGGGCGGCAGGCTTTCCCTATTGGGGCATCTGGTCACCTAGTCAGGGCGGTGCGCCGTTTATCTGCCTGGAGCCTTGGTTCGGTCATGCCGACTACGATGATTTTGAGGGAGAAATCAGCGAGAAGGAAGGCATCATCAGCCTGGCGGCAGGTGAAAGCTTTGAGGCTGAATATAGCATCGTGATTGAAGGGTGAGCAACGAAGTTTTGCATATAGCTGGAATTTTTTACGCACAGGGAGGATGGCTCAATGGAAATCAGATTAATCGGCAGGGATTTTTCTGTCTGCAAGGTGGCGGAGAGGTGAGGCTTTTGCGGAAAAAAAGTCGCAATCTGTCCTGTTCGGTACTGCCGTTGCTGCTTTGGGCGGTACTGATTTTTTTCGTGTGCCTGCTGTGCGGCGGCTGTGAGCAGAAGCAGGGAAATATTGATTTTACCAGTACACAGGATGCCTATGAGGAAAAAGGGGCAGGTGCAGGAACAGGGGAAGGTGCGGAGGTCAGCGGCCTCAAGGGAAGGGAGACTCCTCTGCGCATAGCCTTTGCCTCCGTCATATCGCCTATTGAAACCCGCAAATCCTATCAGAAAATGGTGGATTATATTGCAAGGGGGCTGGGACGGCCTGCGGTGCTGGTGCAGAGAAAGACCTATGAGGAGCTGAATATGCTGCTGGCAGGGGGCGAGGCGGATGTGGCTTTTGTTTCTACCGGGGCATATACCTCCTACAACGGTATGATACCGCTGGAGCTTCTTGCCATGGTGCAGACGGATGGCACGGTGTTTTATCAGGCGTATTTTATCGTCAATGCAGACAGCAACATCACGGCTTTTTCCCAGCTGCGGGGGCGTACCTTTGCTTTTACGGACCCTTTGAGCTATTCAGGGCGGCTGGCGGTGGATTACATGCTGATGGATGAGTACCGGACCACGCCGGAGCAGTTTTTTCAGAGGTGCTTCTACACCTACAGCCACGACAAGTCACTGTGGGCGGTGGAAAATAAGCTGGCAGATGGGGCTGGTATTGACAGCCAGATTTATGATTACGCCAAAAAGCGCGACAGCAGGCTGGATGAGAAAATCAGGATTATCGGGGTGATGAAGCCAACGCCTACGGGTCCGGTGGTCATGCGGCAGGATTTGCCGCCGGAGACCAGGCAGAGGCTGCAGGAAATTTTCTTTCACATGGATGAGGATCCTGAGATGGCAGAGGCAATGCGCCAGGTGATCATTGATAAATTTGTGCCGCCACAGCCGGATGTCTATAACGAACTGAAGCGGAAGTACAGGCAGCGTGAGGGACTGCCTGAAAACTGACGGAGGGGCGGCTACGGCTGCAGACGAATAATATCTGGGCGCTGTGCGGGGCTGAGGCCTGTGCTGTAATGTCCGGACGAGGCTTGTGTATGAAGAAGGAAAAGGGATTATACTACAAATTTAATGTGCTGATAGTGGGCAGTATCTTTATCTGCGGGCTTATCATAGGCGGCACGATGCTTCGCACGGCCTACAATTCGCTGGAAACGGGACTGGTGCGCTCCGGGCAGGAAATCGCCACCTCCATGGCGGCGGTTATCAGCAGCGATATACTGCTGGATGACAGCTTTGCCCTTCATGAGCGTATGTCCAAGACGCTGGAGGCCAATGACCAGATACGCTATATTATCGTTACCAGCCCGGACGGGCAGGTTCTGGCCTCCACCTTTGTGGAGGGATTGCCAAAGGGACTGCCTGCTGTCAGGCTGCCGGACGGAAAGCAGGCCATGGACGTGATGGTTTTTTCCAGCAACGAGGGAACCATCCGTGAGATACTGGTGCCTATTGATGATGGCTTTCTGGGATACATCCGCATGGGCATGGCAGAAAAGCAGCTCATGGCGGATTTGCAGGAAAAATGCCTGCTGGCCATCCTGCTGGTGCTGATGGTGTGTGTGGCGGCGGCAATCCTGGCCACCAGGTATGCCCACGAATTTTTGAAGCCGGTGGCGCGTCTGTCCTTTGCCGTAAAGCAGATGGACAGGGGAAAATACGGCATTCAGGTGCCGGTCACCTCCCAAGATGAGGTGGGCAGGCTGGCCAATACCTTTAACAGAATGTCAGCGGGCCTGCAGAGTACCATTGAAAGGAACAACAGGCTGGTTGCGGATTTGCAGGAAAAGGAACGGGGGCGGCTGTGGCTTATCCAGCAGCTTTTTTCCGCCCGGGAAAATGAGCAGCGGCGCATATCCAGGGAGCTGCACGACGAGAGCAGCCAGTCTATGGCAACCATACTGACCTATCTGCGGCTCCTGCATGACAAGCTGGATACGGATGAGCAGAGGGAAATGCTCTTTGAAATCCGGGAGCTGACGGCGGTGACACTGGAGGGACTGCGGCGGCTGGCGGTGGATTTGCATCCGCCTCTTTTGGAGGATTTGGGACTGGCGGCGGCTCTGGAAAAGTATCTGGAGCCTGTTCGCCGCGCCCATCCGGATATAGATTTCAGCTGGAGCTTTGAGGGAGATTTTGCCAGCCTGTCCAGGCCTGTTGCCCTGATGTGCTATCGCACCGTGCAGGAGGCGGTGGCCAATGTGCTGAAGCACGCAGAAGCGGAAAGGGTCAGTATTTATATGCTGGTACACAATCGGCAGGTTTATCTGACCGTGCAGGATGATGGCATCGGCTTTGACAATGAGGCGGAGGAAAAGGCGCGGCTGGGAAGGCATTTGGGGCTTGTGAGCATGAGGGAGCGCACGGAGCTTTTGCAGGGCAGCTTCAGGCTGGCCTCCGCTCCCGGCAAGGGGACAAAAATCAGTATAGCTTTACCTGTTGATGGGGGTGCAGATGTAGAAAATGTGTAGAATTTTGAAGATTTTGCTGGTGGATGACCACAGGGTTCTCAGAACCGGCATGAAGCTTTTGCTGTCGACGCAGGAGGATATGCAGGTGGTAGCGGAGGCATCGGAGGGGCGTGAGGCGCTGACACGGCTGGAGGAGCAGCCGGTGGATATTGTACTGCTGGACTTGTCCATGCCCGGCATGGGCGGTATGGACTGCCTGCGTGAAATCCGGCGGCGCAGGTATCCTGTCAGGGTGCTGATTCTGACCATGTACAGCGAGCAGCAGTATATCAAGGAGGTAATGCTGCAGGGGGCTGATGGCTATCTCTGCAAGGATTCCGTGGATGCGGAGCTGTTTCAGGCCATCCGCACCGTTGCGGCCGGGGAGCGGTATCTGGGCAGCCGTGATGTCCATATTCTTTTGGACAGCTTTATCAATCCTGCCGGTGAGGAGGCGGAGCTGTCCAAGAGGGAAAAGGAGGTGCTTTCCCTTCTGGCGCGGGGATATTCCCTGTCCGTTATTGCGGAGAAGCTCTACATTTCCATCAAGACGGTGTCCACCTACAAAACCCGTCTGATGCAGAAGCTGGGCTTTTCCCAGAAGCATGAGCTGGTGGAATATGCCCTGAAGCACAACTGGCTGGAAAAGGAATAAAACCTCATAAAATGTGACAGACAATTACCACTCTTTAAACAGACTTAGGTCCTGTAAGAAAAAATCTGACAGAAAATCAGAATTTTTCCGATTTTATAAAGTTGAACAATATGCAATAATAATAAACGTAAGCTGCCTGCTGAACTGGTGCAAAATTGTAAGTTTACATTTTTTTTACGCAAACAGCTTAACAGGCTTTACATTTATGTATTACCATATAAACATGTTCTAATACAAAAATCATAAGGAGTGGTAAGAGATGAAGATGAAGAAAAAGGTTTGTGCGGCACTGATAGCTATGGGATTGGCGTTTGGCTCCGTGGGGGCGGATATTTCCACGGCTGATGCGGCTTCGGTGGAAACTATTTCCTCAATTTCCGTCAAGGCTGATGGTTCCAATTTCAGGTATTGGAATGAAAATGCTCCGGCACTTAAAGCCTTGAAGGCCTATGTGGAGGATGTAACCAATCCGAACAGCCCGAACTTCATTCCTGTGGAGGATCGTATTGCCGTATCGGATATGGACGGTACCTTCTATGGAGAGCTGGCACCGACCTATTCCGAGTGGGCCCTGTATTTCCATCGTATTTTTGAGGACCCTACCTATCAGCCTACTGCTACGGAGAAGGCCTATGCCGAGGAGTGCCTGAAGGCTGCCAAGGCCGGCAAGATTTCTGCCGACATGGATGCCGGTGAGGACATGGCCCAGGCCTACGCTTTTGAGGGGATGACCCTGGAGGAATTTGATGCCTATGTGGCTGACTGGATGAAGAAGACACCGCTGGATGGCCTTTCCAACTGCACCTTTGCAGAGGCCTACTATCTGCCGATGATAGAGGTTATCACCTATCTGCAGGCCAATGACTTCAATTTCTACGTAGTGACCGGCACTGACCGTCAGCTGGTGCGCACTGCACTGAAGGCCGTTCCGTCCATCAATACCGACCATGTAATCGGTACGGACAGCGTCAATATTGCCCAGCGTCAGGGCTTTGCCAACGCCCAGTATTTCCAGTTTGAGAAGGAGGACGTGATGGTGCGCGGTGCATATCAGTCCACCGACAACAAGATGATGAAGGTATCCAACATCTGTCGCGAGATTGGCAAGCGTCCGGTGCTGGCACTGGGCAACAGCGGCTCTGATGCCTCCATGCTGAACTACGCCGTATTCAACAACAAGTACAAGAGCATGGCCATGGGCGTCAACTGCGACGACGGCGTGCGTGACTGGGGCGGCCCTGAGAAGTCTGCCAAGTTCAAGGCACTGTGCGACAAATATGGCTGGGTAGCTATTTCCATGCGTGACGACTGGAAGACCATCTATGGTGACGAGGTAAAGAAGCTGCCGACCCAGAAGTTCAGGAAGTAATAATCGGTATCTGCAGGGGCAGTTTTTGCCTGCATGTAAACGTGGAAATTGCAAGGAGAAGTTTATGCTGAAGAATTGGAAAAAGAAAACTGTAGCTTTGGGGTTGCTGGCGGCTGTGGCAGGCCTGGGCCTGCAGGGAATTGCGGCACCGGCACAGGCTTTGGCCAAGCCAAATCTGGATGCCTGCTTTGATTTTGAGCCTCATAGGGGTGGCCGCGACGCACGACCGGAGAACACTCTGTACTCTTATGCCTATGCTATTGAGATGGGAGCAACCTCCATTGAGTGCGACATGCAGCTGACAGCTGACGGCAGGATTGTCATGAGCCACAATCCTATCCTCAACCATGAGATAACCCGCGACAAGGCGGGACGCTACGTGGAGGACGGCAGGTTTGATATCCGCACCATGACCGTGGAGCAGATTAAGCAGTTTGATGTTTCCCGCATCAACCCTGATACGCCGTATTATCAGATTCATGGTACATCTCAGGTGGTGCCGGAGCGCGCCGAGATTCCTACACTGGATGAGCTGCTGCAGCTGATAAAGGACTCCGGCAGGGATGTGTACCTGAACATCGAAACCAAGAGCTATCCTGACAAGGAAGAGGCTGGCTATCGAAACAACGCTGATCCGAAGAAGTTTGTCAAGGTTTTCTATGATACGGTGAAGAAATACGGCATGGAGGACAAGGTCATTCTGCAGTCCTTTGACTGGGCTACCCTGATAGAGATGAAGAAGCTGGATGCCAATATTGCAACCTCTGCGCTCTGGTGCCAGCAGCCTTCCTGGGGGCGTGGCGGCGAGTATCTGCGTCCTTTTGAGAAGGAGAAATCTCCATGGCTGGGCGGCCTTGATATAAAGGATTTTCAGAATAATCCGATAGAGGCGGCTCACGCCATTCAGGCAGATGTGGTTTCACCGTATTACACGGAGATAACCAAGGATGATGTGGATCTGGCACACAAATATGGCATGAAGGTAGTGCCATGGACGGTAAATAATGTGCAGGATATGGAGATGCTTTATGCCATGGGCGTTGATGGCATGATTTCCGACAAGCCGTGGATATTGAGGGCCTTTTTGGAAAAGAAGGGTGCCAGGCTGAACCCTGTAGCCAAGGTGGCTGTGGAGAAGTATCATCTGGAGCCAAATCATATTGACACAGAGGAAAACAAGCGTATAGAGGGCGGTTTGGACGCCGCCTATTGATTGGTCTGCCCCAGGCGGTGCGGGCAGGTGCTTACAGTAGTTGTGCAGAGCTTTTTGCAGGCTGTTGCTTTCGGGCGACAGCCTGTATTTTTGTGCGATATGTACAATAACTACCCTCTTTTTGTAGCAGTATGCACAAAAAGAGGGCGATTTGTTGACGTCAGCCAGCAGGCTGGCTATAATGTGAGCATAAAAGCTGATGCCTGTGATGGTTTCAGGCAAATGGATGATATGGACAATGTGGTTCTCGTTTCTGTGACGAAAGGGCGTAGAGGCGGGAACTTTTTTATTGCTTAGAAATATTGGAAAGAAGATTGATTACTATGAAAAAACTTTATAAAAATGCAAAATTGGCAGATTCTAAGGAATTGCAGGATTTGCTGGTAGAAAATGGCAGGTTTGCAGCCATTGGCACTAATTTATCTGCCGATGAGGCAAAGGTGGTGGATTTGGGAGGTAGGCTGGTAATTGCGCCCTATGTGGATCCGCATCTGCATCTGGATTATGTTTATACGGCACTGGATGAAGGTTCTAGAAATGATAGTGGTACTCTTTTTGAAGGTATTCAGCGTTGGAGTGAAACAAAGGCAGGGGCTACTGTTGATGAGATTAAAGAAAGGGCACGGCGGGCTGTCCGGGAAGAAATGCTGGCAGGTGTGCAGTATATCCGTACCCATGTGGATGTAACAGATCAGAGGCTGACTGCTCTTAGGGCAATTCTGGAACTGAAAGAAGAATTGAAGGATGTAGTGACCATTCAGATTGTGGCTTTTCCGCAGGAGGGCATGTATGCTTATCCAAGCGGCGCAAAGCTGGTGGAAGAAGCTTTAAAGATGGGGGCTGACTGCGTGGGGGGAATTCCTCATTTTGAGCTGGCCCGTGAATTTGGTGAGATGTCTGTACGCAAGGCTGTGGAGCTGGCTGTGCAATATGATAAGCTGATTGATCTTCACTGTGATGAAACGGATGATGATCAATCTCGTTTTTTGGAGTTGCTGACGGCATTGGTAATTATGGAGGATATAGGCGAGCGTACAACAGCCAGCCATACCTGTTCCTTTGGTTCTGTGAATAATGCTTATGCTTTTCGCATGATGTCAAACTTTAAGAAAGCAGGGCTTAACTTTATTTCATGCCCTACGGAAAATATCTATTTGCAGGGACGGCAGGACAGCTATCCAAAGCGCAGGGGTCTGACCCGTGTCAAGGAGTTTTTTGAGGCCGGGATTAATGTGTGCTTTGCTCAGGATTCTATTTCCGACCCATGGTATCCGCTGGGGAATGGCAACATGATGAATATTCTTGATCATGGCATTCATATCTGTCAGATGATGTCTTTTGAGGAAATTGGCAGGGCTTTTGATTTGGTGACTGTCAATGGTGCCAGGACGATGCATCTGATGGATGAGTATGGAATTTTTGCTGGCAGGCCTGCAAGTTTCCTGGTGCTGGATGCAGATTCTGTTTTTGAGGCAATCCGTAACAGGGCAGGAGTGATGCGTTCTGTGCGCAACGGTGAGGAGCTGTTCAGCCGTGTACCGGCATCAGTTACCAGCAATATAGAGTTATTGCAATAGCAGGAGTTAACAGCTATCTGTTTGTGTTAAAGCAGGGACAGGTTGCGGCATATATCCAACTTTCGTGGGTGATGCCGTGACCTGTCCTTTTTTTTATGCCTGAACAGAGTTTGCAATTTTACAAATCAATTTATGTTGTCACTTTATGTTGTCACTAAAGTATCACATAACTACTGCAGCTAACTACTGAGGCAAGTGAAATTTTTACAAATATGTGCTAATTTCCACAAAATATGATAATATTTATAAGATAGTATAGAAGTTTTGCGTGATGCATTTTGGCATGTGAGAGTTTGGATGGTGATACATAATGCAGGCGTTGCTTAATGCCATGCTGGAGGATAGTGCCATAAAGGAAATGGCCGGACAGTTCAGGAAGAAGAGTGGGCAGGCTTTTGTCTATGGCCTGGCAGGTACCCAGAAGCATAGTGCCTTTGCTGCCTGCTATTTGCAGAATACGGCGGTGATTATTACCAGCGGCCAGCAGGAATTGAACGGCTGGCGGGAGGATTTGCAGTGCCTTCTGCCTGATACAGAGGTGGCCGAGCTGCCGGTACTGGATATGGCAGAGTTTAATGCTGCCGCCAAGGGGTTGCACAGGCTTGCCAGGCGCATGGAGGTGCTGGGGAGGCTCTTGAAGGGCGAAAAAATGATAGTGCTGGCTACGGTGGAGGCAGCCATGCAGAAGGGTATAGGTCCGGAGGCCTATCGTGAGCTGAGCCTGGTGCTGGAGCAGGGTATGATTGTCAGCCGTGAAAAGCTGTTGCAGCAGCTGGTGAAGCTGGGCTATGAGCGCAGTGATCAGGTGGAGATGGCAGGGGATTTCAGCGTCCGGGGCGGCATAGTGGATGTATTTCCCCTGAACAGCCACCATCCCTGCCGCATAGAGTTTTTTGATGATGAGATAGATTCCATACGACAATTCAATATTGGAACCCAGCTGTCCATAGACAAGCTGGCTGCGGTGGAGATACTGCCCTTTGGCGGTGTGGCAGAAAAGCAGAAAAAATGCTGTTTCATCGACTTTTTGCCGGAAGGCGGCACAGTCATCATTGATGAACCATTGAAGTCCAGGGAAGAGGGCATCAAGCTCCTCAAGGAAAATCCGGATATACGCAGCCGCATGTTCAGCTGGGAGGAGCTTAACCGGCAGGCAGAGGGCAGAAATGTCATCCTGCTGGCTCTTATGCTGTACAATATTCATCACGATGGCTTGGACAGGATTATCAGTGTCAAGGTCAATGGCGTAACTTCTTATCAGAAGCAGATGGATATGGTGGTTTCCGATGTCCAGGACTGGCTGTCTGCCGGGCAGGGCATGATGATTACTCTGGGGGATATGGCAAAATCCTCCTCCATGAAGGAGATTTTCGGCAGGCACAGGCTGGCTGCGGTGGAAACTGATGCCAGGGAGCCGGTGAAGCCGGGACGCATCAATCTGGTGAAGGGGGCGCTTCTCAATGGCTTTGAGCTGCCGGGGGCAAAGCTGGTGCTGGTGACGGAGAAAGATATTTTCGGCCGCCAGAAAAAAAGGCTGAGCCGTGTCAGCAGCGAGGAGCGCATCAACAGCTTCCGGGAGATCAATGTGGGGGATTATGTGGTGCATACCCAGCACGGCATCGGCAAGTACATGGGTGTGGAAACCGTGGAGATAGAGGGCATACGCCGGGATTATCTCCGCATACAGTACGGTGGCGATGACAAGTTGTTTGTGCCTACGGATCAGGTGGGGATGCTGCAGAAGTACATCGGCTCCGAAGGAGAGATTCCACGGCTGCACCGTATGGGCAGCACCGCCTGGGCCAAGGCCAAGGCCAAGGCGAAATCAGCCGTGGAGGATATTGCCCAGGATTTGATAAAGCTGTATGCCCAGAGGAAAAAGACCCAGGGCTTTGCCTTTGGGCAGGATACTGTATGGCAGAGGGAGTTTGAGGATGCTTTTCCTTTCGAGGAAACTCCTGACCAGCTTTCTGCCATCAAGGATATCAAGAGGGACATGGAAAGGCCGCAGCCTATGGACAGGCTGCTTTGCGGCGATGTGGGCTTCGGCAAGACGGAGGTGGCCATCCGGGCGGCCTTCAAGGCGGTCATGGATGGCAAGCAGGTGGCGGTGCTGGTGCCTACTACGGTGCTGGCTCAGCAGCACTACCAGACCTTTGAGGAAAGGTTCAGGAATTTTGGGCCTACGGTGGATGTAATCAATCGCTTCCGCAGTACCAAAGAGCAGAAGGCCATACTGGAGAGAACACGGGATGGCCAGGTGGATATTCTCATCGGCACTCATGCCCTGCTGAATCAGAAGAAGGTGCAGTTCAAGGATCTGGGGCTTTTGATTGTGGATGAGGAACAGCGTTTTGGCGTCAAGCAGAAGGAAAAAATCAAGAGCCTGGCTGTGGGCATTGATGTGCTGACCCTGAGTGCCACGCCGATACCGCGTACCCTGCATATGTCATTGGCAGGAGCAAGGGATATGAGCATTATCGGCTCGCCGCCCCAGGAGCGTTTTCCGGTGCAGACATACGTGGTGGAAAACAGCAACGGCATTATCAGGAACGCTATTCACAGGGAGCTGAAGCGAGGCGGGCAGATTTATTTTGTCTACAACAGGGTGGAAACCATTGAGCAGATGAAGATCAAGCTGGAGGAGATTGTGCCGGATGCGGTGATTCAGATTGCTCACGGTCAGATGCCGGAGGCTCAGCTAGAGCGGGTCATGGTGGAGTTCTACGAGGGAAAATACGATATCCTTCTGGCTACCAGCATCATTGAGAGCGGCCTTGATATTGCCAATGCCAACACCATTATTGTTTATGATGCGGACAGGTTTGGCCTGGCACAGCTCTACCAGATGCGGGGCAGGGTAGGTCGCTCCAACCATTTAGCCTACGCCTATCTGCTGTATCAGCAGAACAAGGTTCTCAGCGAGGTGGCGGAAAAGCGGCTGCAGGCCATCAAGGAGTTTGCGGAGCTGGGAGCAGGCTTCAAGATTGCCATGCGGGATCTGGAAATCCGGGGGGCCGGGGATATTCTTGGTGCCCAGCAGCATGGCCATATTGCCAGCGTGGGCTTTGAGATGTATTGCCGCCTGCTGGATGAGGCCATGCAGCAGATAAAGACAGGCAAGCCGGTGGAGATAGTTCCGGAGCCGTTGATAGAAATTCCAGTGGAGGCATATCTGGACAGCGATTACATCGGGGATGCCATGCACAAGATTGAGATATATCAGAAGATTGCTGCCGTGCGGGATAATGAAAAGCTGGAAGCTGTCTTTGCAGAGCTGACGGACCGTTTCGGGGAGCCGCCGCTGCAGGTGCTGAACCTGCTTGATGTGGCCAAGATACGCAACTACGCCCGCCAGATTGGCATAGAGAAAATAGTTCAGACGCCGATGTTTTTGGAGATTTATTTCCGCGGCACGCCAAATATCAGGCCGGAGGGCATGCTGGTTATTTCTCAGGAGCTGAAGTCAGCCATGAAGGTGCTGCAGGAGCGCAATCTGATGCGCATATCCCTGAGAGCATTGGCCAGGCAGAGAACGCTGGATTTTGTGCTGGATATTGTGGAAAAGCTGGCGGCATAATACATATTTCAGGAGGATTGTATGGGAAGCATAAAGGTTGTAGGGCTGGGACCCGGTGATTTTGGCTATATTACAATGGAAAGCTGGGAGCTGATGCAGGGAGCGGAGCAGCTTTATCTGCGGACGGCAAAGCATCCTACCGTGCCTATGCTGGTGGAGCGGGGTGTCAGCTTTGCCACCTATGACAGCTTCTATGAGGAAGCGGAGGATTTTGCCCGGCTGTATCAGCGGATTGCTGATGACCTCGTGGCAAAGGCTCGGTCGGGCATGGATATTGTTTACGCCGTGCCTGGCAGCCCTATGGTGGCGGAAAAGACAGTGGTGCTGCTCAGGGAAAAGGCAGCAGCCCTTTCGGGCACGGATAATGAGGTAGATCTTGCCATCCTGCCAGGCATGAGCTTTGTGGAGGTGCTGTACGGCAAGCTGGGTATTGACCCTATTGACGGGCTGACGATTATTGATGCGGAGGATTTTGCCAGCCTGCCGGTGGATATGCCTACGGGGCTGGTAGTGACCCAGGTATACAATCAGCAGATTGCTTCTGATGCCAAGCTGAGCCTGATGGAAGTGCTGCCGGATGAATATCCTGTCACCTATATTCACAAGCTGGGGATGCCTGACGAGAGCATCAGGGAAATCCCCCTCTATGAGCTGGACAGGCAGCCGGACATTGACTACCTCACCAGCCTGTACATAAGACCGTACCCGAAAAAGCCGGAGTTTGACATCACGCCTTTGCAGGACATCATTAAGACTCTGCGGGAGCCGGGAGGCTGCCCTTGGGATATTGCCCAGACCCATGCGAGCATCCGCAAAAATCTTATCGAGGAAACCTACGAGGTGGTTGAGGCCATCGATATGGAGGATTATGACCTTCTCTGCGAGGAGCTGGGGGATCTTCTCATGCAGGTGGTCTTCCATGCCCGCATGGCGGAGGAGGCAGGCGAGTTCTCCATGCAGGATGTGATAGATGGCGTGACGGATAAGCTGGTGCGCCGTCATCCTCATGTTTTTGGCGATGTGCAGGCTTCTGATGCCGGTTCTGCCCTCATCAGCTGGGAGGCGGTGAAGAAGCAGGAGAAAAAGGAAAGAAAGTCCCTGCTGGATGGAGTGCCCAAGGATTTGCCTGCCCTGATGGCGGCTCAGAAGCTGCAGGGCAAGGCAGCAAAGGCCGGTTTTGACTGGGATGCTCCGGAGCCTGTCTGGGCAAAGGTTCATGAGGAGCTGACGGAGCTGAAGGAGGCCGTGGCAGAGGGGGATGCCGGGCATATCGCCGAGGAGCTGGGGGATGTGCTTTTTACCATAGTCAACCTGGCACGGTTCCTGAAGGCGGACAGCGAGCTGGCACTTCTTGCCTGCAACAAAAAGTTTCGCACCAGATTTTCCTTTGTGGAGCAGAGGGTCAGGGAGCAGGGGGGGTGCTGGCAGGACTTTACCCTGGAGCAGCTGGATGAATTTTGGAACGAGGCAAAAAAACGCTGATTTTGTGCAAAAGTGACAAAATGAAGCCTGATTTTTAGTCAAAAAAGACAAATTTCTCCGGCTTTATTGACGGTGTGCAAAAGCTCTGCTATAGTATACTCATCAAAGGAAAACAAAAGAAAAACTTTGGACGAAGTGGTCCCGATGAAGCCTCAAAGGCTTTGTCGGGACTTTTATATTTTTAGTTTGTTTTGTGTAAAAGGAGGAATTCGTCATGTCTACTTGGGAAATTATGCTTGGTATTGAGGCAATTAGTGCCGGTATTTCGTTAAGTGCTATTCTCTATTTTATGTTCCATAATGAAGAGGAAGAGGCTGCAGCATTTGATTTTGATTCTATGAATAATGCTATGCAAGCATAATTTAAGGACTTAACGATGTTCGCACTCTGTGCGTAAATCTCCTGTACGTGCTGTGCAGGTACAATTTGCTATAATCTGTGTTGAAATGAGGTTCGGTGTCATGCCGGCATGGAACCTCTTTTTATTTTTTGCTTTTTTTAGGAGGGAAACATTATGTCATTACAAACAATGTCCGTTATGTTTTTCGTCGCCTATCTGCTTTTTGTTACCTTTGTTGCCTGGTGGTCAAGCCGAGGCAGCAGTGGCGGGGCGGCTGATGTGGAGTATTATCTGGGAGGGCGCAGTACGCCAACGGTGGTGCTGGCTTTCTCCTATGTCACTTCTTCTGTAAGTGCAGCTGCATTTATGGGTGATCCGGGTGTTATGTCAACTATTGGCTGGCCTTACTACTGGGTTGTTATCGGTATCATTCCAGGACTGATTCTGCCGGCGGTTCTCCTGATGCGCCGTATGCGCATGCAGGCTGACAAGCTGGGTTCCTTGACAATCCCGGAGTATCTGGGACAGCGCTATGACAGCAAGACTTTGCAGCTGATTATCGCCGGTGTTATTTCTATTTTTTACATTTTCCCTTTGGTGGCGCAGTTCAAGGGCGCAGCCATTTTGCTGGAAAGCTTTACCGGCATTTCCTTTGATATGGGGCTGGTAATCATCACAGCAATTATTATCTTCTATGTCATTGTCGGCGGCTTGAAGTCCGTTGCCTGGACTGATTTTGCTCAGGGCTTTCCGATGCTGGTGATAAGCATTACCCTTTTGGTGGTTTCCCTGCAGGCGGTAGGTGGCTTTAGCGGCCTGGAAGAAAAGCTGATGGCCATCAATCCCGATATGCTCCGGGTGGTAGAGGCTGATAAGCCTGATGCCCAGATGACTGCCAGCGGCATTGTGGGCAATTTTGTTTTCTGGTGCGTGATTTTCGTCAGCCAGCCATATCTCTGCTCAAGGTTCCTGGCCATTCCTGATGTGAGCCGCAAGACCATCGGTGTATTTTTGATTACGGCGCTGGTTCTGACTGTTGTGTACAACAGCTTCTATATTGCCGGACTGACCGGACGGGTGCTGTTTCCTGATGCCGACCCTGATCACCTTACTGTGACCATGGCCATCAATCTGTTGCCGCAGGCCATGGCGGCTTTGATGATGGTGGGCATATTTGCCGCCATGATGTCAACTGCTACATCTGTACTGCTGGTAGTAGGCCAGGCTATTGGCCGCGATTTTTACGCCAAGACCATCAACAAGGATGCTACCCCTGAGAAGGAGGTTTTTGTTACCCGTGTGGCTGTAGTAACAGTGGCGCTGATTTGCATGCTGTTCAACTACACCAATCCGCCTCAGTTCCTGTCGATTTTCCTGTACCTGGGCCTTAGCGGCATCGGTTCCTGCATCGGCGTGCCTCTTTTTACCGGCATCGTCAGCGATCAGGGAACCAAGCAGGGGGCGATTGCTTCTGCTGTTGTCGGCCCGTCAGCCTATATGATATTTACATATGCCCTCAGCATCAATTTCTGGGTTTCCTGCCTGCTGGCTGTAAGCGTGGCAGCGGTGACAATGGTTGTTGTTTCCAAGCTCTGGCCGGATAAGAATACCAATGGTTCTATGCTGGAAGCGGCTTGATGTGATGGGATTTTGAAGAGGGGGATTGAATATGACCTGTTTTATGCGTGAGATGACCTGGCCGGAATTTGCCGCCAGAAAAGATGATATAGTCCTGATACCTGTGGGGTCTACGGAGCAGCATGCCCAGCACCTGCCCCTGTGTACCGATGCGGTTATTGCGGAGCAGTTTGCCTGCAGGCTGGCTGAAAAGGTAAATGGCATAGTTATGCCAACCCTTTCCTATGGCTACAAGTCCAAGCCCTTATCCGGCGGCGGGCCGCTGTTTCCGGGCACTATAGACCTGAACGGTGAAACCGTTATACGCCTGACCTATGATATACTCATGGAGCTGGTGCGTGATGGTTTTAAAAAGATTATGCTGGTCAATGCCCACTTTGAAAATGAGGCCTTTCTGGTGGAGGCTATGGACCTGGTAAACCGCGATACCAACGGGGTGGCCACCATTGTGGAAACTAATTGGTGGGACCCTATGCCGGAGGATGTGATTGACAGGGTCTTTGACGTTGTGCCTTTTCCGGGATGGGCCTTTGAGCATGCGGCGGTTACGGAAACATCGCTGATGCTGTATTTTGCACCGGAGCTTTGCCGCATGGAGCGCGTGGTGGATATTCGGAATGCGGAGGCACTGCCATATTTCCGCTATCCTCTCTACAGGGATGATGTGCCGGAAAGCGGCGCTTTGGCCAGCGCGGAATCCTCCTCGGCTCAGCGGGGAAAAATCATCGTGGACAGCGTTATTCCGGAGCTGGTAAAAATCTGCGGCAGGGAATTCGGGTATCCGGCAAGATAGTGGCGTATCGGCCTTAAAGTTCTAGCGGATGGAGAAATTTCCCCGCGTTTTGGAAAAAATGATAAATTTCTGGTAAAAACGTAAAAAAGTAGTGCAAAATCCCAGTGTTTATGGTATATTGTAGTCAATTGGCAAGGGGTTGCCGAGTGTTTTTTTGCAGAGTATTTTTAATTTTTATACTTTGAGGGGGAAATTAAATGAATAAGGCGGAGTTAGTTGCAAAGGTTGCCGAAAAGGCCGGTATTACCAAGAAGGATGCCGAGAAGGCAGTTGCAGGCATTTTTGCCGCTGTGCAGGATGCACTGGTAGAGGGTGACAAGGTTCAGGTGCTGGGCTTTGGTACATTTGAGGTAAAGGAAAGGGCTGCACGTACCGGCCGCAATCCACAGACTGGCGAGGAGCTGCAGATTGCCGCTTCCAAGAATCCTTCCTTCAAGCCGGGCAAGGCTCTGAAGGAGGCCGTGAATGTAAAGCCGGCCAAGGGCAAGAAGAAGGCAAAGAGCAAGAAGTAACGGCGTAAAATAGAATTGTTATGGCAAAGGGGCCGCCTTTTTGGGACGGCCTCTTTTGTATACAATATTTCCCTGAAAAACATTTTCATTCAGACAGGTTTATGCTATAATGTTATACGTGATATGCGAATCAGACATTGGTTTGCAGGATGTATTGGACGAGGAGGTTATGTTTATGAAATTATTTAGCAGATTGTCGGTTCTCAGTGTTCTGCTGGTGATGGTAATCGGTGTGATTGCCGGTTGCGGCGGTGACAGTGCAGGGGAGAAGAAGTTCCTGAACATCGCTACCGGCGGTACGGCAGGTACCTATTATCCTATCGGCGGCGCTATGGCCGAGATTCTCAACAACAATATTCAGGGCATGAATGCCAGCGCTCAGAGTACGGGTGCTACCGTAGCCAACATCAACATGCTGAAGGAAGGCTCCGTTGACCTGGCTATCGTACAGAATGATATCACCTATTATGCCGCTAATGGCATCGAGATGTTCAAGGACAAGAAGGTTGACAACCTGCGCGGCATTGCCACCCTCTATCCGGAAACCTGCCAGATTGTTACCCTTGATGCGTCCGGCATCAAGAGCATTGCTGATTTGAAGGGCAAGCGCGTAGCAGTAGGTGCCATGGGTTCCGGTGCGGAGGCCAACGCCCGCCAGATTCTTGAGGCCTATGGCATTACCTATGATGATATTGACGAGCAGTTCCTGTCCTTCTCCGAGGCTGCCAGCGCCCTGAAGGACGGCAATGTGGATGCGGCTTTCGTTACTGCCGGTTATCCTACTGCAGCTGTTCAGGATATCGCTTCCCAGAACAAGGTACGTCTGCTGCCTGTTGATGCAGACAAGGCTGATGCCCTGATTGCCAAGTATCCGTTCTACACCAAGGTTGTTATTCCTGCCGGTACCTATGCGGGCTTTGACGAGGAGGTTGCCGGTATTTCTGTAATGGCTATGCTGGTATGCACTGACAAGGTTGATGAGCAGCTGGGCTATGATATTACCAAGGCTCTCTTCACCAATCTGGATCGCATCAAGGCAGCTCATTCCGTTGGCAAGCTGATTACCAAGGAAGGCGCTATGGAAGGTATGCCAATTCAGATGAACACCGGTGCTGAGAAGTTCTTCAAGGAGTAATCGGATTGGCTATTGTGGCCGGTTAGAAATTTTTTGAAGGGAAAGACAAGGGCTGTCAGGTCACCTGTGCAGCCCTGTTTTTTGTTATGATGTATTATAAAAAGGTTGACAGAAAAATCTGGCTGCTTATGGCCGTCGTGGCGGCAGCCTCCCTGTGGTATCTCAGCCGTCCCTGGATATTTCTCATAGGAGAGGAAGGGATTCTCGACATGGCGCTTGCCTACGGGGGGATGCCCGTCAATATCAGGTTTATCCATTCAGTGCAGAAAACACCGGTAGAGGAATACCTGGTGGTCAGCGATGATTTGTCAGGGCTTGTTCTGCAGAGTACAAGATATCACTCCTTCGGGGTGGGGCTGCCGTTTATGGAAAGTGACGGCAGCTTCCGCCAGGAGGGGGATGATTTTGTCATGGAGGATATGAACCGGCATTTTCCCTTCCTGAGCCTGCGCACGGGGGTGGGGACCATGCTGACCGTTACGGTGGATGGGGAGGCTCATCACCTGTACAGGTTCTATCCGCCGGGCTACAGGGTGGACATAGCTGTCGCCCCTGCCTTTTACGGCTTAAAGGTATTGTTACAGAAAAATTTTGCAAGGAGGTAAATCTATGGCGTTAGATAAAAATGCGCCGGTGAACAGTGATGAGTCTCTGGCTCAGGAAGTGCTGAAAAAGTATGACCGCGAGTCCGATACCATGCAGTACACCGGCTTTATGGCGAAGATAATTTCCGCTATAGCGATTTCTTTTTCAGTGTTCCAGCTCTATACGGCATTTTTTGGCGTGCTGGATGCCCAGCTGCAGCGTGCCGTGCATCTTGGCTTTGCGCTGGCGCTGTCCTATCTGCTTTACCCGACCTGTAAATCATGGTCCAGGAGCAGGCTGCATCCTCTGGATGCTGTTCTGGCGGTGCTGGGGGCGGCTTCGCCTGCCTATATTGTCATTATGTACAGGGAGCTGGCCATGCGGGCCGGCCTGATTACCACGCCGGATCTGGTGGTGGGCGTCGTTGGCGTTCTGCTGGTTATTGAGGCCACCAGGCGCGTGGTGGGCATTCCTATGGTAGTGGTGGTAACGGCATTTATTGTGTATGCCTTTGCGGGTCCTCACATGCCGGGGGTGCTGAGCCATCGTGGCCTGTCACCGGAGCAGCTGGTGGGGCATCTGTATTTTACCACGGAGGGTATTTTCGGTATTCCCCTGGGCGTGTCCTCTACCTTTATTTTCCTGTTCATTCTCTTTGGCGCCTATCTGGAGTCCACGGGCCTGGGCAAGTTCTTTATTGATATTGCCAATGCCATTGCCGGCTGGGCCAGCGGCGGCCCTGCCAAGGTTGCGGTTCTGTCCAGTGCGCTGATGGGAACGGTGTCCGGCTCCTCCGTGGCAAACGTGGCAGGTACCGGCTCCTTTACCATTCCGATGATGAAGAAGCTGGGCTATCGCAAGGAGTTTGCCGGTGCTGTTGAGGCGGCCTCCTCTACTGGCGGACAGCTGATGCCGCCGGTAATGGGTGCGGCGGCCTTTTTGATGGCTGAGTTTGTAGGTGTGCCTTACATTGAAATCGTAAAGGCGGCCATCATCCCCGCCATGCTGTATTTTGCCGGATTGTGGCTGGGCGTGCATCTGGAGGCCAAGCGCACCAATCTGAAGGGCGTGCCGAGAGATCAGCTGCCGAAGGCATGGGTTATTTTCAAGGAGCGTGGCCATCTTGCTATTCCGCTGGTGGTTATCGTTTACCTGCTGGTAACCGGCTATACCCCGATGCGGGCGGCGCTGGTGGCCATCGTGCTGTCTATTGCCGTGTCCGCCCTGAAGAAGAGTACCCGCATGAAGCCTATGGAGATTGTTCATGGTCTGGAGGCCGGTGCCAGGAACGTGCTGGGCGTGGCCATCGCCTGTGCTGCGGCTGGCATTATCATCGGCGTAGTTACCAAGACCGGCGTAGGGCTGAAGCTGGCTTCAGGCCTTTTGGCGTTGTCCGGCGGCTATCTGCTGCCGACCATGTTCTTCACCATGATCACATCCTTGATTCTCGGCATGGGTGTGCCTACGACGGCAAACTACGTTATCACCTCCACCATTGCGGCTCCGGCCCTTTTGCAGATGGGCGTGCCTGTGCTGGCTGCCCACATGTTTGTGTTCTACTTCGGCATTATTGCTGATGTTACGCCGCCTGTTGCCCTTGCGGCCTATGCAGCTTCCGGCATAAGCGGAGGCAAGCCGCTGATTACAGGTGTAAATGCATCCAAGCTGGCAATTGCCGCCTTTATCATACCGTATATTTTTGTGCTGTCACCGGAAATACTGATGATAAATGCCACCGCCTTCTCGCTGACTTTTGCGGCGATTACGGCGATTCTCGGCATGGTGGGTGTCAGCTCATCAATGATTGGCTATCTGGTGGATCATAGCACACCTTTTGAGCGCGTGCTGCAGTTTGCCGGAGGCATTCTGATGATTATGCCGGGTGTCTGGACGGATATTCCGGGCTTTGTGATTTTCGCGCTGGTGGTAATGTGGCAGAGCCGCCGCAGAAAAAAACACGCAGCTTAATTGCAGATATTTTGAAGAACCGTTGCACATTCACGATGCAACGGTTCTTTTTTTGCGTTGCTTTTGATTTGTTTGCAATTTATTTGCCGCTTAATTGCAGTTTTATTTTCCTCAAATTTATCTGCAAAGAAGAGAGCTTTCTCTGTTAATGAATTTATTCAACTGTTATTGTGAAATAAATTTCTGTGAGAATAGTAGGGGATTTTCAATTTTATTATGTATAAATCCAGTAAAAGCGGGGATTTAGTTGAATAATGATATTAATTAATATTTATTATTAATTAATATTCAATAAAGATTGACATTTGCTTAAAAATATGTTATTTTATGAATATAAAAAACAAGCAGGGGGAAAGGTGGAGAGGCGGTATATGTCATTACTTAACAAGGAAATTTCTGATTTTACAGTTCAGGCTTTTGTAAAGCCTGCCGGTGCGGCGAAGGGTGAGTTCAAGGAAATATCCAAGTCCGATTTGCTGGGTGGCTGGTCGGTGCTGTTCTTCTATCCGGCTGACTTCACCTTTGTCTGTCCGACGGAGCTGGAGGATCTTGCCGGCCTTTATGACAGGTTCAAGAAGGCCGGGTGTGAGATTTACAGCGTGTCCTGCGATACTCATTTCGTGCATAAGGCCTGGCATGAGTCTTCGGAGAAGGCAGGCAGGATAAACTACCCGATGCTGGCGGACCCTACTGGGAAGCTGGCTAGGGATTTGGAGGTTTATGATGAGGAGAGCGGCCTGGCGGATCGCGGTACCTTCGTGATTAATCCGGAGGGCAGGGTTGTGGCCTATGAGGTGAATGCCGGTAACGTAGGGCGCAATGCTGATGAGCTGTTGCGCAAGGTTGAGGCTCTGCAGTTTGTGGCGGCACACGGTGATGAGGTGTGTCCTGCAAAGTGGACGCCGGGCAGTGAAACTATCACGCCGACCTTTGATCTGGTGGGACTGCTGTAGTGATAAATGGATTGCATATAGGGTTGTATATAGGTACGGAGGTGGCGTTGTGAGTGAGTTTGGAGATGTTGAACAGCTGAAGGCTGTTTTTGCCAAGTTTGCAAATCCTGTGAAAATCAAGGTTCGCTATGATGATAGTGAGCTGGGGCAGGGAATATATGAGTTCAGGCAGAAGTTTGGCAAGCTGACGGATAAGCTGGTCTGGGAGGAGGAGAAGGCCGAGGGGATTCCCGGCATGGAGCTTTTCCGGCATGATGGCAGTCCGACAGGTGTTACATATCATGCGGTGCCTGGGGGCCATGAGCTTCAGTCCTTTGTGCTGGCGCTGTACAATACGGCAGGGCCGGGGCAGGAGGTGCCTGACGATGTAAGGTCAGGACTGGAAGCAATAGATGGCAAGCACAATATTCAGGTTATGATGACGATGACCTGCAGTATGTGCCCGGAGGCTGTTACAGCAGCTCAGCGGCTGGCAATTCTTTCTGACAATATCACTGCGGAGATATTTGATGTGATACGTTTTCAGGATATTATAGACAGGTACAACATCAAGGCCGTTCCATGTATTGTCATAGATGATGAGCATGTTACATTTGGCAAGAAGAATATCAGTGAAATGCTGGCTCTGGTGCAGAATGCAAAATAAGGGAGCAGGCATTACGGTGATTCTTCGCCAGGTGTCATAAAGCGGCTGAGGTACCATCCGCCTTTGGGAGCTACAGGACGGGCAGTATGCTGCCTGGCCTGTGGGTACCGGGAATCCTGTATTTTGTGCGGGAGTGTGCCGAGAGGTAAATATTAAAATATTAAAAGAAAGAGGGAATTGATTATGAAGAAGTTGCAGATTTTCGAGGGTGCTGTTTGTGCTAGTGATGGTATGTGCGGTCTGAGCGTTGATCAGGAGCTGATGCGCATTGATACCGTGGTTAAGGTGCTGCAGAATAACGCGTACGATGTTGATAGATATATTATGCCGGATGACCGCAAGGCATTCCTGGAGAACGAGGTTGCAGGCGAGTTCCTGCGCCAGAACGGCAATGAGGCCCTGCCTCTGATTCTGCTGGATGGCGAGAAGGTGCTGAATGGCAGATTCCCGACCAATGATGAGATTGCACAGTGGCTGGAGGTACCAAACCTGCCGAAGCTTCTGGAGAAGAAATAATCTATAGGGTATATGGCGGTCATGCAGGAGAAAAAGGCTCATGCATGGCCGTTTTCTTATTATTGCAGATTTTACCCTTGATAATCACAAAAAATCATTGATATTAGAGCGGTTTTTGTATAAAATTATATTTAGTGGTATTTGATTTTGATACATTGAATTCGTGGTGTATGTATATGGAGCAGGTAATGAAGAAAAGATGTCAGATTCCTCGTAACTCTGTATTGAGGCGTATTCAGGGCTACTTCAGGATGCTGTGTGCTTCCTCTGATGATTATTTCTTTGCTACAGATATAGCTGAGAATATCGTTATGCTTTCGCCTAATATGGTTACGGACTTCGGCATGCCGGCCGAGGTGTTTTTCAACATGGATGAAGAATGGCTGCCGAGAATCCATAGTGATGATTATGACGATTACATAAAAACGCTGAAGAAGAACTTTACGCCCGAAGATAATATGCATGACGCTTTTTATCGTGTGCGGGATGCGAAGGACAATTATGTGTGGGTACATTGCAAGGGACAGATGGCTTTTGGCAGGGATGGCCGGCCGGAGCTTTTTGCGGGCATCATTACGCCTATGGAGCAGAAGGCACAGGCTGATGCCAATACGGGGCTGTTGACAAAATATCAGTTTGAAAAGGCGGTAAAGGCTGCCCTGGTTAGAGTTGATGGGGAATTCACTAACGGGGCCGTGCTGATTTTTGGTATAGACAATTTCAAGATTATCAATGAATCTTTCAACAGGCGTTTTGGCGATATTTTGCTGAGGATAGCGGCAAAGAGCATCGCTGATGTTTTGCCGGAGGGTGTGATGCTCTACAAGCTGGATGGGGACGAGTTTGCTGTGATTGTTCCCGGTATGGATGAGGAGCTGGCTGTCTCTTTGTTTGAAGCGGTTCAGAGATCATTCTGCAGGCCCCATGTTATTGAGGGGCGCAGCATGTTCTGCACGATTTCTGCCGGTACGGTTCTTTATCCTCAGGGCGGCAAGGATTACCTTGTGCTGCATAAGCATGCAGAGGCGGCTTTGGATCAGGCCAAGCGTGAGGGAAAGAACAAGAACATCATTTTTTCCAAGGAGCAGTACAATCGCTGGCTCAGGTCAATTACCATGCGTGATATGCTGCAGGACAGCATAGAGAGGCAGTTTGAGGGCTTTTCGTTGTTCTATCAGCCCCAGGTGAATGCCAGAACCCAGCGGCTGATTGGCGCAGAAGCCTTGTTGCGTTGGAAAAGCCCCAAGGGGCGCATGGTGTCTCCGATGGAGTTTGTGCGTATTTTGGAAGAAACAAAGATGATTATTCCAGTGGGGCGCTGGATTTTTGATACGGCTGTAAGGCAGTGCAAGGCTTGGCAGGAAAAGTGGCCGGGGATGCGCATCAGCATCAACCTGTCCTATGAGCAGATAAAGGAAAGTGGCTTTAAGGAGTTTGCTCTGGAATGCCTGAAAAAGCATGATTTGCCTCCGTACCTGATTGTGCTGGAGCTGACGGAAACGGCGATTGTTTCTGACTGGAACAATGTAAATACCCAGTTTCAGGAGTTCAGAAAGATGGGCATCAGCATTGCCATGGACGATTTTGGTACAGGGTATTCCTCTTTGGCGTATCTGAAGAATCTTGCCTGTGATATTGTGAAGATTGACAGGGCTTTTGTAACCCATATTACGGAGGAAGATAACGAATTCGATCGCCAGCTGGTGAAATCAACGATAGAGCTTTGTCACAGTGTGAGCATTGACTGTTGTATTGAAGGCGTGGAAACGATTAAGGAATACGAGCTTTTACGGGATTTCTGCCACGCGGACAGTATTCAGGGATATTTTTTTGGGCGGCCTGAGTCACCGGAGGATTTTGAGCAAAAGTTTTTTGTAGAACCGGAAAATCCTTATCTGACCGGCTGCTGAGGTAGTTTTGTAAAGGTGGATTATGAGCAGAGATAGAGCGGAGATGCCTGAGATTACGCTTTTGGGCAATCAGAATACGAAATATAGCTTTGATTACAGGCCGGATGTGCTGGAGACATTTGATAACAAGCATCCTGACAGGGATTACTGGGTGAAGTTCAACTGTCCGGAGTTTACCAGCCTTTGTCCGATTACCGGTCAGCCGGATTTTGCGACGATTTACATTTCCTATGTGCCTGACATCAGGATGGTAGAAAGCAAGTCCTTGAAGCTGTATCTGTTCAGTTTTCGCAATCATGGGGATTTTCATGAGGATGTGGTGAATATCATCATGAAGGATTTGGTAAGGCTGCTGGAGCCTCGTTATCTGGAGGTGTGGGGGAAGTTCCTGCCGCGAGGTGGTATTTCCATTGACCCCTATACCAATTATGGCAAGCCGGATACCAAATTTGAGGAGCTGGCCTGGCAACGGTTCAGCCAGCATGATTTGGTCTTGCTGGAAAAGGTTGATAACAGGTGATGTGCAGTGGTGCTTGAAGCGTGCAGATGGCGCGTACAGCCTGATGAGGATATGAGGATTGAAGATATCTGGGAAAGGCGTGGCATATACGCCTAGGAGGAGTGAGCAGCATGAATAATCTCATGCGTAAGATTCTGCTTAGACGCAGCATCTATAATTTTTCTGATACAACTTTAAGGGATGCGGATTTGCTTTCTATTTTGGAGGAGGGGCGTGCTTTATCCAACGTGGAAAAGAACGCATCCTGGCATTTTACGGCTGTGCAGAACAGCAATGTAATCAGGATGCTGCTGGACAGCACCGGACAGCAGACCATGGGCAGGCTGGGAGTCGTAAATGGCAGGGATCTTTACAGCGGCAGTGATTTGCTGAAAAATATACCTACCCTGCTGGTGATTTCCGGCAGTGGCGATGTAAAATACGCTGAGGATGCGGCCAACACATTGTTTGGCAGTATGATGCTGGCAGCGGAGAAATATAATGTCTGCTCCTGCTGGCTGTCTACCCGTTCCGAGCTGAGCGAGTCCGGCGTGGCGGAGATATGCCATCTGCTGCAGATACCTGATGATTATGTGCCTCTGTCCATAGGTGCATTTGGATACAAGATGGACGAGGTGAAGATTACGGCCCTGAGCAATCTGGTCAATATTATTAGATAATATTAATATCCCTGGCAGGCAGTGATGAAAAACGGCGGTGTGATGCACCGCTGTTTTTTTTGCCTAAAAAAATCAGCTTTTGATGCCTGCAAACCTGTGAATCGTAGAACTTTGGCGAAGGTTCGCTGTTTTTATATTATATATAATATGGGGAATTTTTGGGCAGTTGAAAGAGCGGCCTGTCAATGCTATATTGTTATCAGATTGAGTAACGGGGTGATAGGATGCCGATGTTTAAGCGGAGCATGGCCGTCCTGCTGCTGATTGCCGCTGTGGTGGCAGGCATGACGGTTTATGAGCTGTATGCAGATGAAGGGGCGCAGACCCTGCCAACGGGAGAAACAGGCCGGGAGGAAAGGCTGCTGGCGGGAGCGTCAGAGGGCGCCGGAAGCGATACAAGGCAGATTGCCGTATATGTAACAGGCGAGGTGCAGAAGCCCGGCGTGGTGTATGTGGCTTTTGACGGCAGGGTGGCAGATGCCGTCAACGCCTGTGGCGGGGTGCTGCCTACGGCTGATTTGAACAAGGTAAATATGGCGCAGCCGGTGAAGGACGGGCTGCATGTCAGAGTGCCGGAGAAGACGGAGGCAGGAACGGGTGCTGTAGCGGCCGGAGGGACAACGCCTCGCAAGGAAAACGGGACGCCAGGTCAGGATGGCGGCAGGTCCGGCAAAGGGCAGTCAGCTTCTCCGGCATCAGGGGATACAGTAAATATCAATACGGCAGATGCTGCGGAGCTGACGAAGCTGAAGGGTATAGGCCCTGCCATGGCACAGCGGATTGTGGAGTATCGGGAGGAAAATGGTGCCTTCCAGTCCCTGGAGGAGCTGCAGAGGGTCAGGGGCATAGGCAAGGCCAAATTTGCCAAGCTGAAGGAACAGATTACTTTGTGAGGTGGAAAGAGTGGGTCAGCATCCCAAGGAATTTCTGGTTTTTCTGCTGGCAGTGCTGTGCGCAGGGATTTTTCTGGGGCATTGCTGGCAGGGCGGAGCTGAGTACGCGCCATGTATCTGGGCGGGGGTCTGGGCGTGTCTGTGCCTGGCGGCACTGGCTGTTCGCCGCGGGCATGGGGTTAGCTGGCTGGCCGTGGGGGCATGTATTTTCTTGCTGGGGCTGGGCCGCTACTATGCTGTGGCTGTTCTAGCTGAGGACGATATTGGCAGGATGGCTGGACAGAGGGTGAAGCTGGAGGGGCGGCTCACCGGTGCGCCGGAGATAACTGTAGATGAGGCAGGCGGGCTGCATGTACGCTATGAGGTGGAGTGTGAAAAGCTGGCAGGCAGGGGCAGCATCAGGGGAAGGCTGATAGTTTACGGCAATGAAGGTTCCCTGCACAGCAGGGATATAATGGCGCAGGTACCCGTGAAAAGGCGGGACGGGGAGGAAAGGGCCGACTGGGAGATGGCTGACAGGGCTATTCTGGGGCGCTCCGGTGACAGACTTTGTGTGTCGGGAACGGTGAAGGCACTGCGTGACTATGGCAATCCGGGCAGGACGAACAGGGAGATGTCACTGTTCGCCAGGGGAATCCACGGACAGATGATGGCCGACAAGTACAGCCTGCAGCTGCTGCCGGAGGAGGGGGACTGGCTGGCGCGGCTGTCGGAGAGGATTCGCAGTGCCTACAGGGAGTACATGGAGCGTGCCATGCCGAAGCAGGATGCGGCAGCTGTTTTTGCCATGCTGTTCGGCGGCTATCAGGGCATCAGGCCGGAGCTTTTGGAAGCCTTTACCATAACGGGAATTGTGCATATTTTGTCGGTTTCCGGTTCCCATATTACATTGATGGCCGGGACGGCAGGCATCCTGGGACGGATGTTGCACCTTCCTGACAAAGTGACGGCGGGAATGGGCGTTGTGACCATTGTGTTTTACGGGGTGCTGGCAGGTGCCATACCGCCTGTTGTCAGGTCAGCCCTGATGGGGATTTTGACGCTGCTGGCCCTTACGCTGGGCAGGGAGAAGGATGCCCGCCACCTTTTGAGCATTGTGGCACTGGGGCTTTTGCTGTACTCGCCGCCGCTTCTGTATGATATCAGCTTCCAGCTGTCCTTTGGTGCAACGGCAGGCCTTTTGTATATTGCCCCTGTACTAAGGGGCTGGCTGCGAAAAAGACTGCCGGTATTTGCAGCTGACAGCCTGGCGGTGACTATGGGGGCACAGATGTCGGTATTGCCGCTTCTGGCCTGGTATTTTAATGCGGTTTCCATTAGCTCCCTGCTGGCAAACCTGATTATTACGCCGGTGGTGGAGTGGATTATTGTCATCGGCCTGCTGGCAGGAATAGCGGGAAGCCTGCTGCCGCTGGCAGGACATCTGGTATTCATGGGGGCCGCCCTGCTTTTGGGGCTGGTGTATGAGCTGTCGCGGCTTACGGCATCCCTGCCCTTCAGCCAGGTATATGTACCGGCACCGGAGCTTTTTGGCTGTACAGTGTACTATGGGGGGCTGGGCTGGCTGATTGCACCGGCAGGAACAAGGGCAGCACTGGCAGAGAGGGTGAAGGGGAGCGCGCTTTTGACGAGATGTGCCCTTTTGACCGGATTTTTGGAAAGGCGCCGAGAGTTCCGGCCTGTCCTCACTGTGATGGTTGCGATACTGCTGCTGAGTGCCGGATATGGCAGCTTCTCCGCGGCTGACAGGCTGCAGGTGCATTTCATAGATACCTAGATGCCTTGGTTGATACAATGAAAAGCCTTTGCTTCTAGGGTTTGTGAGATATTGCGTGTAACAATTCGGCTTAAAAAAATAAGCACATAGATAACCGATTATTGGGTTGAATACGGTTTGAACGATTAAATTTATGTGTCTGACAGCCTCCAGTCTGAAAGAGACTGGTGATAAAGAATAGTTAATTTATCCTTAATTATAGCCTGCAGCAATGCAGGATTTTTAGCGTATAACAGCGAATATAGCTATGGATTTTATAAGGTGCCGGAAAAGAGGGACCTCGGACTATGCAGTATGAAAAGAAAAAGCCTATACCTGAGGGGGGATAGGTTCTTTGCTAATAGGATAAGGAAATATGTATTAAACCCTGAGCAGGATAAAGAACTTGAACGGGAGATAAGAGCAGGAAAACATCCCGGACTGCAATGCCTGCTGTCGATTGATGAAATGGAAAACCATTAGGTATTATAATAATAGATTGAGTTTGATGTGTATCAAAGGAGGATTTTGCAATGCCGAGTTTGAAATGGTCCGAGCTGAATCACCTCCAACTGGGAAAATATGCTGAGTATTATGCTAAGATGGAGTTTACTTCGTACAAATATGAAGTATATACCTCTGAGGTTGACGACCATGGAGTAGATTTTGTTGCCAAAGCTCCAAATAGCACTGATTTTTATGAAATACAGGTTAAGAGTGTCAGGAAAACAAATTATGCGTTTGTGCCAAAGGACAAGATTGTTTTTGATGATAAGCATCTCGTATGCTTTTTGAAATTTACTGATGATAAGATGCCGGATGTATATATCATTCCTATAACTGCATGGGCGAAGCCAAATGCGGTGCTGGTAAGTCATGATTATGGAAAAGGAGAATGGGGTATAAATTATTCCAAAAAGAATAAGCACTTGTTAGAACCTTATAGGCTGGAAAACTTCTTTTCTGCTTTGATAAAATGAAACAGGAGTAATGGGAGTGATGTTTTTTTTTGAAAGGTGCAGGTTTTTGTATGGGGGCGGCCATAGTGCTGAACGCCGCATATTTTTTTATGTACATCAGGGACATGCATTATCTGGGGACGGCGTTCCTGGTTGCAGCTGTATTCTTGCTGATGAAAGAAAACAAGGAGCAGCGTGAGTTCATTAGATACATCACGCAGGAGTATAAAAGACAGCGTAGGGACGATGAAAAAATAAATACACTTAGGGTACTGGTATTTTGTGTGTAAGTCTGATATAATTATATTATTTGTACTTATGCCCAAAACCGGCTCAGCCTTGATGCTGGAAGGGCTTTTCTTAGTTAGAAAGCGTACAGCAGAAAGGCGGAGTTACAATGTCAAAAGCATCGGACGCATTTGAGAATGAGATAGTTAATATGGTTAATTTCCATCGTGGCGAAACACTCCCATCGGTATTGCCAAGATGGCTTATAAACGAAGGTGTAAGACCTGGAGCAAGAATCCTTTATGCTGAAGGAATAGGAAGTAAGGATAAGAATAATAAGACGGATGTGGTTGTTTACCTCGAAGATTCAGAACCGATAAAGATTTCTGCGAAACTGATGAATGCAGACTATTTCGGAAACTGGTATGGGCACAAACGTTTTTTGGCTGAATTTGGAGAAGCTGCTTTTTATCGTATGACAGTAGCATCGACTGCTTTTGCTAATAGTTGGGCGAGAACTGCTACAGCTCCCTATGTCGGCGTTAGCATTTGCTTTGGACGAAGAACCGGAAGGACCGGGCAGGATTTTACGGATATTTTTACAACTGAAGATATTCTTACGGTTGCCCGCGGATATGGCAATGGTATTTCTACGGCAAACTGTATGTATATTTCTGATTCTAGCGCGAGAGATATCCCAGGACTTATCAGAAATATTGAGGCCATCACGGTAGCCTCTGTTAATCAGGCAACAGAGAACTTTAAGGTAGCACATAGACCTATAAATCCGATGACAGAGGGTACTAACAGAGGGAAAAATGTTTATACTCGTTTTCAGCCGTACAGAAGGTTGTCGAGCAGAACAATCATTACTGATCCGCAGGAGTTATTCCGCTTAGGTGAGTTTGTAACTGTAGAACCTACGAGTTTGAACCATAATCACATTCTTGATGATTTAGAGGCAAATTATAATATCATCGTTCCTAGAAAGCGCTAATATTTAAGTTGCTATATCAGGAAACTAGAGGTATACTCTGTCTACCTTCAAGACAAAGGAGAGAAAACAATGAATGTAATTAGTTTGTTCAGCGGTTGCGGTGGACTTGATCTCGGTTTTGAAAGAGCCGGATTCGATATTCCGGTCGCAAACGAATTTGATAAGACAATCTGGGAAACCTTCAAAGCTAATCATCCTCGCACCAATCTTATTGAGGGTGATGTCCGTCAGATTACTAAGGCAGATATGGAGCCGTTTATTTCGGGTGAGGTTGACGGTATTATTGGTGGACCTCCTTGTCAGTCATGGTCTGAAGCTGGATCGCTGAAGGGCATCGAAGATGCAAGAGGTCAGCTTTTCTTCGACTATATAAGAATTCTTACGGAATTCAAACCGAAGTTTTTCCTGGCAGAGAATGTTAGCGGTATGCTTGCCAATAGACATTCTGAGGCAGTACAGAACATTCTGCATCTTTTTGAGGAAGCTGGATATGATGTTTCTTTGACTTTGGTAAACGCTAAGGATTATGGTGTTGCCGAAGAGAGAAAAAGAGTGTTTTACATCGGCTTTAGAAAAGATCTGGGCATCAGCTTTGAATTCCCTCACGGCTCAACAGAAGATGACTCCAAGAAAATAACATTGAGGGATATTATTTGGGATCTTCAGGAAACAGCAGTACCTTCTGGTCCTAAGAATCATCACAACCCTGAAGCAATTAACAACAACGAGTATTTCACGGGAGCATTTTCTCCGATATTTATGAGTCGAAATCGTGTTAAGAGTTGGGATGAGCAGGCTTTCACCGTTCAGGCATCTGGTAGACAGTGCCAGCTTCATCCGCAGGCCCCGAAAATGGTCAAGCATGGTAAAAATGACTGTCGTTTTGTTGAAGGAAAAGAAGATCTTTACAGACGAATGACCATCCGTGAAGTTGCGAGAGTGCAGGGATTCCCTGATGATTTCCAGTTTATTTATGAAGACACTAATAATGCCTATAAGATGATTGGTAACGCTGTTCCGGTCAATCTTGCATACGAAATCGCAGTAGCAATAAAGAAAACCCTTGAGGCGTAAGCGAAAATAAAAGGCCCCGGTCATTTAAATTGACCAGGGCTTTTTTCATTCTATGTTATCAGAATTCATCGTTCTCGGAATCATCCAGAGAGAGGTTTTCTTTTAGTATTTCATATTTATGTTGTTTACCTTTTGTGTTTTTACTCACGATTGAATGAAATCCGTTAAGGGATTTGTTCATTTGCTTAGCACAGCTTATGGATGAACCACTAGCTATAATTTCATCAGTTCGCTTAAGATATACTGTGTAGAAAATCATGGAAAGACCACCTCCGGGAATGAGTGTTCAATAGAAGTACTAATTCTGTATTTTTATCACTTCTATTTCATTTCTTATTGCATATTCAATGGTGTTCTTGGTACCGCCGGATTCGCCGTTGAATACGGCTATTACCCGGTTGCTATGGTTGACCATCCATTCGTTTCTTATCTGAAAGGACGCCATGCTGTAGCCCTTGGAGATGTATCTGACGAGGTCGGCATACTCAAGTATGAAGTTATACTGGTCTTGCCAAGACTTCGACCATCGACTCTCAAAGCCTTTATATGGGACGGCTGCGATGAGATGGATGGCAGGATTGTTGGCTCGGAAACGGAGAACAATCTGTGCTGCCCAGATGTCAACACCACGAGCCATGCCGGAGATGAAGGTGGTGTATCCATCAGCTATGGCCTGTCGTATGGCTTTTTCAAGTTCGGCTTTGATGAATGTTTCTGGCTGATGCAATTTCTCCGGTCGATGTCCAGTAAAGCAACAGCGGTGTAAGCGTAGTTCCTGTTCGGTTGGCATTCTTTTCACCTCTTGTCCCATTTGTTTTATCGCAGTAATCCTTTTTCCTTCAGGTCTGCAAATATCAATTGATCCACCGGGGAGCTAGACATTGCATCTGATGAGGAAAGCCACACCATTTCCTCAATCTCGTTATCGGGCGAAGGGGTGCCGGAGAAGTCGGCTGTGTAGCAGGTCATCCTTACAATGACTCCTTCGGCATGGCCATGTGCCTGTGCCTCAAAAATTCCGTACAGCAGAGCAGTGTCGGGTTTTATATCGACAGACAGTTCCTCCTTGATTTCCCGCACAAGGGTCTGAATATCTGTTTCGTTCCCTTCGCGCTTTCCTCCGGGGATATAATACTTATCTTTTCCCTTGGAACGGGTACTAAGAATGCACCCGTCCTTGAGATGAATCCAGGCAATCTTATCTATCAGCTTCGCCATTATAATTGCCCTCCCTTGATTTTTCTAAAGAAACGGCTGTCGTGCTGCATAGGGATATTAAAGTCGTATCCCAGCTTGTTCATTTCCTGCATCTTGATGAGCATGAGGTTCACATCGGTTCCCATGATCTGAGACATGGTAAACACATCATGCCCCTCCCTGGCGAGAGAGTAGACTTCATCGTTGGGCAGGAGAATATGAAGCGAAAGCATTCGCTTCATATTCAGTTGTGTCTTTCATTCTGAAAAGGCTGAATTCCTTTAACGGCTGTCCAGCTTTGGCAATGTCCCTGTGGCGCTGGTCATGCCCAAGTTCATGAGCAACAACCATCTCCTTTAACTGTCCGTCAATTCTGGGGTTCAGGAACATGAGACGGTGATTCCATCGGAAGGTGTACATTCCGAGTAAATCGTCAAAGGCTTCTTCATAATATATCCAGATGCCGAGTTCACGGGCGATCTGTTCCGCATTTCGGGTGCCACACTGCCGGACAAGGTTATCAGCCTGGCGTTATGGAATTTCTGCTGCCGGTAATAAAACGGCTGTTGAAATGGTCGCTTTTCTGGGCAGATTTATAGAAGAAGTCCTTATTTGTATCATACTGCGCGCTGATGAACCTCATCATCTTCTGGCTTCTAGCAAAAGCACAGGCAAGCAGGGCATCGATGCACAGGTTTCTGTCTGGATTATATTTTGGAAAAGCATCTAGGTTCAATGGTTATGGGCTCCTTTGTAAATATGTTATAGACCTATTAAATCTTAATTCCGTTCAAAAATCAATGCCCCACTTGAGATTTGTCAAGTGGGGCATCATTTTATCTTTTAGCCCGGTTGAATATTTCAGTCTGCATGTAAATGCTTTCTGCAGAAAGTGCCTCAATTATATTCTTGAATTTTGGCAAGAGAGTAACCGGTATTTGTTTTTCAAAATCAGTTATCAGTTTATCATTGTGGTTTCTAATTATGTTGTATTCTTTGGTGGTGGCAATGTCTGCCAGTACTGTATCTGAATAATCGTATTCCATATTTTACATTCCTCCAACAAGTATCAGGCGGTTAACATATAGTCTTTGCTGGAGAAGCGGGTGCTTGGATGATACACGCAGGCAATCATACTCATAAGTGAAAGAGAAAGAAGATTCAGTGTATCATGGACATGTCTGTAGTGTCGTGCATAGTCGCTAAGTAGATTGATGACTATGTATTTCAGTGCCATCAAACTACGAAAGTAAAATGCGGTTGCAATTTTTAGTTTGGTGAGTGCGTTCTTAATTTGCTCTTTAGGGTTGCAAATTACATCATCAATAAATTTGCAAAGGGCGTCATATATTTCACTGAACACTCTGCGGACAACCATATTGATTAATCTGTTATCATCATCTCCTTTGGTAATACCTGAAAAAATAGAAAGGGTGTCATAGCTCATATTCTCACATCCTTATTGAGCAAAAGTGGGTTCGATAAACATATTATACTACAGCATTTGATTTGAAACAAGTGTTTGTGATACACGGATGTTTTTTTATCATATCAATTTCAAAATCCTGATAATCCTTGGGGCCTTGATACAGCCAACGCTCATAATAAATGTAAGCGTATGTAGCAGCTTGCTTTGATAGGTTAAAACAAATAGCTACATCATTGGAATCATGGCATTTTGCACCATGGATGATTGGTGGAGGAGCCATAAGGTATTTTGCAAAAAAATTGGCTTCTGCCTCATAATCTCCATTATCTGGTGCATCATGGTGCCCCAGATAAATATGACCGATTTCATGAGCTATGCTCCAGTCTATACGTTCAGATGTTGTGCAGTAATCATTATAGTAAATTATGTAGCGATTCATGCCAGTATCATCTTCTTCAATTGTAGAATAGGCATCATCGCTGATTGCGATTGCTGTGTTATAGCTAGTAGCATCAAGCTCAGAATAAGGAATGATTATGTAGTCTAGAAGCCTTGCAATTTCCATTGGATTTAAAGGATAACACATCCCAGGACATTCATCTAATAGAGAACATACCTCTAGTTTGATTTCCTCATATCTGCGATAAGATAATTTTTTGCCTCGTGCCATGGAACTCCTTTCAGGTCTGAACGAGAGCAGAAATCAGGTCATTCTTTTGCTTCTGTGACCATTCTTTGCAGTTGCGAGCTATCATACGCTGAACCTTGTAATACTCCAATTCGGCATCTTCAGTAGTTTCCTGACCAAGCAGATAGTCAGAAGTAGTATTCAGTGCCTTGGCTATATTAGCAATGATCGGGCCTTTAGGAATACGCTCTCCCTTTACATAGCGGGACATAGAAACATCAGTGACATGTACCTTGCTGGCAAGCTCTCGCTGAGTCATACCATTTTGTAAAAGTAATTCAGAAATTCTCTCCCCTAAAGTTTTATTCATATGCATACCTCTTTCTAAGTCAGCTGATTTCCATATTAAAATATGGAGCTGACAGGGTGTTATGTATTAAATTAGTTATTTATTGATTAAAAATTAAAGACATTCATTTTAGTCGTAGTAGCTTGATATGGATATCTTGCGGCTGCGATTTTTTGTTTAGAAAAAGGAAGGTATTTCTGATTACCAATAATATAACATAAATTACCATTTGTGTCAATAAATTAAACGAACGGAGCATAAAAAAGAAGATTATTCGTAGTTGAATTAACCAAAAGGTAAAAATACACTATTGACAAGTAACCATTTGTTTAATAAAATGGTGTGTAGATATAATGAAAGGAGAATAGACTATGAACGTCCGAAAGTTAAAAGCCAAGAGAATTGAGGCAGGATTGCTGCAAAAAGACTTAGCAAAGGAGTTGGGGATTTCAACCAAGACTATGTGCGTAAAGGAGTGCAATCCTACGAATCGTTTTACTATTGACGAAATAATCGTACTGTCCAGAGTGCTCCATTTAAGCATTGATGATGTTAACAATATTTTTTTTGATCATAAGTTACCAAATGTATAAAAGATAACGCTAATAATTACCTTTGGTGATGGTTGTGTCAATTGAAATAGTATCTAAAGGGGTTCTAAGTACCCCTTTTTACTGCTTATAGATAGATGCTGCAATCAAGGGCCAAGTCAATTGGCTCCTGACTGGAGCACCTAGCTCTAAAAATAAATTTCGTTGTCTAAGTGTACATAGGACGGCGGAGTCACATAGCGGTTTCCCATTATGCCAAAAGGCTAGGTGGGAAATGCTACAGGCTTCCCGTTATTTCCTATGTGCATTTTTAGTTAGGAAGCCTTTAGCTGCTACCGGCTATGTCCTCTCGTCCGTCCTGTGCTCTGGACGGAAAGAGAGGAAAAGCTATGACAAAGTACATCTACATTAATGCGGCAAAGGAAAAGTTCTATGTGACCGAAGAGGAGTATAAGGCATTTTACAGAGAGGTAGATGCCAAACGTAAGCGTGAGCAGTATCATCACCGCTGCGTATGCCCAAAGGAATTCATCTGGAAATGTGATGGCGACTGTGACATCTGTGAATTTCACCGCAGCGGGGATATGTACTCCCTGGACTATAAGAATGATGATGGTGAGGGCCTCATGGATAAGATGGCTGAAGACAAGGTAATGGAAGACCTTATAGCTGATTCTATGCTCTTAGAATCTTTAATACAGAAGCTATGTGAGCTAGACCCTGATGGAGCAAAGATAATTGAGATTTGGAAGGAAAATCCCAAGGCATCAGACCGTGAAATTGCCCGTCAGCTTGGGCGCAAGCAGCGGACTTTTTCTAATCATATGAAAAAGATACGAGAAATTTTAAAATCTGTTGCTCAAACCGAAGATTAATCTCCAGTGGTATGTGTAAGGCAAATGAGCCTGCAGATTGGAGGTGGTTAATATGAGTGCGAAGGAGTTAGCTGACCTGCTAGATGAAATCAGTGAGGTGAGCAGAAGAATGTCACATAATCTGAAGAAGATAAGTGCCAGAAAGGAGAAAAAGAAAAATGTCGGATATTATGTCAAAGCTCAGAGATGCTGCGCGTCTCATTAATGAAGTAGTGGACGAGTTGGCCGCTCAGCAGGAAGAAACACCTTCTGTTGATAAGCCACAAATCAGTTTCACTGATGTCCGGGCGGTATTAGCTCAGAAGGCAGCAGCCGGCTTTAAGGCGGAGGTAAAGTCTCTGCTTGGTAAGTTCAATGCCGAGAAGCTCTCAGATATCCGCCCAGAGGATTATGAAGAGCTGATGAAGGAAGCGGAGGGGATTGGCAATGCCTAGTGTACACGCGTTATTATCCGCTTCATCAGCGTCAAGGTGGATTCACTGTACTCCATCCGCCCGGCTTGGCGAAAACTATGATGACCAGCCTAGTGAATATGCAGCTGAAGGTACTGAAGCCCATGCTTTAGGAGAGTATAAGGTTCTTAAGTCTCTGAAGCGTAAGGCAACTAATCCAACTAAAAAGCTGAAGTATTTCTCTGAAGAGATGGATGTCTGCACCGATGGCTATCGCGATATAGTCATGGAGCTGGTCATGGAAGCCAAGGAGTTCTGCAATGACCCGCAGGTGCTGATTGAGCAGCGGGTTAATTTCTCCAGATGGGTTCCAGAAGGCTTCGGCACAGCAGATGCCCTTATCGTAGCAGATGGCATCCTTACTATATGCGATTACAAGCATGGGAAAGGCGTAGCAGTGGACGCAACGGATAATGCTCAGCTCAAATGCTATGCCTTGGGTGCCCTTGATATGTTTGATGGCATTTATGACATCAGTACGGTACGGATGATTATCTATCAGCCACGAAGGGAAAATATTAGCGAGTTCCAGATGTCAAAGGATGACCTCTATAAATGGGCGGAGGAAGAACTGAAGCCTAAGGCAGAGCTTGCCTACAAGGGCGAGGGGGAATTCTCCTGCGGTGCATGGTGCAGGTTCTGCAGGGCAAAGCATGAGTGCCGTGCTAGAGCAGAAGCCAATCTTACCCTAACTAAGCTAGATTTCCAGCTGCCGCCGACACTGACTGATGCAGAGGTTGCATATGTCCTAGATAAGGCAGACGAGCTGGTGGCATGGGTCAGTGACATCAAGGAGTATGCCTTAAAGGCAGCTCTTGCAGGCAAGTCATTTCAGGGATGGAAGCTGGTGGAAGGTAGGTCAAACCGCAAGATTTCAGATGAAGCCGCGGTCATTGAAGCTGTGTCCAAGGAAGGCAAGGATCCGTTTGAGAAGAAGCTCCTGGGGGTAACCGCTCTGGAGAAGCTTCTCGGCAAATCCAGATTCAATGAAATTCTAGGTCAATATGTTGTAAAACCTCAGGGCAAACCAACATTGGTTCCTGAGAGTGATAAAAGAGAGCCAATTGGCAGTGATTTTAAGGAGGAAAAATTATGAACAATCCTATGAAAGTAATTACCGGTGTTAATACTCGTTGGTCCTATGCGAATGTTTGGGAGCCTAAGTCTATTCAGGGCAGCGCTCCTAAGTGTTCTGTCAGTCTCATTATCCCAAAGGACGATGTGGAGACTGTAAATAAGATTGAAGCAGCTATCAAGGCGGCTTATACCGAGGGGGCAAGCAAGCTGAAGGGCAATGGCAAGTCTGTACCAGCGCTTTCTGCAATTAAGACTCCGCTTCGTGATGGTGATACCGAGCGTCCGGATGATGAGGCTTATGCTAACAGCTACTTCGTTAATGCCAACAGCCCTAATCCGCCAGGCATCGTAGATGCAGATTGCCAGCCTATCATTGAGCGCAGCGAGGTTTATAGCGGTGTTTACGGCCGTGCCAGCATCAGCTTTTATGCCTATAACAAGAATGGCAACCGCGGAATTGCCTGTGGCCTTAATAACCTGCAGAAGATTCGTGATGGTGAGCCGCTGGGCGGTCGCAGCTCTGCAGCTGATGACTTCGGTAGCCTGCCTAATGATGATTTTCTGAACTGAGGTGACAAGATATGGAATTCAAGGATTTTGCAACAATGTTTAACTTTATGGTGATGTACTATCTACTGCTGGTAGCTGTCAGCTTTTTGGGAATGGAGACATACCCTTGGCTGAAAAAGAAATACATCAGCTGGCGTGAGAAGAAATCTGTAAAGGACTAAGATAGTGAGCGGGCGGCAGGGGGAAACCTTTGCCGCTTTGCTCTTATATGGAGGGCTAGAGATGAAAAGTGTCTCAATCGATATTGAGTCGTTTTCCGATGTTGATTTGAATAAATGCGGTGTCTACAAATACTGCGAATCAGATAATTTTGAAATTCTGCTATTTGCCTACTCGGTAGATAACACTGATGTCTGTGTCATAGATATCGCCCAAGGTGAGAAAATCCCAGATGATGTACTAAAGGCGTTAGCAGACACATTTGTTACGAAGTGGGCATTTAACAGCCAGTTTGAGCGGGTGGCACTGTCGGCATACCTTCATAAGCATTACCCGGGTATGCTGAAAGACAGCTTTCTAAATCCCCACAATTGGAAGTGCTCCATGACATGGTGTGCTTATATGGGACTTCCTATGTCTTTGGCAGGTGCTGGTGCGGTACTTGGCTTGGAGCAGCAGAAGTTGACGGAAGGCAAGGAACTTATTCGTTATTTCTGTGTACCATGCAAGCCGACTAAAACCAACGGTGGCAGGGAAAGAAACCGCCCGGAGCATGATACTGAGAAGTGGACTGCCTTCAAAAAATATAACAAGCGTGATGTAGAGGTGGAGATGGCGATACAGAAAAAACTCACCAATTTTCCTGTGCCGGACGCTGTGTGGGAAGAGTTCTGGCTAGATCAGGATATTAACGACCGCGGCATTGAGGTAGATATGACACTTGCCAGCAATGCCATAGAGCTGGACAAGCTATCAAGAGAAACTCTTATGGATGAGATTAAGACTGTTACAGGTCTGGATAACCCCAATAGTGTATTGCAGCTGAAGGAATGGTTACAGTCACAGGGAGTGGAATCTGAGAGCCTTGATAAGAAGGCTATTGCTGCCATGCTTCCGGCAGCACCACCTCTGGTACAGAAGGTTCTTAGGATAAGGCAGAAGCTGGCAAAGTCATCTGTAAAGAAGTATCAGGCAATGGAGAATGCTGTGTGTAAAGACAGCAGGGCAAGAGGTATGTTCAGATTCTATGGGGCATCGAGAACAGGGCGGTTCTCAGGAAAATTGGTGCAGCTTCAAAATCTCCCGCAGAACCACATTGCTGATTTGGCTGAGGCGAGGGCTTTGGTGAAATCGGGAATGTTTGATGTGATGGGGATGCTCTATGATGACATCCCCGACACCTTATCTCAGCTTATCCGCACAGCCTTTGTGCCAAGGTCTGGGTATAAGTTTGTGGTGGCAGACTTCAGTGCAATTGAGGCCCGTGTGCTTGCTTACCTTGCAGGGGAGCAGTGGGTGCTGGATACCTTTGCAAGAGGAGAGGATATCTACTGTGCTACAGCAAGCAGAATGTTTCATTGTAATGTTGTGAAGAATGGCGAGAATGGAGAGCTTCGCCAGAAGGGGAAGCAGGCTACTTTATCCTGTGGTTATGGTGGCGGGGTCGGTGCTCTTGTTGCCATGGGAGCCTTGGAATCTGGTATGACAGAGGATGAGCTGCAGCCACTAGTGGATGCCTGGCGAAAAGCTAACCCACACATCGTGAATTTCTGGTGGGAAGTAGACAGGGCGGCCAAAGAGGCCGTTGTTGATAGAACAGTCACATCCGCCCAAGGAATACGGTTTATCTGCCAAAGCGGTATGCTCTTCATTGAACTTCCAAGCGGCAGAAGGCTCTCCTATGTTAAGCCCAAGATGGGAGAGAACCGTTTCGGGACCGAGGCTGTTACCTATGAAGGGACAAATGGGACTACCAAGAAGTGGGATCGCCTAGAGACCTTCGGTGGCAAGCTGGTGGAAAACATTACTCAGGCGGTAGCAAGGGATATTCTGATGTTTGCTATCGGAACACTTAAGGATTACAGGATTGTAGCCCATGTGCATGATGAAGTTATTATCGAATGCCCAGAGGATGTGGGCGTAGATACAATCTGCCAGCTTATGGCAAAGACACCTTCCTGGGCGGAAGGCCTGCAGCTTAAGGCTGAAGGATACGAAGGAAAATTTTATAAAAAATAATGCTCAAACTCGGCATTTATCTCCAGTGGTATGTAGGAAGATAAATGCCGATGGCGCTTATCTTCAAAAATTTTGATAAGTGCCAGTTCTAAAAATCGGGCTGTCTGTCCTTGAACTAATGAAGGATAAGACGCTCCGTGTAAGGCGCTTATCTTATCAAATTCAGGATAGGCGCTTTTTTAGTGCCGGAAAGCGAGGTTTTTTATGAAACCATTAGTGCCAATGGACGATTATGGCATATTCGCAGACAGCCATGATATCGCCCGAGTTGACAGCCTATATGTGGCAAGAGCATTTGAGAAGCAGCATAAGAATGTACTGCGAGACATTGCAAGAATCACTGACCCAAAATCTGGACTCAGTGAAGAATTTAACCGGCTCAATTTTGAGCTGGTTAATTACAAGGATGCCAAAGGCGAAAAACGGCCTTGTTACTACCTTACCCGTGATGGATTTACCATGCTGACAATGGGATACACCGGTAAGAAGGCAATGAAGTTCAAGGAAAAGTACATCAGACGCTTCAACGAGATGGAAGAGCAGATCAAGAGTCTGGTCAAAGCACGTCAGCAGTTTCCAAAGCTCACTAGGATGGTCAAGTCCATACATGACAATCCGAAGCCGTACCACTATTCCAATGAGTGTGATCTCTTGAACCGTTTAGTGCTGGGGATGAGTGCCAAGCAGTTCAGGGAGAGGCATGGAATCGCAAAGGGCGAGTCTATCAGACCATACCTTACAGCTGCACAGATTGCAGCTCTTGATTATCTGCAGGATGTGGATGTTGGTCTTCTGGTTGGTGTACCAGACTTCAATCAGCGCAAGATGTTGCTGCAGTGGAGTCTGATGAATTACAGAGGCGAGTGCGAGAAACTGTGCAATCCAAGTAACTGAGTCCAATTTTGGGCTGAGTAAATTACGGGGGTGGCTGGACTGGTCACCCCTATGAATCCAAGGAGGAATTAACCATGTTTTACATTAAGGAACGCATCAATGATGCAATGGAAGTAACTGTTGAGATTAACGATGAGAATGTTTTCTGCACCTGCCCTGAGTGCGGTGATGAGGTGCAGGTTGACCTTGAAGCCCTAAGTAAGGATGAGCCGTTGGACCTTTTCGGTATGGCGGTGTGCTGCGCTGAGTGCTCAAGGAAGATGCTCAGAAAGGGTGAGCGGTTTGAATAAGGCGTATATCAGCAGCCCTCTTCGCGGCAATGAAGAGGAGAACATGTTCAGGGCAAGATGGTACTCAAGGTTTGCAGCAGATGAGGGCGTAATTCCGGTTACGCCCCATATCTACTTTACACAGTTCCTGCGTGACCATATCCCGGAAGAGAGGGAGCTGGCAATGAGGATGAATAAGGTGCTGCTTCTGGAGTGCTCCGAAGTTTGGGTGTTTCAGGGCTATGGTATTTCTTCTGGAATGCAGCAGGAAATTGAATGGGCGAAAGAAGCAGGTATTAAAATCAGGTATTTTGATGAGAGGATGGTGGAAGTATGCGGGGACTAGGAATCTCCTATGGGAAAAATAGGCATGCTAAGACCTGGTCAAATAAGACCATAAGCTTTGATGATCTCTGCCACAGGCTGGAAAAAACAGTAAGGACTTCTGAAACTGCGGCAGAGTACCAGAATATGAATAAGGACGATAGGGACAATGTAAAAGACCATGGCGGGTTTGTGGGCGGTGTCCTTGAAAACGGCAGAAGAAAGCTTGAAGCGGTAAAGCTAAGGTCCATGCTGACACTTGATGCTGATTCCGCCCCAGCAGACTTTATTGAAGAGTATTGCAGGAAAGCAAAATATGCATCCTGCATTTATACAACCCATAGCCATACACCTGAAAACGCGAGGGTCAGGATTATTGTTCCTTTATGCAGGGATGTAACGGCAGATGAATATGCAGCTCTTAGCAGGCTTTATGCCAAGGAATGGAATATCGACTATTTTGATTCATGCTCTTACAAGGCAAATCAGCTGATGTACTGGCCTACCACGCCATCTGATGGGGAGTATATTTTCAGACGGATAGAAGGTGAATGGCTTAATCCCGATTTGTTTAGGGACAATGTGCCAAAACGCAGACAGCAGGATCCTCTGGAAAAGAAAGGCATAGTCGGTGCATTCTGCAAGGTACATTCAGTAGCTGATGTGATGGAAAATATTCTGCCTGATGTATACAGACCATCTTCAAATGTGAGCGGGCGATATGACTACATCAAAGGCGAGTCTACTGCAGGAGTTGTTGTCTATGATGGCAAGTTTGTATACAGCCACCATGCAACAGATCCTGCCGGAAGAAAGCTTCTTAATGCCTTTGACCTTGTAAGAATCCACAGATTTGGTAATGGGGATAGTTCATATAAGGAAATGTGCGATTATGCTGTCCGAGATGAGGCTGTAAAGAAGATACTGGAATCCGACAAGCTGGAGGATGCTATAAGGGAATTTGAACTCTCATGGGATGAGCCGATTCCCATTTCAAGGGAGACACTACCGGATTTTCCTATCAACGCATTGCCAAAGGCTCTCAGGGAGTATGCACTAGCAGTATCTGAGTCTACCCAGACCTCCGTAGATATGGCAGCAGTTGGAACACTTACGGTTGTATCAGCTTGTATGCGTAACCTCTACAAGGTTGAGGGAAGCCCTGAATGGCATGAGCCTACCAACATATACAGCGTTATTATCGCAGACCCGTCAGAGCGTAAATCAGCAAATATCGTATTGGCCAAAAAGCCTATTGATGAATTCGTGAAGGAGTATAACGCAGCGCATAAGGTGGAGTTTGAAATGTCAAAAGCCACTAAGCAGCGTCTTGAAAATAAGAAGAATAGCCTGCTGAGCACATCAAAGAAAAAAGGGGCGGATGATTTCAATGACGAGCTTCGGGGTGTGGTAGAGCAGCTGGTAAATTTTGAGGAGAAAAAGCCATTGAAGGTGTATGTGGATGATACGACCCCGGAAAAACTGGTTGAGACACTGGCAGGCAACAATAATGCAATCTCCATAATTTCCTCTGAGGGCGGTATCTTTGATGTCCTATCTGGAGCATATTCCAGCAAGGTAAATATCGATGTGTTCCTGAAAGCATATTCTGGGGAGAACATTTCTGTTGACCGCATTATGCGCACATCACTGTCCGTAGAAGATGCCTGCCTTACGATTCTTCTTTCCGTACAGCCTGTAGTGATAGGTGACCTCATGAAGAACAAGCGCTTCAGGCACAGGGGACTTACTGCAAGATTCCTTTATACCCATCCAAGGACTCTGGTAGGTGAGCGAAAGCTGAATACAAGGCCAATGGCTCCTGCGGTGTACGAGGCTTACAAAAAGGTTGTCTACAATATCCTGAAGGAAGAACGCGGGGCAAAGCCTGAAATCATCAGGCTTACTGATGGTGCCAGAAAATGCCTTGCTGAATATTATGACTGGGCGGAACAGATGATGTCCGGGGAGTTTTCGTTCTATGGGGATTGGATGGGCAAGCTTGTAGGCAATACGCTGCGTATTGCCGGCATCATGGCCAGGGCATCTGTCCATAAAACGGATGCGTTCCTGGAAATAGAAAAACCTATCTTCATCACAGAAGAGGTCATGTCAAACGCTGTCCTCATTGGTAAATACTTCATGGCACACTCCATCAGTGCATATTCCAAAATGGGAGTGTATTCTCATTCCCTGGTTCTTATCAAGGCATTGAAGAAGATGCAGGAGAAGAATGAAGGGGTTATCTGCAGGCGGGAACTTATGCGTATCTGCAGGTGGATCCCATCAGCTGATGAAGCACAGACGATTCTGGCATCTCTAGAGGATTATGGTTATCTGCGGCTCATCGCTGTTGATGATTCGGATAAAATTCGTGGCGGCAGACCTAGAAATCCTGTGTATGCCGTCCATCCTATGGCATTTTCATAGTATTGTCCCATTATCCCATGTGTTTTTAGAAATAAGCGATACTGTTCTCTTACTGTTATTATGGGGATATTTGTGGCGTAGAGACAAGGCAGATATGTTTTGTCCCAATATTCCGCAGTTTCTTATATATATCTATATAAAAATATGAACAATAATAATAATTTCTAAAAAGACATATCTATATAAAGCGACAGTGGGACAAAAATAAACAGCCTCCGTAAATACTGGGCTGAATGAGTTCAATACCTAAAAATGGGCTGTGGGGCATAGGGACAAATGAAAGAAGGAGTATTATGGACGGACATATTTCAAAATGCATGAAGAGACTTAAGGAATGGAATGCCCCTCTGACTGGCTGGAGATGTGACAAGGTAGTTGATGTCAGGGAGGACCAGGAAGATATACCTCTAGATATGAGAAGCCGACTTAGCAAGTGTGAGCTATGTGATTGCGATAAGGTCAGATACGAGCACTGGATGGTCAATGATCTGTATTTTGAGCCTGTTATTGTCGGCTGCATATGTGCAGGAATCATGGAAGGGGATATCATGGCGGCGAAGGAACGTGAGAGAGTAATCCGTAACCGCCAGAAGAGAAGAAGGAATTTTGTCAAAAGGCGCTGGGTAGTGAATAAACAGGGCGTTTTCACCAGGTCATATAGGCACAAGAGGATTTTTATCAGAAAAATCAATGGCTTTTACGACATTAGATGCGGTTCAAAATGGTGCAACAGATATAAGGGCAAGCTGATAACAGATATGCTGTCAGCTTCCTATGCTGCATTTGAGCTTGCAGACCCAAGGAGGAGATAAATATGCTTGAAAAACAGATTGAGCGAAAGCTCTGTGATGAAGTAGATAAATTAGGCGGGATGTGCTTAAAACAGAATGGCATTGCTGGTATTCCAGACAGACTGGTACTCCTGCCAAATGGCAGGTGTGCCTTTGTGGAACTTAAGGCTCCAGGAGAAAAGCCACGGAAGCTGCAGGTGATTCGGATGAAGCAGCTGCAGAAGATGGGCTTCAGGTGCTTTGTGATTGATGACCAGACACAGATAGGGAAATTACTTAGCAAGCTGGAAGGAGGAGAATCCTAATGAATGATTTACATGTTTTAGAACATAACAATATTCGGGTAATGACTACGGAACAATTGGCGGAGGCATATGGTTGCGTAGCTCAGCAGATAAAACAGAATTTTAATAATAATAAGAATCGGTTTGTGGAAGGGAAGCACTATTATCGTTTGGAAGGCACAGACCTTAAGGACTTCAAGAGGTATGTCGAAAATATAGACTTACCTATAAGCAAGTTTTCTCCAACGATTTATCTTTGGACGAAGCAAGGAGCGGCACGCCATAGCAAGATGCTGGGGACAGACAGAGCATGGGATGTTTTTGATGAGTTGGAAGAACATTACTTCAATCCTACAAAGAGCCTGACTCCGGAGGAATTTCTGCTTTATAGTGCCAAGCAGATAGTAGAGCAGGCAAAAGCCATCAAGGCTGCCAATGCCCGTATTGATAAGGTGGATGAAAGGCTGCTTGAAGTGGAATCAAAGCAGATGACGATTGACCGCTGCCATTATACCATCATTGGTTATGCCAACCTTATGGGTATTCGGGGTGTGGATAGAAGAGCTGCAGCAACACTTGGCCGTAAGGCATCTGGGATGTCTAGAAAGCAGGGGTACCACATTGGTAAGGAGTACGATGCCAAGTATGGAGTGGTGAACACCTACCATGCGGATATTTTGCAGGAAGTTTTTAGGAGGTGATGCCCAATGAAGTTCATACCACATGATTATCAGAAATGTGCTGTGGCTTTTATCGAAAAGAACGAGATTGCCTGTCTGCTATTAGATATGGGCTTAGGCAAAACAGTGATTACCCTTACGGCTTTGAAACATCTTCTGGATAATGGAGTAGTGAGGCGGATATTAATCGTTGGGCCATTAAGAGTCGCAAGAGATACATGGCCTGCCGAAATAAAAAAGTGGGATCATCTGAAAGGTCTTAAATATTCTGTGGCTGTTGGCAGCACAGCAAAAAGGATTGAAGCCATAAATGACAAGACCGCCCAGATTGTTATTATTAACCGCGAGAATGTGGACTGGCTTATTAAGCACAACAGCTTTGACTATGACATGGTGGTGATTGATGAGCTGAGCAGCTTCAAGAGCCATAAGAGCAAGCGATTCAAGGCACTTATGAGCAAGCGGCCATTTGTTAAAAGGATTGTAGGCCTAACCGGTACTCCTAGTTCCAATGGTCTGATGGACCTCTGGGCGGAGTTCAAGGTGCTGGATATGGGTAAAAGGCTTGGGCGGTTCATCGGAAACTACCGGGAGTGGTACTTCCGCCCGGATAAGATGAATGGACCTATCGTATATTCCTATAAGCCTATGCCATTTGCTGAGAAGGAAATCTATGAAAAGATATCTGACATTACAATATCCATGTCAGCCCTTGACCATCTGAAAATGCCAGAGCTGATAATAAACGAGGTGGAGGTAGAAATGAATCCCCACGAGCGCAGGAAGTACAATGATTTAAAAGATGAGCTGGTTCTTGAAATTCCAGACGGAGTCATCACCGCAGCCAATGCTGCAAGCCTTACCAATAAGCTGTGTCAGATGGCCAATGGCAGGATCTACGATGAGGATAAGAACATCATCCACATCCATGACCGAAAGCTTGATGCCCTTGAGGATATTATAGAATCCGCCAATGGGCAGCCTGTGCTGATAGCATACTGGTTCAAGCATGACCTTGAAGCTATCAGTAGCAGGTTCAAGGTCAGAGAGATTAAGACATCAGCTGATATTGCTGACTGGAATGATAAGAAAATCCCTGTGGCTGTTATCCATCCAGCGTCAGCTGGTCATGGCCTTAATCTTCAGTCGGGCGGTAACATCCTTGTCTGGTATGGTCTTACCTGGTCGTTGGAGCTGTATCAGCAGACCAATGCAAGGCTTTGGCGTCAGGGTCAGACCTCTGGCACAGTGGTTATCCAGCATATTGTCTGCAAGGACACGGTTGACGGTAACATTCTGAAGGCTTTGAAGGCCAAAGACACAACTCAGGCAGCACTAATTGAAGCGGTAAAGGCGGTGGTCTGATGGAGTATGAGATGTGCGAGCAGGGAATAGAGAATCTAGTAACAGGCATTGTGACACAGGCAGCAAAGGATTATCGCAAGGTCAGGCACTTGGAGAATTCCTACGAAAAGCGTGAGCTGGAGGAGTTCTTCTTATCAACATGGTTTCATCAGCTGACAGGACTTGATGGACAGATGGTGCTGGATAAATTAAAGGCAGGTGATTGATACATGAACGCAAAGGAATATCTTGAGCAGGCACACTCCATGGACCTGCAGATAAAAAGCAAGATAGCACAGCTTAAAAGTATTCAGTCTTTATCCCAAAAGGTAACACAGGTGCTGACGGATATGCCAAAAGCACAAATGCTGTCTTCTTCTCTTGAAGATACTGTATGTAAGGCTGTAGATCTTGAACATGAAATAAAGGAGGCTGTATCATGCCTTGGTGCTATAAGACATGATATTGAGGATAAGGTAGCATTGGTTAAACCGACAGAGGTAAGGTCAGTGTTGGAGCTTAGGTATCTAGCATTTATGGACTGGGACGAGGTAGCAGCAAGCATGAATTACACTAGACGCTGGGTGCTGAAACTTCATTCCAGGGGATTGGAGCAGGTGGATGAACTATTAAAAAGAGGAGGAACTTAAATATGAGTTACAAAGAAGCATTGAGAGATATGATTCCAGTGACTAAGACCCAAGAGTATTGATGAAGTTCTAAAAAAAAGAAAGTGTTCACATTAATTCACTTACAAGACTTGATTATAAGTGGTATTATATACCTAGCGAACAAAGGCCACCGCGGAGAAATCTACGGTGGCTTTTCTATTGGAGTGATTAACATGCCAAGAAAACCGATGAAGCCTTGCAAGCATCCTGGATGCCCAAAGCTGACAGATGGGAATTTCTGCAGGGAGCACGAACTCCAGCACATGAGAGAGTACGAGAAGTATGAACGTAAGCCCGCGGAAAGGCAGCGGTACAATTATCAGTGGCGTAAGCTGCGGAAGGCTTATGTGAAGGACCATCCGGTATGTGAGCTGTGTCTCTTGGAGCACAGGGCAACTCCTGTTGAAGAGGTGCACCATATCTATCCGCTAGATCATGGCGGTACCAACACACCGCTTAATCTTCTTAGCCTCTGCAAGTCCTGCCACAGCAGGATAACAGCAGCCATGGGAGACAGATGGAACAAGCGAGAATATAAATACTGACCCCCAGGGGGAGGTCAAATCTCTAAAAATGAACAAATGTGCACCGGGGGCATCCCTTCGTGCAGAAAAAGTGCGATTTCAGAAGGGCAAAAGGAAGGAGGGTTCGGTTTGCCAACAAAATCTAATAATACGGGAGGGCGTGGCGGTGCCAGACCAGGTGCCGGGAGAAAGAAAAAATCCCTGGCAGACAAAGTGGCAGCAGGCAATCCTGGTGGCAGACCGTTAGTTGTGCTCGATATTCCGGATATGCCTGAACCTGTGGAACTTGAAGGTGCTGACATGCCTGAGCCTCGTGAGTTCATGACCGCCCAGCAGCGTGACGGCAGTGAACTTCAGGCTAAAGAAATATATACAGAAACATGGAACTGGCTGAAGAGGATAGGAATGCATACCAAGGTCAGCAAGCAGATGCTTGAGAGGTATGCCATGTGTTCCGCCCGGTGGATTCAATGCGAGGAGCTTACCTCAAAGATGGGTATGCTCAGCAAGCATCCAACATCCGGCAAGCCTATCACCAGCCCGTTCATCAATATAGGAATAAACTACATGAACCAGGCCAACAGGCTATGGGCGGAGATATTCCAGATAGTAAAAGAGAATTGCATAACCGGCTATGAGGGAGACACACCGTCAGATGACTTGATGGAAAGACTGCTGAGAGCCAGGGAACGGAGGTAATTTATGAACGAACTCAAATATGAGCTGGTTGATGTCGATAGGCTGATACCATATATCAATAATGCAAGAACACATTCTGCTGACCAGGTATCGAAGCTGGCTAGTGCAATAAAGGAATTTGGCTTTATCAATCCTGTGATTACTGATGGGGAGAATGGCATCCTCGCGGGGCATGGACGCATCATGGCTGCAAAGCAGCTGGGGATTCAGCAGGTGCCATGTATATCGGCAGCTTATCTTACCGAAGCGCAGAAAAAAGCCTATATTCTGGCAGACAACAGATTGTCCCTTGATGCAGGTTGGGATAATGAACTCTTAAAAATAGAGATAGAATCCTTGCAGACTGATGGCTTTGACATCGGCCTTACTGGATTTGACGAAAAAGAGCTGGCAGACCTCTTTGCTACAGACAACGAAGCTGAAGAGGATGATTTCGATGTCAATGCGGCTTTAGATGCGGCAGCCTTTGTTGAGAAAGGTGATTTGTGGCTTTTGGGTGAGCATAGGCTTCTTTGCGGTGACTCTACTAATCCAGAAGATGTAGCTACACTTATGAATGGGCAGAAAGCCAATGTTTGTATTACCGACCCACCTTATAACTGTGCTTATAAAGGTGGGACAGGAATGACCATCATGAACGATAAGTGGTCAGACAGCGAAGCTTTTTATCATTTTCTGCATGATGCTTTTACAAATGCTTACAACAACCTAGTGGACGGGGGCGCGTTCTATGCTTTCCATTCCGATGCTGAGAAGTGTAACTTCTATAATGCAGCAGTAAACGCTGGACTGCATTATTCAACTACCTGTGTATGGGTTAAAAATGCTTTAGTTATCGGAAGGATGGACTATCAGATGCGCCATGAGCCGGTGTTATATTGTTTCAAGGATACAGCCAAGCATAAATTCTATGGTGACCGTAAGCAGACAACGGTGTGGGAGTTTGATAAACCGACCAAATCTAAGCTTCATCCAACTCAGAAGCCACTGCCACTAATCGCATATCCGATGCAGAATTCATGCCAGGAAAACGGTATAGTTCTAGACCTGTTCGGTGGCAGTGGCTCAACATTGATGGCATCCGCCCAGCTGAATAGAATATCGTACCTTATGGAACTTGATCCCAAATATGCATCCGCTATAGTCAGACGCTTTGCAGCAAGCTATGGTACGGATGCTATTTTTGTGGTCAGAAATGGAGAGAAGCTGTCATGTTTGGATGTATATGTTCCAAGTGATGATGAACTCGATTTTAAGGAAACATCCGTAAATGACAAGCAGAAAGGAAGGAAATGATGGGAAGTAATGTAACATATTCATTTTCTGCAGATGGCAACATATGTTATGGAAGATTGGCTAATGGGAAACAATTCATTATAGATAGTGATATGTACCCGCTTATAGAAAATATAAAGTTTTACTTGGTATATGGTGACAGAGTGGATAGAGTACCGTATATATCAGATGCTAAAGGGAATTTGCTTCATACGTACATTATGCCAAAAATAAAAGGAATGGAAATCGACCATGTAAATATGGATACAATGGATAACAGAAAATCAAATTTAAGAATATGCACACATCAGCAAAACCAAATGAATCAGGATTTGCAGAAGAATAATACATCTGGAGTGACAGGTGTAAGCTATTATAAGCCAAGAGGAAAATATAGAGCCAGAATAAAAATAGGGCAACATGATATACATTTAGGGTACTACAAGACATTTCAAGAAGCTGTGCAGGCTAGAAATGTTGGGATGGAGTGTATGTTTGGTGAGTATGGTAGATATAATGCTGTGCCCAAAGCACCGAATTGGATAAAAGACCAGGTAAAGAAAAAATGCCTACGCTTTGCAGAATTGTCAGTCTGCAGAGCTTTTTTATTGTCTGAAAGTAGCATATGGACTGGAGATGAAGCGAAACATGAAATTAGGAAGCCTGTTTGATGGTTCGGGCGGATTCCCACTGGGGGCAAAGCTTGCTGGTATTGAACCGAAGTGGGCATCCGAAATTGAGCCTTTTCCGCTTCTGGTAACCAGCAGGCGGTTTCCGGATATGAAGCATCTGGGAAATATACAGAATATCAATGGAGCAGAGATTGAACCAGTTGATGTGATAACAGGCGGTTCACCCTGCCAGGACCTTTCACTGGCCGGCAAGAGAGCTGGTCTTATTGAAGGCTCAAGGTCAAATCTGTTCTTTGAGTATATGCGTATCGTAAGAGAAATGAGGGAAGCAACTGATGGAAGATACCCGAGATTCATCGTCTGGGAAAATGTCTTCGGAGCGTTCTCCAGCAACAAGGGAGAGGACTTCAAGGCAGTCCTTGACGCAATCATTAAAATCAAAAATCCAGAGGCTGCCGAGGTGCCTATGCCTAAGGATGGGAAGTGGCCCTATGCCGACATACTTATGGGAGACGGATGGAGCATTGCGTACAGAACTCTTGACGCACAGTATTGGGGAGTCCCCCAGCGCCGCCGTAGAATCTACCTTGTCGCAGATTTTAGAGGTCGATGTGCAGGAAAAATATTATTTGAGTCAGAGAGCCTGTCAGGGAATACTCAGAAGGGCTGCTGCAAGAGGCAAGGAACTGCCGATGGTTCTGAAGAAAGCCCTGGAGCGGCAGGCTGTGGCACATTCGATTTAAGGTTTACTTCAGACGGGACAAAAAATGCCCGCGGACATTGCTACGGCACAGATATTTCAAGGGCACTTGATACAGGAGGTCAGAATCCTGACAGCAATCATGGCGGTGTTGTGTGCCTGAAGGCGCAGGGGATAGATGGCTACAACCATGAACTGACAGGGGATAAGGCTGCTTCATTAGGGCAGAACTGCGGGATGTCGACCGGGAGGAACGGCGTGATGTGCTTGAATGACCAGGGCGGTCAGCGCATGGATGTGTCCGAAGATATGACTGGCACACTCAGAGCTCAGGCAAACCATCCGCCCCTGGTATTTGAAAATCATGGGCAGGACAACAGATTCAAAGGTCCAATCAATGTGGCGCAGACAGTCATGTCTACATACGGCACCGGAGGCAATAATCAGCCTTTTGTTGTTGAGACACCAAAGACATTGAAAATCCGCAGCGGATGTGAGGGCGGTGGCAAGGGAGCGCTGATTCAAGATGATAAATCCGCTACCCTTGGCTGCAGCAATGACCAGACTGTGTTTGTACCAAAAGCCTATGGTATCAGTTCCTTTGACAGCAACGCCATGAAATCAGCTAACCCTAAAGCTGGTATCTATGAAGCGGATACCGCCCGGACACTGGATTTGAATGGCGGCAACCCTGGATGCAATCAGGGCGGTATTGCTGTAGTGGAGGGGAATGGAAGCAGGCCATCACACCTTGGGGATGGATTCCGTGAAGATGGTTCAATGTACACGCTCAATACCGTTGACCGCCATGCAGTGGCATATGGTCTTGACAGGGCATCATACAACCAGGGCAGAAATGCAAAGTTTGACTTCTCGGTTGAAAAAGAGCTTGAGCCGCCTATTCTGGCAAAAGGTCCAGGAGCGGTAGCGGTTGGCAGTTTTTACCCTCAGATGAAGGCTGAAAGTCAGTGCTACCGTGAAGATGGCAAGAGCAACACATTAGTGAACGGGACTAATCCGGGGCATCAGAATGCTGTTACCTATGCCGTAACAGCAGGCTGCTTTACCCATGTTGAAAAGGAAAAATCTCCGACACTCGCCGCAAGGGATTATAAAGATCCGAATGTTGTAAATGACCGCCCAGAAGATAACGCTGAATACATCGTCCGCCGTCTGACACCGAAGGAGTGTGCAAGGCTGCAGGGATTTCCTGACTGGTGGTGCGATGGTCTGGCTATAGAGAATCCAACCGATGAAGAGACAGCAAAGTGGATAGATATTTTTTCTGTCTACAATAAAGCTATGGGCAAGGAAGTAAAATCAAAGACTCCTAATCAGATCAGGAAATGGCTGAAGAACCCGTATAGCGATGCAGCTGAATATAAGCTGTGGGGAAATGGTGTGGCTTTGCCATGCGTACAGCTGGTCATGAACGGCATTACGTATTACGGCCGGAATTTACTTTAGTATGGTGTGGTTGGAAACTGCAGAAGTTAAAGTATACTTTATATTTTCCCTGAAAAAGAAAAAAGGCCCCCGAAGGGGCCCGCCTTTATGGCTTTGGGTTAGTCAATGCTGAAAATGTAGGCTGGCTTTTGGTCATAGCCTTCGCTGAAAGTTTTCTTTGAGGTGTTTATCATTGTCATGCCCTTAAGGGTGCAGCCGTTTTGGATGAATACCCATGCAATCTCGTTGGCGCTGCTCCAGGTTGAGCTGTAGGTGAATTCCTTAATCTTGCAATCCCTGAAGTCTTTTATAAGAAGGTCTGCATCATTGCTCCAAAGTCCATCTCCGTTAAGGTCAATCAGGTTATTCTCCTTTTCGCGGCTGGCTTCGTAAAGCCAGAAGATGCGGCTGAAGGCCTGTCCCTGGGATTCAAGTTCTTTTTCAAACTTTTTGTAATCCGCCCGGATGGCGTTCTTCTGTTCCTCAGTGGTGGCTGCATCAAAGGCGTTATGTAGTTCCTTCAAGGTGTTGTAATGTTTTTCCATTTTTGTTTTCCTCCTCGTTTTGGGGTGTTCCCCTTTGGTTGTGTATATATATCACTCTAAACGCCATGAAAGTCAACGATTATGTAGAAAATAAATAAATTATATTTATCGAAAATATAGCTTGCTATTTATGTGATTTAGAGCGAATATGCACATACCGAAAGGAAAACAACATATCAGGAGGATGAAAAAATGGAACTGAATTTTAATGTAACAGGAGCAAGACGCAAGGAGCTGGTCGATGAGATTGCAGCCATTGATGGAAGCCCAAAGGAGTACCTTGGTGTTCCAAGTTGCGCCTACAGGGTGGGGGATTTCCACATCAGCAAGGGAGGCACAGTTACAGCAGATGATAGGAAGCTGATGGATATTCTTGAGACCTTGAAGCTGGCAGGATTTGAGCCGGTTAATATGCCCACTGTTTCCGCCCAGGAGGCCGACAGTGCAGAGGCAAATGAAGAGCCAAAGGATGAGCCAAGCGCAGAGGAAGAAGCCCCACAGGGCGAAGCTACTGCCCTTACAATCGAGATGCCACTGGATGGCTTTGATGAGATCTCACTTGGGAATCTGAGTAACCTGATTAAGGCAAAGGGCAGCCTTATCAAAAAAGCCATTGGTGTTGATGACCTTCCTATCAAAATTGGCGAGCACACGATGAAATTCCCTTGGTTCACTGAAATGCCTGAGCCGGATGAGGTTAATGCCTTCAGCATGCTGATTTCCAAGCTTTGTGAGCATGCCAAAAATCAGAAGCGCATTAATTCCAAGGAAAAGGAAGTTGAAAATGAGAAGTACGCATTCAGATGCTTCCTTTTGAGACTCGGCTTTATTGGAACAGAATACAAGCTGCAGAGGAAAATCCTTCTGAAAAGACTGGAAGGGTCAAGCGCCTTCAAGGCAGGAAGGCCGTCAGCAGAATAAGGCTTCAAAAGGGTACCGCCCAGGACGGTGCCCTTTTTGTATACTTACAAAAAAGACTTGCTATTATGTGGCTTTAGAGTGATATATGTACATGCCAAAAGGCAATACATAAAAACGGGAGGATATGAAAATGAGATTTCCAAACAAGGAATTAATCGAAAGCCTGCGCAAGCAGTACCCAGAAGGGGCTAGGGTGGTACTCGACCACATGGATGATGTGCAGGCTCCGCCAATCGGTTCAAAGGGCACGGTGCGTGGAGTAGATGCTATCGGCAGCATCATGGTGGATTGGGACGAGGGCGGAAGCCTGAGCGTGGTCTACGGAGAGGACCGCTGCCATGTTGTGAAGGAGGGCTGAGCATGACGGAAGAGATTAAAAATCAGATTTTAGCGGTTCGCCAGACCGGGGCAACCAACATGTTTGATATCATCCGGGTCATGGAAATAGCCAGAGAGCTGGATTTTGATGAGCTTGTTGACTACCTTCCTGACAACAAAGCAGAGTATGTGAACTTCATCCTTTACGGCAAATAAGCTGGGCTGGGGCGGAGGGAAAATGTCTGAACCCCCAGTATTTTCAAGGCTTTATGTATCCTAAAATACATTGAAATACTTTCTGTAAATAACTTGCTATTAGTACAGATGTACGGTAATATACACACAACAAAAGACAAGCAAGGCAAAACAGAAAGGATGACAAAAAATGACAAACATGAGAGAACAGACCTTCGGAGTAGAGATTGAGATGACAGGGATTACGAGAAGCAGGGCAGCAAAGACCATCGCCGCCTACTTCGGAACCGAGGAAGAACACTACGGCGGCAGCTACGATGCCTACCAGGCAAAAGACCAGCAGGGAAGAACCTGGAAGGCCATGAGCGACTCAAGCATCAGAGCACAGAGGAAGGACGGCTCAAGCGCGACCAGCCTTTACAGAACCGAGGTGGTAACCCCAATCCTTAGATACAGCGACATCGAGGACCTGCAGGAAATCCTCAGAAAGCTCAGAAAAGCAGGAGCGGTTGTAAACGAAAGCACAGGAATTCACATCCACATCGGAGCAGAGAATTTCACCCCCGCCACCCTTTGCAACCTCCTCAAAAACATCAGAAGCAAGGAGGACATCCTTTACAGGGCCTTGAGAGTAGGGGCAGGCAGAGCAAGGTACTGCAGAAAGACCAATCAGAAGCTCATTGAGATGATTGAAAGCCACCGCCCAGCAACAAGGCAGAAGCTTGCAGACCTCTGGTACGCAGAAGCTCCTTACGGAAGGAACGACCATTACAACAGCAGCAGATACCACGGACTTAACCTCCACGCCTACTTCACCAAGGGAACGGTTGAGTTCAGGCTTTTCAACAGCACCCTCCACGCAGGGGAACTTAAGGCCTACATACAGTTCTGCATGGCGGTTACCGCAAAGGCGGTAAATACCAGGAAGGCAAGCTCAAAGCCAAGCAGCAGCGACAACGAAAAATACACCTTCAGATGCTGGCTTCTCCGCCTTGGCCTTAACGGAGACGAATTCAAGACCTGCAGGTTTCACCTTTTAAAGCACCTTGAAGGCAACAGCGCCTGGAGGCACCTTTCCTAGAGGGAATTAACCCACCGCCCCGCAAGGGGCCTTTAGGTGGTAGGAAACGAATTAATTTCTTCTAGGAAGGGAGTCTTCAGAATGAAAAAAACAATTTACTTAGCCTATGGAAGCAACATGAGCCTCCAGCAGATGTACCACCGCTGCCCTGATGCTGAGCCGATTGGCAAGGGAATCCTCAAGGGATGGCGGCTGATGTTCAAGGGTTCGCAGAGCGGAAATTATGCCACCATCGAAAAGGAAGCGGGGTGTAAGGTTCCCGTGGTGGTGTGGGCCATCAGCCCGGCAGACGAAAAGAATCTTGACCGCTACGAAGGCTGGCCATCCTTTTATGTAAAGGAAGATATCGAATTCGACTACATCGGAGACCGTCCAGGCAGACGGGCAAAGGGAGCCGGCATGGCCTACATCATGCCACCTGAGAATTCGAAGCTGGGGCTTCCGACCAGGCAGTACTTTGATGGGATTTTGGAAGGCTACGAAAGATTCGGGCTGGATACGAAAATCCTCTATGAAGCCCTTAAGTACAGCGAGTAAAAGTTTCAGGAAAGGCTCTCTTCGGAGGGCCTTTTGGTCGTACTGAAATCTAGTGCCTTGGTATCAAGTATTCTTTATATCAAAGTAATGAATTACAGAGCACAGTATCCACTGTGTGTTAGTCTTGAAAGTTTTATCATACTAAAGTGTCCGCTCCAACAAGGGGCGGTTTTTTGATGGGAGGAATCAGGTGTGGCAAAGTACAAGCCTACAAAATTTAAGCTGAAAACATCATATTATGATCAGGAGAAGGCTGACTTTGCTGTTGGTTTCATCGAGTGCCTGTGCCATACCAAGGGCAGATGGGCAGGAAAGCCCTTCAAGCTGCTACCATGGCAAGAACAGATAGTAAGGGATATATTCGGCACTGTAAAGGCTGATGGGACAAGGCAGTTCACTACAGCCTATATTGAAATACCAAAGAAGAATGGAAAGCAATTAGCGTTAGATACTCCAATTCCGACAACAAAAGGTTGGTCAACCATGGGAGAACTCAAGGTCGGTGATATGGTTTTTGACGAAGAGGGGAATCCATGTCATGTAGTAGCAAAAAGTATGATTGACGATACAGAGCAAGCATATAAATTAACATTTAGGGACGGCAGTTCGATAATTGCCGGTGAACGGCATCTTTGGGATTCGGAGTACATATATGGTAAAAACAAATATGTACAATGGACTACCGGAGAAATTTTCAGAAGGACTATGGCGTACAGAAAACATTCTGACGATGGTCGTTCTATTATTAGAATACCAGTAACAAAGCCTTTAAAAAATGATTATACAGTATTGCCAGTGGATGCTTATTTATATGGATATTGGTTGGGCAATGGCGCAGCTAATAAGCCATGTATAACAGTAAGGGACAGTGATGTAAGTGAACTGCTTTCATATATTCCTTATGATGTACACAATAAGTATCCTCAAAAATGTGGTGGGAGTTACATAGTTTACTATTATGAACTAAAGCCAATCCTGGTAAAATCATTCAGGGATAAGGTGATACGGCCTGAGTACCTCAGGGCATCTGAACAGCAGCGTTGGGAATTATTGCAGGGATTGATGGATTCAGATGGTTGTATTGCAACTAGAAAAGCACAGAGTATTTATGTAAGTACAATTAAACAATTAGCAGAATCAGTAAGGGAACTTTTGTGGAGTCTTGGAATAAAAAATTCAATGACAACTGCCGCTTCAACAAGACATGGAAAGCCAACAGGAGAAACATTGTATCAGATAAGGTTTACCACCTTTGATGACCAACCAACTTCAAAACTTAATAGAAAAATCTCCAGAAAGCGGGAGCGTGTAAAGCAAACACGCTCCTGTTTTCATTATCTGGAAGATATTGAGGCATTGGATTACCCCGTACAAATGCAGTGTATTCAGGTGGATAGTCCAAGTCATTGCTATCTAGCAGGGCCAAGTATGGTGCCTACACATAACAGTGAACTTGCAGCTGCCGTTGCACTGTATCTTTTGTTTGCCGATGGTGAGGCGGCCCCGGAGGTTTACGGAGCTGCAGCTGACCGCCAGCAGGCAGCCATTGTGTTTGATGTGGCCAATCAGATGGTGAAGCTGACCCCGGCATTGGCGAAACGGTCAAAGAGCCTTGGAGCAAATAAACGGATTGTGTCCCATTTGAATAATGGCTTTTACCAGGTGCTTTCGGCAGAGGTTGGAACCAAGCATGGCCTGAATGTTTCAGGACTGGTACTGGATGAGGTACATACCCAGCCAAACAGAAAGCTCTATGATGTTCTTACCAAGGGTTCCGGTGATGCAAGAGAACAGCCTCTGTACTTTCTCATAACCACAGCCGGGAACGACACCAACTCCATTTGTTATGAGCTTCACCAAAAGGCATTGGATATCATTGAGGGGCGGAAGTTTGACCCCACATTTTATCCCGTTATCTATGGAGCACCTGATGATGCAGATTGGACAGACCCTGAGGTATGGAAAAAAGCTAATCCTTCCCTTGGTGAAACAATCACCATAGATAAAGTGGAGGCTGCATGTGAATCAGCCAAGCAGAACCCCGCAGAGGAGAACTCCTTCCGGCAGCTTCGCCTAAACCAGTGGGTAAAGCAGGCTGTCAGATGGATGCCGATGGATAAATGGGATGCCTGCGATTTTGTTGTAAATGAGGATGAACTGGCAGGCCGGGTATGCTATGGCGGTCTTGACCTTTCCAGTACCACAGATATTACAGCTTTTGTGCTGGTGTTCCCGCCTCTGGATGAAGAGGATAAATACCACATCCTGCCATACTTCTGGATTCCAGAGGATAATGTCGACCTTCGGGTAAGGCGCGACCATGTTCCTTATGATCTCTGGGAGCGGCAGGGAACCTTGCTGACCACAGAAGGGAATGTGGTTCATTACGGCTACATCGAGAAATTTATCGAAAGGCTCAATGAACGCTTCAATATCCGTGAAATTGCCTATGACCGTTGGGGAGCTGTACAGATGGTGCAGAATCTTGAAGGCATGGGATTTACGGTAGTTCCCTTTGGACAGGGCTTTAAGGATATGAACCCGCCTACCAAGGAGCTTATGAAGCTGACATTGGAGAAAAGAATAGCTCATGGGGGCCACCCGGTGCTTAGATGGATGATGGATAATATCTTCATAAAAACTGATCCGGCGGGGAATATAAAGCCGGACAAAGAAAAATCCACAGAGAAGATTGACGGTGTGGTAGCAACTATAATGGCTCTTGACCGTGCAATCCGCTGCGGATTGGATAATGGTGAAAGTGTGTACGATGAACGAGGTATATTGCTGATTTAATAGCAAACATTTCATGATAGTGATATAATTAAAAAAAACTTGATTTGAGGTACAGAATATGGCAAAGAGTTTCAGGGATTCGGCAAGCTTTGGAAAACGCATGGAATATAGGCTGATTGGCGATATGCTGATGGAAGGACTGGATTGTTATGTTCCATTGGTAGATGATCATGGTGTGGACTTAGTAATAAAAAAGCAGGACGGCACCTTTATTGAAGTTCAGATTAAAGCAAGAGGCACAGATATAAAAGCTGGTGATGCTGCTTTATTCTCAGCAATTTCACATGAATTAACAGCAAATTTCTATTTTGTTTTTCACTCTGAGCGCATGGGTAAAACATGGATTATGTCCTCAGAAGAATTCATACAGAATTGCAGCCTGAATAAAAATGGAAAAAATGCAGGCAAACGATCTATATGGCTCAACGGCTATAGAATGAATAAAGAGAAAGGCTGTAAAGAAGAATACTGCCTGCCTAGATATGAGCAGTTTCTTGTAACAGATTTTTCGAGATTTAAATAATAATCAAGCGTCAGTCTTATGGCTGGCGCTTTTATATTTCAAAAAGGAGGCATCAGCCTATGAATTTATTTTCTAAACTCTTTCGCTCAAGGGACAAGCCGATAAACTTTATATCCAGCCACTGGCCGTTCCTATGGGGGCAGACCACATCCGGACGGTCAGTCAATGACAGGACCGCTATGCAGGTTACAGCTGTCTATGCCTGTGTTCGCATCTTGGCTGAAGCTATTGCAGGTCTGCCGCTTAATGTGTATCAGTACCGACCGGATGGCAGCAAGGAAAAGCTGTACAATCATCCGCTTTATCATCTGCTGCATGACGAGCCGAATCCTGAAATGACCAGCTTCATCTTCAGGGAAACCATGATGAGCCACCTGCTTCTTCATGGAAATGCCTATGCCCAGATTATAAGAAACGGGCGGGGTGAGGTTGTGGCTTTGTATCCTCTGCTTCCAGACAAAATGGATGTAAGCAGGGATAAGGGCGGAAAACTCTACTACACCTATACCAGAAATGCTGATGAACCGAACGGCAGAGAGCGTTTTGAGCAGGTGGTCCTTAGAAAAGAAGATGTGCTTCATATTCCAGGCCTTGGCTTTGATGGACTTATAGGTTACAGCCCTATTGCTATGGCGAAAAATGCTATAGGCATTGCCATTGCTACTGAGGAGTATGGTGCCACATTCTTTGCAAATGGGGCAACGCCGGGCGGAATTCTTGAGCACCCAGGTATCGTAAAAGATCCTGAGCGCTTAAGGCAGAGCTGGCAGTCTCAGTTCACCGGAAAGAACAGCCACAGTGTTGCTGTTTTAGAAGAAGGCATGACATTCAAGCAGATGGCCATACCGCCCAATGAAGCACAGTTTTTAGAGACTAGAAAATTTCAGATTAACGAGATAGCTCGAATTTTCAGAGTACCTCCACACATGGTGGGTGACCTTGAAAAGTCGAGCTTTTCTAATATTGAGCAGCAGTCTCTGGATTTTGTGATGTACACTCTTAATCCTTGGATTGTGCGATGGGAACAGGCCATGCAGCAGGCAATTCTTTTGCCGGCAGAAAAAGGCAGGCTGTCCTTTAGGTTCAATGTGGATGGACTTCTAAGGGGAGATTACCAGAGCCGCATGAATGGTTATGCGGTAGCAAGGCAGAATGGCTGGATGTCTGCCAACGATATCCGGGAGCTGGAGAATATGAATCCAATCCCTGATGAGGAAGGCGGTAATCTGTACCTTATCAATGGTAATTTAACAAAGCTTAAAGACGCAGGTCTGTTTGCGCAGCCTGCAGGAAGGAATGATTTAGATGAGTCGTAAATTTTGGAACTGGGTAAGAAATGATAACGATGAAAGAATACTTATGCTCAACGGTGAAATCTCTAATGAGACTTGGTTCGGTGATGAAATCACGCCTAAAGAGTTTCGTGGTGAGCTTAACAGCGGACAAGGTAAGGTCACTGTTTGGATTAATTCTCCTGGTGGAGATTGCTTTGCTGCTGCACAGATTTACAACATGCTCATGGAATATAGCGGACCTGTTGATGTACACATCGACGGTATTGCTGCTTCAGCTGCTTCTGTTATAGCAATGGCTGGAAACCATGTGGCAATTTCCCCTGTGGGAATGATGATGATTCATAACCCTGCAACTGTCTCCATTGGGGACGAAAGGGAAATGAAGAAGGCCATGGAGATGTTGTCTGAGGTCAAGGAAAGCATCATCAATGCCTATGAGCTAAAGACTGGCCTTCCACGTAAGCAGCTGTCCAATATGATGAATGCTGAGTCCTGGATGAATGCCAAGAAGGCTCTGGAACTTGGCTTTGCAGACAGTATTCTCTATGACGGTGATGATGAGGGTGATGAGCCGGAGGGGATGATTTTTTCTCGTGCAGCTGTCACTAATTCACTGCTCAATAAGTTAAAGGCGCAGGTGCCAAAGCCGGATAACCGTGTTGATGCATCTGTACTTAATAAGCGTTTGGATTTGATTGGAGGAATGTAAAATGGATAAGATTTTAGAAATGTGTGATAAGCGCGCAAAGCTGTGGAATGATGCAAAGGCTTTCCTGGATTCCCATACTGATGGTGATGGCAAGCTCTCCGCTGAAGATGCTGCCGCCTATGAAAAGATGGAAGCCGATGTAGTTGAAATGAAGAAAGCTATTGACCGCCTTGAGCGTCAGGCTGCCATTGACCGTGAGCTGGATAAGCCTACTTCCAAGCCTATTGTTAATGAGCCACAGAAGGCAAAGCCTATGGGCGGTTTCCGTGCTACCGATGAATACAAGCAGGATATGCTGACTGCTATGCGTACCCGCTTCCGTGATATCAGCAATGTGCTGCAGGAGGGTAATGATCAGCAGGGCGGTTATCTGGTGCCGGTAGAGTATGATAAGCGCCTCGTTGATGTGCTGAACGAGGAAAATATCATGCGCAGCCTTGCTACCAAGATTACTACTTCTGGTGAGCACAAGATTAACATTGCAGCTACCAAGCCAGCTGCAGCATGGATTGAGGAGGGCGGTGCACTGTCCTTTGGTGATGCTACCTTCGACCAGATTATGATGGATGCATATAAGCTTCATGTGGCTATTAAGGTTACTGAGGAGCTTCTCTATGATGCTGCCTTCAATCTTGAGGGCTATATCATTGACAACTTCGGCAAGGCACTGGCCAATGCTGAAGAAGATGCCTTCCTGAATGGTGATGGCAAGGGTAAGCCTATGGGTATCTTTGACACCAAGCAAGGCGGTCAGTATGGCACTACCACTTCTGCAGCATCTATCGGTGCAGACGATATCATCAATCTCGTCTACAATCTGAAGCGCCCATATCGCAAGAATGCGGCTTTCATCACCAATGACAAGACTCTGGCAGCTCTTCGTAAGCTGAAGGACAACAATGGTGTATACCTCTGGCAGCCAGCTCTCACTGCAGGTGAGCCTGACCGTCTCTTTGGCTATGCAATCCATACTTCCCAGTTTGCACCTGAAGCCACAGCAGGCAAGGCGGCTATGGCCTTTGGTGATTTCTCCTACTATAACATCGGTGACCGTGGTTCTCGTTCCATGCAGGAACTGAAGGAACTCTTTGCTGGCAACGGCATGGTAGGTTATGTGATGAAGGAGCGTGTGGATGGCCGCCTTATCCTTCCAGAGGCTGTTCAGATTCTGAAGATGAAGGGCACTGCTTCTTCCTAATGGGGTGAGGTAAATGCTTGTCACTTTAGAAGAAGCAAAGGAATATTTGAGGATTGATGGAGAATACGATGATGGGCTGATTGATGGCCTTATTGCCACAGCTCAGAGTTTGTGCCTTACAATCCTTCGTAAAGAGGAGCAGGATTTGGCTGGGGACGAACCCCAGCTGAAGACTGCAGTTTTTTATGCTGTGGCATATCTCTATGAGCATCGCGAGGAAGCCGACCACAAGGGTCTGGCATTGACCCTTCGTGCACTTCTGGCTGGGCTTCGGAGGGAGGAATTCTAATGAAAATAGCAAGGCTACGTCATCGTGTGACGCTTTTAAAGCCAATAAGGGCACCGGATGAATATGGCGGTGCAAGGGTTGAATATGAGAAAGTTGCTGTGAGCTGGGCGGATTTTCTTCGTCCAAACTTCGGTCACCAGAATCTGCAAGGTTCATCTGATGTGCTTGTTATTTCTCAGGGTATAAGGCTTCGTAAAACTACAGTGGAGCGTGGCTGGAGAGTGCAGCAAGGAGAAAGAATCTTTGATGTGCTGGATGTAGATGAGTCTGTTCCTGGAGAAGTTATTCTTACAACGCAGGAGGTTGAACGCTGATGGCTAGAAAGTTTTGGGTCAATACTAACCGAAATGCTACTGTAACTAAAGCTATCAAGGACATAGATAAGTATTCTGTTTCTGCTCAGGAAAGAATAAAATCTGCTATCATAGCATCTACAGCAGATGTGCATAATGGTGCAAAATCAAGAGTGCCTGTTAAAACAGGAGCACTGAAGAAATCTATAGATTCTGATATATCCAAGGATGGGCTTTCAGGCTATGTGTTTTCTAAATCTCCTGTAGCTCACCTTATAGAATTTGGCGTATCTGCCTCTTATGTTGAACCACAGAAAGCCAAGGCACTGAAGATTGGAGAAGGCTTTGCTGCTCATGCACTTATCCCGGAGCGTAAGGCAAAGCCCTTCATGCGCCCTGCGGCTGACAGCGAAAAGCAGAATCTTGAAAGAAGGATAAAGGAGGCAATTGATGGCAAGGCTTAAGACAAGGGTTCCCATACTTGCTGTCCAGAAGGGATTAGTATCACTTCTTAAGGCTGGGCAGTCCACTAAAATTTATGACGATGTTGTTCCTAAAGCTAAACTCCCGTATATAAGCATAGGGGCAATAAATGTAAAACCTAATGGAAGCAAGGACAGTGCAATCTATGATGTATCTGTCCAGCTTCATCTCTGGTCAGACTACCAGGGAAAATTTGAGATCAATTCCATGATGAACGATGTGGCCACGGTGCTGTCCTATGCACCTATAGACACATCAGCGGATGGCTTCAGTATTATTTCTCAAGAAACAGATTTCTTTGAGGTCTTTTCCGAAGAAGTCCATGGCTATCATGGAGTAATAACTGTAGTTATAACAATACAGGATATGGAGGTATAGAAAAATGGCTACTACATTGGATAATATTAACCTGCCATCCAACCCTGACCTTGGGGCGGCAGAGGTAGGCAAGGATTTTCTGCTTTTCGTTAATACCGGCACAGTCAGCACTCCCGAATGGCAGATGATTGGCGGTCAGCGTAATTCTGGCCTTACCCGTCAGGCTGAAACCATTGATGTATCGCATAAGACATCCGGCGGATGGTCTGCAACAAAGGCAGGACTTAGAAGCTGGAGCATTGACCTTTCTGGCCTTGTGCTGTTGCAGGATATTGGTGTTCATGCACTGGCTAAGGCTTTTGAGGAAGGCAAGGATGTGTTCCTGAAGCTCAAGTATCCGGATGATTCCTATCGTACAGGCTGGGCATCTGTAACCGAGTTTTCTTTGGACATTCCGCATGATGGGGCGGCTACCATTTCTGGTACTCTTTCCGGTAATGGTATTCTTTCTGGTCTTACCAAGGATAGTGCTCCATCCACTACATCTGCAGGAGGTACTAAGGCATGAAGAAATCAGTAGAATTTAAGCTTTGCGGCAAGGAAGCAAAGCTGGAGTTTAACATCATGAGGCTCGCCAAGTTTGAAAAAGCACTTGGACAGAGCCTTTTTTACATTATGAGCACCAATGGTATCCTGCGTTCTATGGATATCAATTTTACCATTGCGGGCCTTGCTTATGGCCTTGAGAAGGAGCTGACTATTGAGGAAGCAGCAGATACCATCCAGAAGCACTGCGATGAGGGCGGCATTCTCGATGATATCAATGACGCAATCTATCGGGGGATTATTGCTTCTGGCCTTTTTATCAAGGCCGCAGCAAAGGAAGCGGCAGAAGAGTAAAGAGCTTTGAAGAGTGGGCGGATGAGGCAGAGAAGCTGGCATATAGTATGCTCTGCTTGAAACCGCGGGAATTTGAGGAGCTTCAGCCGGGAGAGTTCTATAAGCTGTCAGAAGGATATGAAATAAGGCATGACGCGGAAGTGACCGCCCATGCCTATTTTGTATCTAATCTTATGAACCTCTTTGGTAAATCCTTGAAGCAGAATATGTCCGTGGATAGACTGGCTAAACCGTTAAGGTTGAGGGAAACAGACTCATCATCTCGTGATGAGGACGAGCAATATTTAAGAGAAAAATTCGGGCTGTAAGGAGGGAGCAGAATGTCAGTAATATCAAGCCTGATGGTAAAAATAGGAGCGGATTCATCTGGACTTAAGAAGGAATTATCTAATGCCCAGGCTGCCATTAACAGCTCCTTTGATACAGCTGCTGTAAATAAATTCAGTTCCCATGTGGAGCAGAGTGCAAAGCAGGTAGAAGGGCTTATCGGTAAGGTAAAGACATTTGCTGCTGTGGCTGCTGCAGGTTTTGGGCTTTCAAGCTTCATAAAAGGCACAGCAGAAGCCGGGGATAACCTTTACAGGCTGTCTCAGAGGATACACATTACAGCTGCTGAAGCCGGAATGCTCTCTAAGATCATGAGCCTTACGGGCGGTGATGTGGGAAGCCTTTCTACAGCTATGATGCGTCTGGATAAATCCTTTACGGCATCCAGCGAGGATGGAGAAAAGACCAGGCAGATTTTAAGTGCTGTTGGTGTGTCATTAACAGATACAACTGGGCGGTTATTGCCTATAAATGAGCAGCTTAAATCTTTAGCCGAGGGCTATAAAAAGGCAACGGCCGCAGGCTATGGGCAGGAATTTGTCATGAACACATTAGGTGTTCGTGGCATGGCCCTTGTGTCTACTTTGGAGCAGTACAATGAAGCTGCAGAAGCTGCGGGCAAGGTGAAAAGCGTAGGGATGAACCCGAAGGAAATGCATGAGCTTAACATGCAGCTTAAGATTATGCAGATGGAGGCCTCCCAGATTTCTACTGCCATGGTTCTAGGCTTTGGGCCAATCCTGCAGGAGTTCCTTCCAGGCATTATGACTGGCCTTCAGCAGACTGCTTTGTTCCTGAAGGCGAATAAGACTGAGATTGCAGGAGTCACCAAGGCTGCTGTTGAGTTCTATGCAGTAATGAAGGGCATCAGCATATTGGGAAAAGCTGCTGCTTCCATGCAGGCATTCTGGGCATCCATAAGGGTATCCGCAACTCAGACCACAGCTGTGGAGACAGCTGCCAGCAATGAGCTAACCGCAAAACAGATAGCCAATATCAATAAGGTGGTGGCTAGGTCTGAGGCAGCATATCTAAAAATGCAGAATGATGCCATCAAGGCCGCCCAGAAGGAGGGCCTGGCATCTGATGAAGCAAGGATGGTACTGGAAAAGAACCTTCTTCGTATTCAGACTGAGTCGGAAGCTGCCTCTGCTCGGATCAGGCTTGCCTTTGAAAAACACTTCAGAGGTATAAATGTGGCAGCAGCTGAGATGGCAGCTGGGGTCAATACTTCTCTTGCAGCTACTGCCAAGGGAACAGCAACGGCAACAGCAGGTGAAGCTGTGCTTACCAAGGCTATTATGGCTGAAGGGGCTGCAGCCACAACTGCAGGAGCAGCCAATGTTGCGGCTAAGACCACAGCTACAAGGGCTACTGCGACACAGACCACAGCTACCACGGCTCTTGCAGCAGCCCATGTGGCAGAAGGAAATGCAGCGGCTGCGGCTGGTGCAAAATCCATAACCTTTTCGGCCACAGCCCTTCGAGGGGTAAAGGCTCTGCAGGCGGGTGTGCTTGCACTAACTGGCGGATGGATTGGCTTAGCAGCTGCCATTGCCTATGCAGGATATTGCCTTTACGAGTACAATTCGGAAAAGCTGCATCAGGAAAAAGAGCATACCTACAATGTGGATGGTTTTGATTATGAAGAAAAGAATGGCTATTTCTATACAAAAGACAGGATAAATCCTGATTGGCAGCCTGACCTATCAAATGAATACAGTTACCTTGATGAGAACCGCATTATTAAGGGCGGTGAGCTGGTAACAGATGAAGCCCTTAATGAAAAGCTCCAGTCTGCATGGTGGGAGCGCCACAAGGATGATGAGGACTACAAGGCACAGCTTGAAAAGGAAGCGGCTGAGAAAAGATTAGCTGAGTCTGATGCCAAGCTTGCGGAACTCATGCAGAACCTTAATGCAGGAGATGTAAGCAGTTCAGAAAAAGCATCTAGCGCAGTAAAAGATGTATCTTACAAAGTTGATGTGCCTATTGGTGAGGATGTCGTAACTTCTGCCATGAATCATCTGGGGGAGTCTTGGGGCGAAAATACCTGCTCAATATTTGCATCTTCAATGCTTGAGGAAGCGGGTATCTATGGCTTGTCAGATCCTAATGGAGATAATATGGCTCAAAAGGCAGGTGCTGCCTACCATGACAAGAACGATGGGTACCAGCCGAAAGCCGGAGATATTATCGAGTGGAGAGGTCATGTAGGTATCTATGATGGTGCTGGCGGTTATATTGCCAGCAATACTAAAACCGGTATCCACCATGGTTCCATGGAAGAAGCAGAGGATTGGTTTGGTCCGGTAGAGGGGTATATAAGCACAGCTGAGTATACCGGCAATCAGACTGTGACCAAGACCATGGGTGAGGATGCTAAAAAGGTGGAGGATGCTGTTCAGAAGCTCAATAAGGCAAAAGAGGATGCAGCAAGGCTTTTTGCTTCCATGGAAAATGAGATAGGCAGGGAGACTAAATCTGATTATGCTTACCAGATGGATCAGTTGGATAACAACATTCGTAAAAAACAGCTGGAGATAAATGAAATCAAGGCTGCAGGGGCTGATGTGACCCTTCTTGAAAGTGAGCTGTCAGATTATAAATCTGTGCTGGAAGCAAAGATTGTTAAAAGCTGGAAGGAAGCTAATGAAGATATTATCTCTGACACAGCTAAGACTATAGCAGAGGTTGAAAGCGATTATCGTACTCTGGCTGAAGAGGAATACCGCATCACAATGCAGAGGCTTCAGAGAGAACGTGAAGATAAGGAAAAGGAAGTCCTTAGAAATAGGGAAGATGCCGAGTCAATGCTGAATATTGATCGCTGGTATGCTGCTGAAGCTGCAAAGGCTATGGATGACAAAAACAAGGCCATACGGGACAGTTTAAAAAAGACACTCGAGGATTTGAGAACTCTTGGTGATATGGCAAAAATCAAGGTTGCCCTGCAGTCTGATGATGCCAGGAACATGATGGTGCTTCAGGGACAGCAGGCTATAGCTGACCAGTATATTGCTATCTGGAAGGAAGCCCATAAAACCAATGAGGAAATGGTTGCAGACCTGGCATCAAGCGTTAATTCCAATCTTGCATCAACGCTGAAGAATTTTATTCAGGGGTCTGCTACAGCCATGGATGTGGTTCATGACCTTGGCAATACAATCCTCAGTACCATTGCTGAAATCGTGGCAAAGAAGGCTGCGGCACAGATGGTAACTTCCATTTTTGGTATCAGTTTCAGTTATGGCGGTGAACTTCCGGGCTTTGCTTCGGGCGGTGCTCTGGCAGGCGGCCTGATTGAGGGTGCTGGTACAGGAACATCGGACAGCATTCTGGCATACCTTGAGAGCACAGGGCATTTCGTAAGGCTGTCTGATGGTGAGTTTGTCATGACGGCTGAAGCCACAAGGAAGAACCGCCCGATGCTTGAAGCTATGAATAAGGGCGCATTCAGGAATGGTGGTGCAATATATGCTCCATCTATTCCGGGTGGTTTCAGCTATACCTCTGCAGGAAATTCTGCTTCACAGCAGAAAGCGGGCATTATCGTCAATATCACTAATAACACCGACAGTCAGGTAACAGCAACTGAGGGCGGTTTTGACCAACAGGCCCAGAGGTTCATCCTGGATGTGGTTATTGACGGAGCACAAAGGAATGTAAACGGATTCGGTTCTAATCTCAGAACCATGATGGGGAGTTAGCTATGTTAAGTTTTCCGGATATAGAACCAAATATCTCAGCAGCTGATTCCTGCGGGGACAGCTACAAGATGTCTATAAAGGACAGCACTGTTTCAACAACCACAGACGCCAATTATAAGCAGACAAGGCCACGCACTACTAGGATGGTAGCTGTGTGGTCTTTTTCGTGGGTTGCGCTGTCTGACGATGATTTTTCAAGGATTACGGATTTCTTCAGGAAGGTAGGCACCTTTCAGAAGTTTGAATTCAGGAACCCTGCCAATAATAAGGTTATGGTGGTGCGCTTCTCAGAAGCGCTGACTAATTGGCAGTATGTCCATCCTTACGGATGGCAGGGCAGCCTGAAGTTTGAGGAGGTGTAGCTTATGCAGGTCTGGTCACAGGCAGCAACGCTGGCAAAGAACAGCCTTGCATCAGATACACCTTTCCTGCTGCTGGTTGAGGTTATTTCAAAGGAATTGGCAGAACCTATATGCCTTGTCAGGAATACTGAGAATATTGTATGGCGGGATAAGGTCTGGACAGCCTTTCCTGTGGAAATTGAATCCACCTCAGAGGATGGGAAGACAATCCCGTCCATCAATATCCGTATCAGCAACTGTGGCGGCATGATAGGAAGCTATATCCAGCAGTATAACGGCCTTGTGGACTCCGAGGTAAGGATTTATGTGGTGCTGGCTAGTAACCTTGCTGTGCCAGATGCCGAGTTTGAGCTTGCCTTCATGATTACGGAGGCAAAGTACACAGAGCAGTGGATTACCTTTATCTTAGGGGCAAGCCCGGAAATGGTTAATCGTTTTCCAAGGTTCAGGTACAACAAGAATTTCTGCCCCTTTGCATGCGGGGATATCCGCTGCGGATATACCGGCAAGGAAAGGTGCATAAACACACTTGAAACCTGCCTGATACCTAAGAGATTTGGCGGAGAGCCAGGGATGGTGAGTGCGTGATGTATGAGGATTTGATAGGAGTGCCCTTCATGGATGGTGGAAGGGACAAAAATGGTATGGACTGCTGGGGGCTTGTAAGGGAATGCTTCAAAAGGCAGGGCATTGCTGTGAAGGATTATGGAATCTCAGCAGCAGAGGAACTGAAAATATCAGAGCAGATGAAAAAGGAGCGCCCTTATTGGGAAAAGCTGGATGAGCCAAGGGATGGCTGTTTAGTGCTTATAAGGACGGAGCCTAAGCTATGGGCAAACCATGTAGGTATCTACATTGGAAATGGCAGGTTTATTCATGCATACCTTATGGCAGGGGTCTGCGTATCAACAATTAAGAGGTGGAAAAGCCACATCGTTGGCTATTATTATCCAAGGAAGTGATTAGATGGTAAGGCTGATTGTTATTGAAAATCCCTTTGAGCCGAGGGTACATAAGCTGGAGAAGTTGGTTTGTACCAATATGCCGGTAACGAATTACACCGCCCTTCAGGGCAGGGATGTGTTCATTAACGGACGGCCTGCCACAGAGCTTTCTATTCCGGCTGATGGGGATGATATTATCTCCATGCCCCATATTGAAGGTGGCGGTATAGGCAAGGTTTTAGGCTTTGTGGCTATGGTAGCTTTAACAGTCATTACTAGTGGCATTGCAGCAAATGGTGTGACAGGCTTTCTGGGGTTAACCATAAAAGGCGGTACTCTTGCCAGCTGTCTGGCTGCAGGTGCAGTTATGTATCTGGGTGGGCGTGTCATTAATAGCGTATTTCCGCAGCAGGCAGCTACCATGGACAACAGAAGCTTTATGGATAATCAGAAAAGCCAGACCTATGGATGGGATTTGCCTACAGTCTGTACTCAGGAAGGCGGCATTATCGGGGAAACCTATGGAACCGTCATTCCCCAGCCACAGCTTTTGGAGGAGCACGTTGAAACCATAGGTGGTAAGCAGTATTTGAATCTCCTGTACTGTGGCGGGTATGGTGAGGTGGATTGCATTACCGACCTTCGGATTGACTCTACGCCCATAGACTGTTTTTCAAATGTACAGATTGAAAAGCGTCTCGGTACCAATGACCAGGAGCCTATCAGATTCTTTGATAACACACCAACAGACCAGGGTGTGGGTCTGCTTCTTGACTTGAACAAGCCTCTCATTCGTACCACAGATTCAACGAAGGCATCTGCTCTTGAGGTGACTTTGGAGTGGTCAAATGGCCTTTATCATCTCAACAACGATGGCGGCTATGAGTCAGCAAGCATTGTCTGCAGGATAGATTATAGGAAAACAGGCACTACAGAGTGGATTTATCATAACAGCTATACAGTATCTAATTCCTCGGCAGATGGATTTAGAAAATCCTTCAAGTGGGCTGTGGGAGAGGCGGCCCAGTATGATGTGAAGCTGGTGCTGACCTCAAAGCCATCCGGTTCCAGATATATGACCTATACCAGCTGGTCACTTCTTACATCCTATAATTCCGGGCGGTATGCTAGGCCAAATAAGGTCCTTGTGGCTCTAAGGATACTGGCTACAAATCAGCTCTCTGGCGGTGTTCCTAATCTCACATGGAAGCAGACCAGAAGTAAGGTTTATGTCTATAATCCAAAGATTCAGCGTTATGAGATAAAGGCGGCTACCAATCCTATTTGGGCGGCCTATGATATTCTCCATGGCTGCAGGTACATCAAGAACATCAATACCGGGCGGTATGAGTATGTGGTTGATGGCTGTGCCCATGAGCATTTAGATCCTTATTTTGATGAGTGGGAAAGTGCTGCTGCCTATGCTGATGAAGAGATAACAAATCATGATGGTGAAAAGGAAAAGCGCTTTGAGTTTGATGCTTTCTATGACACTTCACAGCGTAGGTATGAGGCAGCGGTAAAAGCTGCAGCTGTTGGTCATAGCAACATCATTATCCATGGCTGCAATTATGGTATTACTGTAGACAGGCCTGGAATGATAACCCAAATCTTTAGTGAAGGCAGGACTACACAAGGCTCTGTACATGGCTCATTTTTGAGCCGAGAGGAAAGAGCGCGTTCCATCGAGATAACCTATAACGATGAGCAGAATGACTACAAGAATACGCAGTTTACCTTGCGCAGTGAATCCTATGCCCGTGATGATCAGCAGGACAACACCGCCCAGCTCACTCTTTTTGGAGTAAGGCGGAGAAGTCAGGCATACCGGGAAGCTGTTATGGCATTGGCCACAGCCGAAAGGCAGCTCCAGACCATAGAGCTTTCAACGGATATAAACGGAATCACAGCAGAATATGGTGATATTGTGGGCTATGCTCATAGTATCAGCAGGATTGGCATTGCGTCTGGCAGGCTGATCAGCGGAAACAGGAATATCATAAAGCTGGATAAGGCTGTGAATATGGAGCAGGGAAAATCCTATGAGGTCTATATTCAGACCCAGATGGATAAGCTGCTGCACCGCTTCGTGAAAACAGAGGCGGGGACTTCAGATAGCCTTACCCTTATGGAGCCGATAGAAGGAAAACTCACAGAAGCGGATTGCTACACCTTTGGTGAAGCTGAACGGGCGGTAAAGCCATTCAGGATTGTTGGTGCTGAGCGTGATGGGGATTTGCTCGTCAAGCTGAAACTCATTGAATATGATGAAGCAGTCTATGCTACAGAACTGGATTACTCCAAGTATCCAAGGATTGACTACACTTTTTCTGAAAGCTTTTCAACGGAGAATGTGACAGCGGCTGAGGAAACCATTGTGGAAAAGGATGGTACTGTGGTGTCCTTTATCAATATCTCTTGGGAAAGCCCGGATGGGTATTCCTCATCTGCGGATGGCTACAGTGTCCTTATTACCAATATGGATACCGAAGAAACAGAGGAATTTTCTACTACCGCACTTAGCTATAGATATAAAGGTGCAAAGGCAGGAACTACATACAAGATTCAGATTAAGCTCTGCATCAATGGCAATAGGGTAAATGGTGGCAGTACCTCTATTACCATTGTGGGAAAGGACACACCGCCAGAGAATGTATCCTATATGTCCCTAGTGCAGGCAGATGAAAATATAACGGCCGTAATTACTCCGGTAAAGGATACAGACCTTAGTCACTATGAACTCAGAATGGGGGTTAGCTGGGAGAATTCCTTCAAGATTGCGGATTTCACTAGTACATCTCTTACCTTTAGAGCAAGTTCAAACGGTACTTGTACTTATTTGGTAAAAGCTGTTGATACCTCTGGCAATAAGTCTGAAAAGGAATGCCGACAGATTATAAATATCTCTGCCCTTGCTGCTGAAAACATCATCTTCAAAAAGACTTATGGGGTGGATGATTTTGCACAGAGTATAAATCTATACCGCCACAGGGATTCACTTTGGATGCTGGATAACAGGCAGATTAAGGACTATGAGTATTTCCGTGAAATCTTTGATAAGCTGACCTACATCGATGGTGAGGTATATCTGCCTCTTATTGATTTAGGAGAAAACATCATTGACAGCGATTGTTATTACATCGACAGCCATGGCATCATCCATCAGCAGGAAGAAAAGCGGATAAGGGATTATGCCTTTTTTAGAGAAATCTTTGAGGGCGGTCATGAGCTTACAGCACCTGTTTCCCTTGCCAGCACCTTTCTAGGGATTTCTGTTGAGGGAGATAGCAGCAGTGATGTGGTGAAAGAGATAACCTACAGGACAAGCATTGACGGGTACACCTTCAGCCACTGGATACCAGCCGATCAGGCAGTGTTCCGTGGTCGGTTTGTGCAGATTAGGATTAGCCTTAAAAGCATTTCTGGGCATACCCAAGGACAGCTGAAAAGAGTCACAGTCAGCATTGATGTGCCGGATACTGAGGTGAACCTGGAAAATGTTCTCCTTCAGGCAGGGGACAATTATGTGGCTTTTAACCACAGGTTCATAGCGGTGCCAAGCTCTGTGGCAGTCTTTACATCAGATATGGATGGCAAGGCTGTAACATGGCAGGTCACTGACTATGACGAAAGGGGCTGCCATATAACGCTCTTTGATGAGAAGGGCGAGCCTTGCGAGGGCAAGATTGTAAGAGCCATTATTCGTGGCTACTAAGGAGGGATATAAATGATAAAGTTTTATGACAGTATGGGAGCAGCCCAGGGAATATCAGTGCTTTCAGACCTTGTGGATGCCTGTGACTTCTGGCAGAGTGAGCAGGCGGTAAATGTCGGTGATATAGCTAGAAGTTCTACGGACAGCCTTATATATGCTGAATGTATTCTGGGCGGTATTACTGGCATGGTTGAGCCTGCCTGGGGGAATGAGGAAGGTGTAAGTGTTATTGATGGCAGTGCAAAATGGCTGGTGCATGACCTTCGAAACGCAAAAACAGCCAATGAAGCTGAAAAGCTTACCAATGCCAGAAAGATAAATGGCATCGAGTTTGATGGTTCCAAGGATATTGTACTTCCATCCGATACTGTGGATGATTCAACCTATATCGCAAAAGGCATCAAGGTAGCAGGCTTTGACAGCCATGAGGTGTACATCTCTAGCGGCATTGCTAAGATTAATGGCAGCACAGTTAATTTCAACGGTGGCTCATTGAAGCTGGGGCAGAGGGAAACCGCTCTTATGCACCTTGACAGCGAAGGGAAGTTAGGAAAGGTAATAGCCAAATACCCGACAGACTGGATTGATGACCACACGCTAGGATTTTGGATTTTCAATAAGACTATTGCAGGTGAGAATGTTCCTAATATAGCTGTTGGGAAGTCTGCCATAGCACAGGAGAACGATTTTATCCCTTATGGCGGTATTGCTTCCGTTGATGGCTGGGCGGATTATGCTCTCCAGACAGATGGCCTTACTGGATACTTTGAGCTTGCCAATAATCTGGGATTCATGACAGGCAATGTGCCATTTGAGTACGATATCCTGATTACACCGGATAAGATTGACGGCTCTGCGGATTATATCTTCAATTACGCAGGAAATGTGACTACTATCTACATTAACAGTAATGGCCTTTTGTATTGCGGCGGTCAGAACACAGGCTATGTCTGTGAGACAGGAAAGACCTTTTTCTTGAGCTTTGTCTACGATAGCAGGATTGCCCATGTGTATATTGATGGAAAGCAGGTATTCCAAGTTACGGTTAACTGGAATCTTACCCTTAATAGCAGCCAGAATACCCGCATTGGCTGTGCTTATGATAAGTCGGATATGCTTCCTGCAACATTCCACTATCTGGAGATTAGGAATGCTATAAGAAGCCCGGAGGAAATTGCAAAGATTTCCAATGAGCTGTTGCTGCCATGCTTTTATTACAAGGGAGCATCATGTTACCCATCTATGCCAGAAGGTAAGACAGGTTATGCTGAATGGCGATTTGATGATGAAACTCCAGATATGGCAAAGGACAGCAACGAAATATATAGTGCTGTTCTTGGGAGTACCGTAGTTCCTGTAAAGGAGGACAGCAGCCTTGGGCTTGGCAAGGCACTCCGTTTTCCAGGAGATAATAACTGCTATCTTAATGTAGGAAGTATGACAATACCACAGGAGTTCACTCTTGTGGCTGTAGTTAATCCATTTCAGCTGGCAAGCTATGGCAGATTTTTTGCAAATACCTATAATACTTCCCAGACATTTATTGTTTCTACCTGCTGCGATGGCGGCGGTGGTCAGTTCGGCTTCTATACTGGAAACCAGAATGGCGGAGCATGGATCAACTCTGGCCTTGTAGCACAGGTAGGTCAGGAAAACTTTATGGCTCTTAGGGTTACCAGCAAGAATTATTATTTCAGAGTTAATCGCGACTGTATTATTAAACCCAATAATCATTGGAAGAAAAGCATTACTACAGAATGCTCCATTGGTTCTGGATATGGCACAGGTTATCCGCTGAAGGGGGCAATATCTTATATGCTCTTTGTACCAAAGGCTCTGAGTGATTCTGAGATTCAGATGATTTATGACAGCCTTATGGTAAGGGGCAGAAAGAATATCCTTGATGATTCCGTACCTTCCAATGCTGCTGCCATAGGCTTTATCCGGGCGGATACTAAATCTGTATTTGAATATAATGATACAGATTATAAGTATGGCAGGCGGGAAGGAGCGGTCGGCGGCAACAGGAAAGTCTTTCTTGGCTTCAAGTATTTCTCTGGGTCAGGGCCTATCTCATGGGATAATCCTTTTGGGACGCAGAAAGTAAAAAGATACTTCACATGGGCATCTGATTCCAAGGGGACTAATGAGATTGAAGCCATGAAGATGGTATATGTATATAACTCAGGATGGGGCGGTATATGGCCATTCTCTGATAGTGCCACAGGCAATGATGATATGAAGATTACCGCTTATATCAGTACAGCTTACGGTGGTGTGACTATGTACAACAGTGCATGGAAGTCATCCGGTTATATTGGCTGCTATGTTGAGGTGCTTGAAGATTATAAGGGGGTTGATGGCAGATGATGTATTACAACAGAAAAACTCAGGAACTGAGCAGCACTCCACCATGGGGCGCTGCTTTTTTATTGCCACAGGTGAAGAAGGCAAGATATCCGGACTGGGAGGAAGTATCGGATGACTATCTTCCAGAGCATAAAGAATGTTATGAGTTGGAGGAGGCTGATGTTAATCCTACAGAGATTCAGCTGGCAGAGGCACTTATTGAGATTTATGACATTTTGGAGGGAAAAGCATGAAGATTTATAAGCACAAGGCAAAGGCTTATGCCGTACTGGTAAAAGCTGGTAAGTATATCCTCTCAGAAGATGAGAGGGAAAATAAAAAGCAGGAGCTTGTGCCTGCTGAGTATGTGGAAGCTGTGGCCATGGAGCTGATTGAGGAGTGATGGTATGACTACGGAACAGATTCTGATTATGCTTGCAACCGCCGCCCTGAGTTTTTTCTCTGGCAGGGCACAGAGCATGGCAAATAAGCATGATGCCGCAGTGGAAGCAAAGGAGAAGCTATTTCAGGATATGCTGGAGAACCAGAAAAAGTTCATTGCCTGGCAGGAAGAAATGAACAAGCAGAATGCTGAAATGCGGCAGGAACTTAAGGAGCTTAGGGTAAGCGTGAATCGCATTGCAAGCGGCGGCCTTGTTCTCCTTCGTGACCGTATTATCCAGTCCTGCAGGGCATTTATTGAACGCGGCAAGATTACCATCACCGCCCGGAACAACATCCGTGATATGTATAAATGCTACCATGATGAGTTTAATGGCAACGGAGATGGTGAATACTACTACAATGAGATGATGGGGCTTCCTATAGACCAGGATGTTCCTATTGTCTCTCATTTTCCGCTTGGGGGAGAAGTCTATGATAGAAAGAATTAATGTGCCTGATGTGATTGTGGTGGTAGCATTGTCTGCTGCCTTAATCATCAGTATATATGGAGGCCTTAACGAACTTAGCATGAGTATTGCTAGTGGTCTCTTAGGTTATATTGGCGGTGCTGGAAAGCACAGCTTTGAAAAGAAGGGAGAGAAGTATTTATGATGGTATTTATTAACGCGGGACACGCACCAAACGGTCATCCAGATCCTGGAGCCTGCAGCAGAAGCACAGGCCTTAGGGAGTGTGATGTGGCATTGAAGGTAGGGGAGCTTGTTGCAAAGTACCTTAATGCTGTGGGGATTGAAACAATGGTTCATCAGAATGACAGCCTGTCTGCGGTCTGCTCCAGGGCGAATTCCTTGGAGGCAGACCTTTTCATTTCCATCCACTGCAACAGCGTAGAGTCACCTTATGCAGAGGGCACAGAAACCTGGTATTGCAATGGTTCTAGCGCTGGAAGGATGCTTGCTGAATGTATTCAGGACCAGATTGTGAATTCACTTAATACAGTAGATAGGGGAATCAAGGTAGCAGTGCCTGGGCGGAATGGTCTTTATGTCCTCACCAATACGGATATGCCGGCGGTCCTTGTAGAGCTTGCCTTTATCTCCAATGAGGATGATGAGAAGCTCCTGAGAAATAATCAGGATGATTTTGCAAGGGCAATCGCAAGAGGTGTAACAGATTATTTATAAGGAGGGAACTATGAATGCTAAAAAGATATTGGTGGCTTCTCTGCTTGGCTTTGCTGTCGGTGCCGCAATTGTCCTTTGCTTCAGAGGCTGTGGAGCCGATGTACATGGTGACGGAGAGCGATCTGACGAGGTTAGAACAGAACTTGACGGAGCTGTCCGAAATCAACAGCAGTCAATCAGTGACCTTAGAGAAGCAGAAGGAACAGCTGATGGAATCGGACAGACAGTTACAGCAGGCCGAGGAGAAGTACAGTCTGCTATCCAGTCAAATGAAAAACTTGGAGAAGGAAATGCTAGAGCAGCAGAACTCATTGGAGAATGCCAGGATATACTTCGAGGAATTCGCCAGAGAGGAACAATTGAAGAGAGATAAGCTGAAGCGTGAGAAAACGGTAGCATGGATTATAGCCGGTGTGCTTCTGTGTGCATGTATAGCTAAATGACTAATAGGCCTGCTTGGGGAATTATTGAATCGCCCAAGCAGGCCTATTTTTATTGGTTTATTATACTAAAGTAAATGTACACAGATACAGTTATATCAAGGGTTAACAGGATTATAGCCAAAAAGTCACATTATAATATTAGTTTTTTCCGTGCAAATAACTAATATATGTGATTTTTATTTGCACTTATAAAATTGCACTTATATACTTTGCTATAGACGTCTAATTTTAATATTAAAGGGGACTTTTTTTATGATTAAATCCTATTTGAATATTTCGTTGGGAGTATCTGCTCATGACAGATTTGAGCAGTTTGTAGTGGTTGATAGCCGGGTCACATTTTGTGATGCTGTGACAGGTGATTGGAATTATCTGCTACAGGCGGAACTTGAAGATGTTGCTGCACTTGATGGTTTCATTAAAGAACTCAAGACCAATTATCCTGTTATCAAGATTGCAGCATCTGCAGTGCTCCATAACTGTGTCAATGAGAAAATAGCCTAAAAACAGGACACCTAAATTTGCATAAGAATTCTTGAGTGCTATAATTAAATTATCACCTGATTCGAATGTGCCAATAGCCATGTCTGGAGCCTGGGTATACCGTCATGGTTAATCGGCATCACTGCCAGGAGTGATGAGCAGCAGTGTTGGCTTTGCTGCTGATGGGTGATTATTTGTTAAGGAGTGTGGTATATATGAGTCCTGAATTAGCACAGATGATAAGCCGTCTGGTTGATGATAATACTGCAGAAGCAAAGGATGTTACTAAGTTCTCGCAGGCATTGGAAGAACACTTGGCTGATGACCCCGCAGGAAGGGGAATATTAGCAAGTTATGAATTGGCTGTTGAACGGTTGCTGATGGCTGAGAGAATAAGGTTCTACGAACATGGAAAAAAATAAAATGCGAGCCGAGTTGAAAAACTCGGTTTATTTTTTTGCTCAAATATAATATTAACCTCCAGTGATACAAAGAGACAGTTCTAAAAATCGTTAATGCTGTCCTTGTATTTTTAGAGGTGATAAAAATGACGGAGTTTGAGAAACGTAGGATTGATGAATATCGCAGGCAGGGGCTTGGGTATATAAAGATCTCCCAGGAACTGAATATACCTGTGGGTACTATCAAAAGCTATTGCAGGAGAAATAAGGCAAGCAGTCCACAGATTGATGACAAGCATTACTGCAGATACTGTGGCAAGGCGGTGGAACAGACTACGGGGCGGAAGGAGAAGAAGTTCTGTTCAGATGCCTGCCGTATGAAATGGTGGAATTCAAACAGAGATAAGGTTGACCATAGAGCACTTCGAAAGCGTAACTGCCTTTTCTGTGGATCTGAATTTACAGCTTACAGCACATCAGCCAAGAAGTATTGTAGCCACAGCTGCTATATCGCTTTCAGGTTTGGGGGTGGCAGCCGTGAATAATTTCATTAGCTATGAGCTCATTATGGGACTGATGCGTTCTCTATATAGGAAAGGAACTATCAGCAAAAGGGAGTATGAAAAAGCTCAAAAGATTATGCTAAAAAAGTACCGCCCAGCGGCTGGAAAAACATATTCGGACTTGCAATAATAGCGGTTTAGAGTGATATATAGTGAGGGAAGGAGGCTTGTTATGAAGATTACTAGAATGCTGCCTAAAGCATTGCCTGAATTGTTTGTTCTGAAGAAAGTTGCCGCATATGCAAGGGTATCTGTGGAAACCGAGAGGATGCACCATTCCCTTTCGGAACAGGTCAGTTATTTCAGTGAGCTGATACAGTCAAATCCTGCATGGGAATATGTCGGTGTGTATTGTGATGAAGGTATCAGCGGTACAAAAACAGACTCCCGTAAAGAGTTCCAGCGCATGATAGCTGACGCGGAAGCTGGAAAGATAGACATCATCCTTACAAAATCTATATCACGTTTTGCAAGAAACACGGTTGACCTTCTAAAGACAGTAAGATACCTCAGGAGCATAAATGTAGAAGTGAGATTTGAACGCGAAAACATCAATACACTTTCTACAGAGGGTGAGTTCTGGATTACAGTACTTGCAGCTTTTGCGGAAGCAGAAAGCGATACAACCAGTACAAATATTAAATGGGCTTTAAGAAAGAGATTTTCACAAGGAATCCCAAGTGGAGCAGGAATTTATGGATATAGGCGTGAAGGGAGCGATTATAAGGTTGTTCCAGAAGAAGCTGCTATTGTTAAGCTGATATTTGAGAACTACCTTAATGGCATATCTGCAGAACGCACGGCCGCACAGCTGAATGAGCAAGGGGTACGCTCTTATACAGGTGGTGATTTCAGCCCATGCTCCATAAGGGATATGCTGTCAAACATTACCTACACGGGAGATTTGCTTTTGCAGAAAGAGTATGTTACCGATGACCTGCTCCGAAAGAAGGTCAAGAATAATGGCGAAGTACCAAGATTCTATGTGAAGAATAACCACGAGCCTATTATCGACCGCGCAACTTTCGATAAGGTGCAAGAACGTATAGTGCAGAGGCGTGAAGAGCTGGTATTCAGAAAGCCGGATATTCCTATTTATCCATTTACACAGAAAATGGTTTGTGGAATATGCGGAAGTACATATTGGAGAAGTGTTCGCCCTAGAACAAGGGCTGTTACATGGATTTGCAGGAAAAGGAGTAAGAATGCTGATGACTGTAGGGGAAGAATTATACCTGAATATGACCTCAGACGGGTAGTAGGTGAGATTTTTGGTGAGTGGACGGAAGATGATGTCAGAGAGCAGATTGACCAGATTACAGTAATTGGCGAAGATAAACTTAGCTTTAAAATGGCAGATGGAAGGGTTATAGAGAAAACATGGAAGCCTATGAGCCGCCATAAGAAATGGACTCCAGAGCGCACGAAAAACAATTCAAGAAAAAGAGGTTTTTCTATATTCAGCGGAATGGTTATCTGCGGAAAATGTGGAGGAACATATCATAACCGCAAGAAGCGAGCTGTAAATTATTGGCGTTGCTGTAATGCGCGTTATGGTTGTTCTGGAAAGAATGTCTATACGGATTTTCTGAATGCAATCACAGAAGGATACTTAGAGGAATTGGATTTGACTGATATCTCAAGGATACTGAAATATGATGATTGCCTAATATTTGAATACAATGATGGCAGAAGGGAGAAGGTTACATGGAAAGAGTTGTAACAGCCTTACCTGTTATAAAAAGGCAGGAAAGTGTAAAGCAGAGGAAAAATCGCAAAGTAGCAGCCTATGCCAGAGTATCCACTGATGCAGAAGAACAGCTTACAAGCTACAATGCACAGGTGAAGTATTATTCTGAACATATTAAGCATAGAGACGATTGGGAGTTTGCAGGAATCTATACCGATGAGGGAATATCCGGTACCAGTACAAAACATCGCGATGGCTTCAATCAGATGGTGAAGGACGCGCTGGACGGAAAGATTGATCTTATCATTACAAAGTCAGTCAGTCGTTTTGCAAGAAATACTGTGGATACTCTGGTGACAGTCAGAAAACTTAAGGAGCATGGCGTTGAGGTGTATTTTGAAAAGGAGAATATCTACACCATGGACAGCAAAGGGGAACTGCTCATCACCATAATGTCCTCGCTTGCGCAGGAGGAGTCACGCAGCATTTCAGAAAATGTCAAATGGGGTCATAGGAAACGCTTCAGGGACGGCAAGGCCAGTGTTGGCTTTGGCCGTTTTCTTGGCTATGACAGGGGAGAGGATGGCTCCTTTAAGGTAAACCATAAGGAAGCAGAAATTGTAAGGCTCATCTATAAGATGTTCCTTTTAGGTATGGGCTATAAAAGTATTGCCACAGAGCTTATGGAGAGAGGAATCAAGAGCCCAGGCGGCAAAGATAAATGGCATATAAATACCATTAGAAGCATCTTGACCAATGAGAAGTACAAGGGTGACGCCCTCTTGCAAAAGTCTTATACAGCTGATTTTTTGACCAAGAAGATAGTCAAGAATAAGGGGGAGGTTGAGCAGTTTTATGTTGAAAATAGCCATGAAGCTATAATAGATAGAGAGATGTTTGATATGGTGCAGGCGGAGATTGAACGGCGCTCTGGTGCCAAGAGCAGGTACAGCAGCTCAAACATTATTGCTGGCAGGCTGAAATGCAGCGACTGCGGTTCCTGGTTCGGGGCAAAGGTTTGGCATTCCAATGACCGGTATCGCAGGGTGATATTCAGGTGTAATCATAAATTTGAAGGGGGTCGGATTTGCAGTACTCCTCATGTAACCGAGGAGCAGGTGAAGGAGAGCTTCATAGAATTTGTGAACAGGCTACTATTTAATAGGAAAGAAGTTGTTGAAGGTTTACGGCAGATAAAGATGGCGCTCTTTTGTACAGAAGGGCTGCAGGACAAGCTAAAAGATGCCGAGGAATACATGGCAGAGCTTGCTGAGGCTGCCGCTAGATACATAAAGGTTAATGCCAGTGAGCGCATTGACCAGTCAATCTACAAAGCAAGGTATGAAGCACTCAGCAAGGAATACCAGCAAGCCAAGACGGAAAAGGAAGGATATGAAAAACAGCTTGAGAATAACAGCCAAAAGGCAGCTGTTCTGGATGATGTGATAGCAAGCCTTGATAAGCTGGATGAAATTGAGGAGTTTGATGAAAAGCTATGGGTGGCGCTGATAGAATTTGCCACTGTGGGCAAAGACGGAAACATCACCTTCACCTTGCGGGGAGGTATAGAGGCGTAAGAAGCGAAAGAACCCTAGATATTGCCTAGGGTTCTTTTTTTGTTGTCTGAAACCTTGATTTTACGGGCTTTGTAGGGGTATTCATCGTTCATTGGGTTTACCTCTAAAATGTTCAATTGTATCATTTTAGTATCTAGCTAGATGTGGGGCAGGGGGATGCGGCTCTGGTGATTACGCCTCACGGCCATGCCTTTATGGTGGATGCAGGCGGCGTCCGGGAGGGGGGCTATGATATCGGCAGGATGGTGGATGTGCCTTATCTGCTGCATTACGGCGTCAGACAGCTGGATTATATATTTTTGACACATGCCCACGATGACCATGCGGCAGGCGTCCGTGGTATTCTGGGCAGGATACCTGTCAGGGCGGTGATGATTGGCCATGAGGGAGCCGGTGAGTACCTGAAGGCCTTTGGACGGGGGGAGGCCGGCAGGACGGAAAAGCTGCTGGCGCCTCTGAAGGAAAATACCTATATGGAGCTGGACGGTGTAAGGATAGAGGTGTTGTATTCCCCTGAGCGCAGGGAGGTAATGCAGGGAAGCGTGGAGGCCACAGGCAATGAATATTCAAATCTCATCAGGGTGAGCTATGGAGATGCCAGCTTTTTGTTTACAGGGGATTTGGTTGCGGCTCAGGAGGCAGAGCTTTTGCGGCGGGGAACGCCGCTTCGGAGTACGGTGCTGAAGGTGGGGCATCATGGCAGCCGCACATCCAGCTCGGAAGGCTTTTTGCAGGCGGTAAAGCCGGGATGGGCGGTAATTTCTTGCGGGTATGGCAACAGCTTCGGGCATCCCCACAAGGAAATTGTTCAGCGGATTGCGGATGTGACCGGGGCGGAAATTTTGCGGACGGACGAGAAGGGGGCAGTTGTGTTCAGGACGGATGGCAAAAGCATGTCAGTGGAATGCTACAGGGACTGATGATAGGGGAGGTAATATTGATAATGATTGAGGGGTTATTACATAAAAGTAGATGAGTTTGTACGGGCAATAGTGTGTGGTGTAACTGCTTATAAGACTGAATAAGGAAATGACAGACTGTTTGGAATTTTTGGTTGATTGTATAATGAACTTGAACAGTTAATCAAAAAAATAAAAATCCATAGC
>CAMFES010000002.1 GCA_945949525.1 uncultured Veillonellaceae bacterium
GCCTCGCAGTTGTAAATCCTGTTGAAGCTGCGCACGATTTCCTTGGTCTGCTCCAGCATCGGCAGCTGATCCTCGCCTACTGGCACAAGGGTTGCCTTGAAGGCCGTAATATCAGCAGCCTGGCTAATCGGGTAACAGAAAAAGCCCACCGGAATACTGCCGCCAAAGCCCCGCATCTGTATCTCAGATTTTACGGTAGGATTGCGCTGTACCCGCGCCACTGTTACCAGATTCATGTAATAAAAGGAAAGCTCTGTCAGCTGCGGCACCATTGACTGGATAAACAGGGTGGATTTTGCCGGATCAAGCCCCACAGACAAATAGTCAAGAGCCACCTCAATAATGTTCTGACGCACCTTTTCCGGATTGTCAAAATTGTCCGTCAGTGCCTGCGCATCTGCAATCATGATATAAATATCATCGAATTCCCCGGAATTCTGCAGCTCCACACGACGCTTCAATGAACCAACATAATGGCCTACATGCAGCTTGCCGGTAGGTCTGTCACCAGTAAGAATAATCTTCTTCATCTCTCAAAATCCTCCCAGACGGCAGGCCTCTGCGGCCTGTACCGCTTTTTTATATTGCTTCTGTTTTTTAGATATTTTTAGGTACCTATTAACCATATTTCAGATAGCTTTTCATGCCTCAGCAAAGAAATGCTCCGATGATTATCAAAGAAATACCCCGATAATCGTGTTGAACATGCCCAGTATAACACGCTGCAGGGGAATCAGTATCCCTGTCAGCACCGGCGTCATCATCATGGCAATCAAAATAATAAAGCTGTACCGCTCCAATGACATCAGCTTGTAGGCATACCTGCCCGGCAAAAACACCATCAATACCTTGGAGCCATCCAGCGGCGGCAGGGGCAGCATGTTAAAGATAGCAAAATTGATATTGTACAGCACCATCATGGACAGCACCAGCCGCACGCCGTCAGAAAAAATGCCCAGCTTAAAAAGCATGGCCATGGCCACCAATGATAAAAATGCCACAATCAGGTTGGAAGCAGGCCCCGCCAGCGCCACCAGCAGCTCCCCCTTTTTCCAGTCCCTGAAGTTCCTGGCATTATACATCACCGGCTTCGCCCAGCCAAAATGGGCAATCAAAAGCATCACAAGGCCAATCGGGTCAATATGGGCCTTCGGGTTGAGCGTCAGCCGCCCCATCATACGCGGCGTAAAATCCCCCATGGCGTCCGCTACCCTGGCATGGGCGTATTCATGCACCACCAGGGCAATCAGGAGCCCCGGCAGGCCGCCTATCAATCCCATCAGAGAAAAATCAAACATAAAGCCCTCCCAAAATCATTTCTTCTGCATTTCCCGCCAGAGAAGCACCGCCGTAATGGACTTGGCATCACAAATCTCACCTGACCTGATTTTTTCCATAGCTTCCTCCATGGTCAGGGTGCATACATTGATAAACTCATCCTCATCCGGATGCTGCTTACCGGGAGTTAGCCCCTCGGCGGCATAAATATAAATAAACTCGTTGGAAAACCCAACTGTAGTTGCCAGCTTGGTCAGGTACGTGTACCTGTCAGCCTGATAGCCGGTTTCCTCCGACAGCTCGCGTTTTGCGCACTCGAAGGGATCCTCCCCCTCCGCATCCAGCTTTCCGGCAGGAATTTCCAGCGTCACCTGCTGGATAGGGTAGCGGTACTGCCGCACAAAAATCAGCCTGCCATCAGTCGTTATAGGCAAAACTGCGGCGGCGCCGGGATGCTTGATCCACTCCCGATAAGCCGTACCGCCATTGGGCAGCCTTACGGTATCCTTCTTTACATGCAGCAGACTCCCATCAAAAACATCCTCGCTGCTTACCTTGCTTTCAATCAAATCTTCATCCATTTTTACTGTACTCCTCTTTTTTTAGCTTCGCATAGGCCAGCATCTCCCGGGCATTATCCAGTGCCGCCGATGAAACGTTGGCGCCGGACGCCATTCTGGCAATCTCGTTAATACGTTCCCCTTCAGACAGGGAACGGACAGATGTGGAGGTCTGATTGTTGGCCACAGACTTGCTGATATAAAGATGATTGTCCGCCATGCAGGCAATCTGCGGCAGATGGGTGATGCACAGCACCTGCTTGCCAACGGCCGCCATGGCTATGCGCTCTGCCACCATTCTGGCGGTCTTGCCGCCAATTCCTGTGTCTATCTCATCAAACACCATGCTGGCAGGGGATGTATCCCTGCTGGCCGTCACAGTCTTGATGGCCAGGGCAATACGGGAAAGCTCGCCGCCGGAGGCAACCTTCTGTATCGGCCTCGGCTCCTGCCCCGGATTGGCCGAAAATAAAATTTCCAGCCTGTCCTGCCCGTTTGCGCCCAGCACCTCTGACGGCTCTACGGAAATCACAAAGCTTGCCTCCGGCATCCCCAGCGCCGCAAGATGTCCCTCCACGGCAGAGGACAGCTCCGCGGCGGCTTCCCGGCGCAAATCAGTTACCCCGGCTGCCGCCTGCACGGCTTTTTTCCGGGCCTCATCCACCTGGGCCTCCAGGGCTTCGATATCCTCATCGTAGTTTTCGATATTGGCCAGCTCCTGCTGGCATTTGTCATAATACGCCATAATATCTGCAATGGTGGCACCGTACTTTTTCCGCAGCTTGTCAATCACATCCATGCGGCCCTGCAGCTTGTCCAGAAGCCGCGGGTCAAACTCAAGGGAATCAGCATAATCCCGCACCTCGTAGCCTGCCTCCCTGACCTGGATTGCAGCCTCGCCGAGAATGCCTGCCACCTCATCCAGAGAATCATCAAACCTGCCCAGAGCCTTCAGGCTTTCCACAGCCTCCTCCAGACCGCTTACAACGCCGATGCCGCTATGGCTCCCGCCATAAAGAAGCTCACAGGCATTGGTGATGTGACGGGAAATCTTCTCCGCGTTGGACAGCTTGTTGATGCTTTTCTGCAGCTCCTCGTCCTCATTTTCCTGCAGCTTGGCACTCTCAATCTCCTGAATCTGCCACCTCAGCATATCCAGTCGCTGCTCGTAATCACTGGAGGCGCTCTTCTTCTCCTTCAGGCGCTTTTCAGCCTCCCTGAAGGAAGCATAAGCAGCGCTGTACAGGCCCAGCGCTTCCTTCAGTCCGTTGCCGGATTCATCCAGCAGCGCAAACTGATTGTCCTGCTTCAGCAGGGAAAGATTCTCGTTCTGTCCGTGGATATCCACCAGCAATGTGCCGAGATTTTTCAGCACAGCCAGGGTGGTATGACAGCCATTAATCAGAATACTGCCCCTGCCGCCGCTGGTGATCTGCCTGGTGATAATCAGCTCGCCATCTGCCGTATCAATGGCATTCTCCTCCAGAAACTCCACTACCCTGGGCTGATTATCCAGGGAGAAAACAGCCTCAACCCGCAGCCAGTCCCGCCCGCTTCTGATCAAATCCGTGGACAGGCGGTTTCCCAGCATGGCTCCCAGGGCGTCAATCAAAATTGACTTGCCGGCACCTGTTTCACCTGTCAGAATGTTCAGGCCTTTATCAAATTCGATCTGAATATGCTCCAAAAGAGCAAAATTCCACACAGTAAGCGTATTTAGCATGCCAATCCCCTATTCTCTAATCCTCTAGCCTTCATGCTTCCTCTGCCATAGCCTTCATCCTGGTGACGATGCCCCGCGCCAGATCCTTCTGCTTCACTACCGCCAGCACCGTGTCATCACCAGCTACCGTGCCGATAATCTCCGGCCATTGGGCATTGTCCAGAGCGAAGGCCACAGTTCCGCCAGCTCCCGGCTGTGTCCTGATTACCACGATGTTTTCACTGAAATCAATGTTGGTAACAGCGTTCTGGAAGGTTTTCTGCATTTTTGATTCAGAATGTACCTGCTGTACATCCAGCGGATAGGAGTAACGGTACTTGCCATGCCCGTAGGGAATCTTGACCAGGTTCAGTTCCTTGATATCCCTTGACACAGTAGCCTGGGTAACCTCAATCTTCTGCTCCTTCAGGGCCGCTGCCAGCTCCTCCTGAGTTTCTATAATCTGCGCCTCAATAATAGCCTTTATCTTGGCCTGTCGATAGTTTTTCAAAATTTTCACCTCGCTATAAATTGCGCCATAGCTTATTTTTCAATGTATAATAATAATTCCTGTCCTCAAACTTGATAATCTTGGCCGGATTTTTTGCCTTGCGGATAGTCACCTCATCCCCCGGCAGCATCGGATAGCTTTCCTGCCCATCCAAAGTTATCTGAATATCCTGATGCACCGCCGCAATATGGATGCGCACATGGTCCTCGTCGGAAATCACCATAGGGCGCACCTCAAGGGTATGAGGACAAATCGGCGTTATCAAAAGGGACTTGACAACAGGATTGATAATCGGGCCGCCGGCCGACAGGGAGTATGCCGTAGAGCCGGTGGCGGTAGAAACGATTACCCCATCCGCCTTGTAGTCGGTAAGGCGGCATCCGGCAACGCTCATGCCAAGATGCAGCATCCTGGAAACACCGCCCTTGCAGATGACCACATCATTGAGGGCGTGTCCCAAAAAACGCTTCTCGCCGCGGCTGTAATGGGAGCTGGAAATAACAGTCCGCTCCTCAATGTAATACTCATCCTTCAAAAGCTTTCCCAGACGGCTCTCCAGCTCCGGCACCTCAATATCCGCCAAAAAGCCCACATTACCTATGTTGATGCCGCAGCAGGGAATATCCTTGGCATAAAGCTGCCTGCACACACCCAGAAGCGTGCCATCACCGCCAATGCTCAGCCCCATATCCACATTCAGCTCGTCCAGGCACTGCACCCCCAGCTCAGGGTAGCCAAAGAGCCTTGCCGTAGCCTCCGGCATCACCAGACGCACATCCTTATCCGCAAAAAAAGCAACAATCCGCTCCAGCACTCCGGCTGATTCACTTTTTTCTATGTTAGGAAAAATTGCTATTGTTTTCATTGTACACCTCAAAAGGTACACCAGCTAAAATACCATTCATAACTGGCACTGCAATGCACTTATTTGTCCAGCGCACTGTGAGCCAGGCTGACGATTTCCTGCACCAGCTCGTCAGTGACACCGTCCAAAGCCTCCGCACCCTTGTCAAGCCAGATAAGGTACTCTATGTTCCCCTCCGGCCCCTTGACAGGCGAATACGTCAGGGCCTTGGGCGTCAGAGCCATCTCTCTTGCCTGGGAAACGACCCGGCAGATGACCTCTTCATGCACCCCGGCATCCCTGACGACGCCCTTTTTGCCCACCTTTTCCCTGCCAGCCTCAAACTGCGGCTTGATGAGGGCCACTATTTCCCCCTCCGGCTGCAGCATCGCCTTGACTGCCGGCAGCACCTTTTCCAAAGAAATAAAGGCCACATCTATTGATGCCAGGTCAATGGGCTGCCCCAGCTGCTCCGGGGTAACATTGCGCACATTGGTGCGCTCCATGTTGACCACCCGCTCATCGGTGCGCAGGCTCCAGGCCAGCTGGCCATAGCCAACATCGATGGCAAATACCTTCACTGCGCCGTTCTGCAGCATGCAGTCCGTAAAGCCGCCGGTAGAGGCACCGATGTCAGCGGCCACCTTCCCCTGCAGGGAAACGCCGAATTCCTTAATGGCCTTTTCCAGCTTCAGCCCGCCCCGGCTCACGTATGGAAGCGTATCCCCCAGCACGCGTATCTCAGCCTCCGGCTTTACCATTGTGCCTGCCTTATCTATTTTTTGTCCATCCACCAGTACCAGGCCAGCCATGATAGTTGTCTTGGCCCGCTCCCTGCTCTGAACGAAATTGCGCCTGACCAGCAGGGCATCCAGTCTTTCCTTTGCCATTAGTTCATACCACCAATATTTTCAATAATTCTGTCAGCTATCTGCTGAGCCGTCAGGCCGCATTTTTCCAAAAGCTGCGGACAGGAGCCATGCTCAATAAACTCATCCTTGATGCCAAGGCGCAGCATGCGGCACTGACTGCCGGAGTCTGCCATAAACTCCGCCACCGCCGAGCCAAACCCGCCTGCCAGGGCATTTTCCTCCAATGTAACCCAGAGAGAAGGCTGACGCTCCTTCAGCCAGTTCAGCATGGCCGTATCCAGCGGCTTTATGAACCGCATGTTGATAACGGTAGCCTTGATATTCGCCATGTTCAGTATGCGGGCTGCCTCTACTGCCTGCCTCACCATACTGCCCACTGCCAAAAGGACTGCTCCCCTGCCATCGCCGGAAAGCAGCTCAGCCCTGCCTATTTCAAGAACCTGTGCCTCTTCAGCCAGCTCAACCCCGATAGCCGAACCGCGGGGATAACGCACCGCCGCAGGCCCATTATATAATGCTGCAGTATACAGCATATCTCTCAGCTCGTTTTCATCCTTCGGTGCCATAATCACCATATTAGGAATGTGCCGCAGGTATGAATAATCAAAAACGCCATGATGGGTGGGCCCGTCCGCTCCCACCAGACCGGCCCTGTCAAGACACAGGGTAACCGGCAGCTTCTGCAGGCACATATCATGCACAATCTGGTCGTAGGCCCGCTGGGCAAAGGTGGAATAAATGGCCACCATCGGATGCGCCCCGGCGGCAGCCATGCCTGCCGCCATGGTCACCGCATGCTCCTCGGCAATTCCCACGTCAAAAAATCTCTCCGGGAACTGCTTTGCAAATGCCTTCAGGCCGGTGCCTGACGGCATTGCCGCTGTAATGGCCACAATGCTGTGATTGCTGTAGCCAAGCTCCAGCATGGTGCGGCTGAAAATATCCGTGTAGGACGGCGGTGCCGCAGGATTTTTCACCGGCTCCCCCGTTGCCTTGTCAAACCTGCTGATGCCGTGGAACCTGTCCGGCTTCTCCTCCGCAGGCAGGTAGCCCTTGCCCTTTCTGGTGCGCACATGCACCAGCACAGGGCCATCAATATGGCTCAGCTGACGGAAGACAGCCTGCATGCCTTCAATGTTGTGTCCGTCAATAGGCCCGATGTAGCTGAAGCCCATTTCCTCGAACCAGCCCCCCGGCGTAATGGCAGCCTTGACGCCATCCTTCAGATACTCCGCCGTCTTCAGCACGGTATCTCCAATGTGAGGTATATTTCTGAAAAAATCCTCAATGTCCTTTTTGGCCCTGGCATACTGGGGTGCCAGCTTGATGCGGGACAGATATTCCGACATGGCCCCTACATTCTTATCAATGGACATTTCGTTATCGTTGAGGATAACCACCAGCCGCCTGCCCAAGTCCCCTGCGTAGTTCAGCCCCTCGTAGGCCTCGCCCCCCGTGAGGGCTCCATCGCCGATAACGGCCACTACGCTGTAGTCCTTGCCCTCAAGGTCGCGAACCACGGACATGCCCAGGGCGGCCGATATGGAAGTGCTGGCATGCCCCGTGCCAAAGGCATCGTATTTGGATTCTGAACGCTTTGGAAAGCCGGTAATCCCCGATAGGGTACGAAGCGTAGCAAAGGAATCCCTGCGTCCCGTCAATATCTTGTGAGCATAAGCCTGATGACCCACATCCCAGATGACCTTGTCCTTCTCTGGATTGAACACGCTGTACAGAGCCAGCGTCAAATCCACCGTCCCCAGGCTTGGCGCCAGATGCCCGCCATTTTTTGCACAGGTGTCGATTATCATGCGGCGCAGCTCTGCGGCCAGCGACTGTAAATGGGGCAGGGACAGCTTCTGAATATCCGCCGGATGCTTGATGCTATCTAAAATTTGTTCCACACAAAATCTCCCCTTTTACTTATTGCGCTCCAGGAGCATCTGCACCAGCTCCCGCAGGAAATCCGCCTCCCTGCCAAAAGGCTCCAGCGCCTTAAGGGCCTTTGCCACAGTTTCTGCCGCCAGCTCCCTGGCCTTTTCCAGGGAGGTCAGGGTAACGTAGGTGGACTTGTCGTTTCTTTCGTCACTGCCCACCGGCTTGCCGATTACGGCCTCATCACCCACCACATCCAGTATATCGTCCGTAATCTGGAAGGCCAGACCGAAGCAGTCCGCATAGGTAGTCAGCGCCTCCAGCCTGACGGCATCTGCACCGCCTAAAATAGCTCCGCTCCTGATGGCCGCCCTGAACAGTGCGCCGGTCTTGCCCATGTGCATCCTGCGCAATTCTTCCAGAGAAATCTTTTTTCCCTCGGAAAGCATATCAATAACCTGACCGCCAACCATGCCATTGGGGCCGGCAGCCACGCTCATCTCCCTCACGACCTGCACCAGCACCTCTGCTGACACGCCCTGCTGACGCAGGATAACCTCAAAGGCCTGTGTCAAAAGAGCATCACCGGCCAGAATGGCCAGTGCCTCACCGTATACCTTGTGGTTGGTCAGCTTGCCGCGGCGATAATCATCATTATCCATGGCAGGCAGATCATCATGAATCAGGGAATAGGTATGAATCATCTCTATGCCGCAGGCGGCCTGCAAAAAATCGGTTCCCCTGGCACCAACCGCATCTGCGGCGGCCATGACCAGAATCGGGCGCAGACGCTTGCCTCCGGCCATGAGGCTGTACCTCATGGAATCAGCCAGCTCAGGTACAAGGGCGCTCTCAACGCCAAGCTCCTCCAGCAATGCCGCCTCAACCAGCTTTATCCTCTCATTCCATTGTGTCTTATCCATTACCTCTCCCCCTCGATTACCAGCTCCTGTTCCGTTACACTGCCATCCGCAGCCTCAGCCAGCAGCACATCCATCTGCTCCTCTGCCTTCTTCAATGCTTCCAGACATTTGCCTGATAACTCCATACCTCTGGTATAATCTGCCATAACCTCCGCCAGAGGAGCCTCACCGCTCTCCAATCGGTCAACTATTTTTTCCAGCTCCTGCAGATTTTCCTCAAAGGAAGCTGCTTTTTTGCGCGGCATCCTTATACCCCCTCTATTTCAGTGACGCGGGCCCTGAATGCGCCATCCGCAACCCGCACACTCACTATCTCATCCATACTTATTTTGTCTATGCTCGATATTATTGTTCCGTCTGACTTCTGTGGCAAGCCATACCCCCGGCGCAATACACCGGCAGGATTGACCAGCTCCAGCTTGTCTATCAGATGCCCCACCAGCTGCCTGTTATTCTTTATGCACAGCCCTGCCACACAAACCAGCCTTTCCCGAAGCATATCCGCCTTCTGCTGGCGCTGCTGCAGCATCAGGGCCGGCTGCCTGAACACAGGCCGCCCTGTCAGCCCAAGCACCCTGGCCCGCCTGCTATCCAGCTGACGCCGCAGGCTGCCCTTCATGCGAAGCTGCAGCCCCTGCAGATGCCTGGCCAGCTCGCCTGCATCACGCACAGCAAACTCTGCTGCCTGGGAAGGCGTCGCCGCCCGCTTGTCCGCCACAAAATCAGCCAGGGTAAAGTCAGTTTCGTGCCCCACAGCCGAAATAACGGGAATGCGGGAACGATAAATGGCACGCACCACGACCTCTTCGTTAAAGGACCACAAATCCTCCATGGAACCGCCGCCCCTGCCCACAATCAAGACGTCCACAGGATACCGCTCGTTAAAAAAATCTATGGCCGCAGCAATCTGCTCCGCCGAGCCTGCCCCCTGCACCTGCACCGGCTTCAATGCCAATCTGATGCCGGGAAAACGCAGCTTGGAAACCCGGAAGATATCCCGCAGCACCGCACCGGTAGGCGACGTGACGATGCCTATGGTCACCGGATACAGGGGCAATAGCTTCTTGTGAGCCTCATCAAAAAGCCCCTCCCCGGCCAGCCGCTCCTTCAGCTGCTCAAAGGCCGCCGCCAAATCCCCAATGCCGTCAGGCGTCATGCTGCCCACATACAGCTGGTACTTGCCGCCGTCTGCATAGACGTTCACGCTGCCGGAAGCGATTACCTGCATGCCATCGCCAGGCTGAAACCTCATCCTGGCGGCACTGCTGCGAAACATGACGCAGGGAATAATCGCCCCCCTGTCCTTCAGATTGAAATAACAATGGCCTGAGCTGTAGCGCTTGAAATTGGAAACCTCTCCCCGCACCGCCACATTCCGCAGTGCATTGTCACCACCTATTAAATTGGCAATATAACCTGTCAGCTCGCTGACCGTAACAACTCCGGACATATACTCTCCTACCAAGGCTGCGCGTCCCCCGCGCAACACACACAAAAGGGGCTGCACCCTGACGGGCAGCCCTGCTATCATTTACGCATAACAGCACCGAGAATACCATTCACAAACCGGCCTGAATCATCAGTGCCGTATTTTTTTGCCAGCTCCACAGCCTCATTTATGACGATATTCGGTGTAACCTTTTCCTCCCTGAATTTCAGCTCATAAACAGCCATACGGGTAATATTCCTGTCCACTCCCGCCATGCGCGAAAGCTTCCAATCCTTTGAAGCCGAAGTAATCAGCCCGTCAATCTCCTGCAGGCTGTCCATGGTGCCGTTCACCAGCTCCTCCACAAACTGCCTGTCCCTGGAACCAAGACGACCCTCCATCTCGGCGGCGGCTGCATCTATCACCGCCAGCCTTGCTTCCTGCTGCCCCTCCGGCTCCGTATTCTCACTCTGATTAAAGTCCAACTGAAATAAGGCCTGCAACGCAAGTTCACGAGCCTGTCTTCTACTCATATCTGTAAAATCCTCTTTCTGTCAAGATAAACGCTTACGGCCGTCCAAGCCGGACGGCAACCTACCTCAGCCTGTGAATGTCCCTGGGAATGCAATCCTTGATATTCTGCCAGGTATCACCCTCTCTGTCAACATTCATGCCGACAAAAAGGCCTGCCAGCCCCAGCAGCATCACAAAAAGCACATTCCAAAAGCCAAACATAAGAATGCATATTCCCAGCAGCACACCGGCCAGACCACCGGCACACTTGCCCGGATGCTCATGCCACAGCCGCTGTACAAACAGCTCTGCGGCCTCCTTGCTATCAAAATTCATCTTCAGCTCACCGCCTGCTACTTAATACGGCGCTTTTTTACAGACACGCCGCTGGCAATGCTTTGAACAGAAACTGCCACCTCTACATTGTCTATACCTGCTATCTGCGTAACATACCTGTTCACCTGGATCTGAATATCATCGGAAATCGCAGCTACGCTTCGCTCCTGTCCAACCTCAAGGCGTATGTCCAGCTTCAGAAAGTCACCTTCATCCCTGCGATGCTCCACCAGTGCTTTTGCCTTCGCCTGACGCACGCCATGCACACCGGCGGCAATCCGCTCCGCCATGTCCCGGACGGCTGTCAGGGAAACATTCACCTGTCCTGCCGCCCCCTGAATGACCAGCAGCTCTCCCGACCTGACCTCCTTCGTCCTGCGGCCGGAAACACTGCACAGGAGCAGATGGATGCTGACCAGCAGCAGCACGCCTGCCACGGCACCGGTCTGCCACTGGCTCACCAGATACTCATACTCGTTGACCACCACACGCTCCGGCACTATATGCAGGCACAGCCCCGCTACGCCTGCACACAGCACTCCAAAGAACAGCGTATAAACAAATAACAGGATACGATTAATTATCCCCATTATTCAACACCTTTTTTCTGTTCTCAACGCACACGTACTTCCTCTTCACGAACCTCGGTATCCGGGAAGCCTACGCCCTGTACGTGAACATTGACCTCCACCACGGAAAGCCCCGTCATGGATTCAATGGCAGTCTTCACCTTTTCCTGTACGGTAAGGGCCACATCCGGAATGCGCACACCAAACTTAACAATGATGTACAAATCAACAGCAGCTTCGGTCTCTCCTACCTCAACCTTTACGCCCTTAGCCAGATTCTTCTTGCCGAGAATCTCAGCAATACCGCCGACCAGTCCGCCGCTCATACCGGCAATGCCGTCTACCTCGGTAGCCGCCATACCGGCAATAATGCTTACAACCTCGTCTGCAATGCGCACAGAGCCAATGCCCTCTTCCAACTTAATAGTATCGTTTGCCATAGAAAAAACCTCCTTGCAATAAAAACAGGACCTATCAATGTATATTTTACCAAACATACAAACCTTATTCAAGTTATTTTGAATAAAAGTACATCCTAAATAAAATTATTCTACATTACGCTGAAAAATCCCTGCAAAAACATTCAAAAAATATATAAAAAGGGATTCTACCACAAAAAAGCAGCGAATCCCTTTTTCTGTAGTATTAATTTCTCAAGGTTCAGAACAAATGCAGGGCGCTGGCAGCAGCCTTATGCACGCTCGATATAATTGCCGGTACGGGTATCAATCCTCAGTACATCGCCCTCGTTGATGAAAAGAGGAACGCGTACCGCATAGCCGGTTTCCAGGGTAGCCATCTTGGTAGCACCGGTAGCGGTGTTGCCCTTTACGCTAGGCTCGCACTCGGTAACAGCCAGATCTACGGAATTCGGCAGGGTAATACCGATTACGCGGCCCTTGAAGGACTGAATGGCAACCTCCATGTTTTCCTTGAGATAGTTCAGGGCATCACCAAGCTGCTCCTTGCTAAGCTCCATCTGCTCATAAGTTTCATTATCCATGAAGGTATACATGCCGTCAGCCTCATAGAGATATGCCATGCGGGCAGTATCCAGACGGGCAGCAGGCATCTTCTCGTTAGGGTTGAAGGTACGCTCAACAACAGCGCCGGTCTCAACGTTCTTGATTTTGGTACGAACAAAAGCGGCACCCTTGCCCGGCTTTACATGCTGGAACTCAACAACCTGCCATACGCCGTTGTCAATCTCAATAGTCAGGCCAGTGCGGAAATCGGTACTTGTAATCATAAAATAAAACCTCCAAAAAATAAATTACACATTAAAATATTGTGTCCGGGGCGCATCCTACACGCCCAGCTCAATCAGCTCCTTCGGACTATGTGTCAGGACATCACACCCGTCATCCGTTACCACTACGGTATCCTCAATGCGGACACCGCCCCAGTCAGGAATATATATGCCGGGCTCCACAGTCACCAGCATGCCCGCCGCCAGCGCCTCACAGGTGGAAGACGGCGAAAGCCTCGGTTCCTCGTGGATTTCCAGTCCGACACTATGCCCCAGTCCATGGCCTAAATACCTGCCATAGCCTGCGGCATCAATCTGCCTCCGAACCTCTCTGTCCACATCCTTGCCGGAAGCTCCCGGACGCACCAGGCTCAGGCCGAGCTGCTGCGCCTTCAGCACAGTGTCGTATACCAGACGCTGTTTTTCATCAGCGGCACCGACACAGATGGTACGCGTCATATCAGAATGATATCCCTTATAAACGGCACCGTAGTCCATTGTAACAAATTCTCCCACATTTATCAACTTTTCTGTTGCAGTTCCGTGAGGAAGGCTGCCTCTTTTTCCTGAAGCGACAATCGTGGCAAAGGAAGGTCGCTGGGAGCCTCTCTGCCGCATGAAATTTTCCAGGGCCGCCGCCACATCGTTCTCGGAAATCCCCGGCCTGATATACGTAAGGATGTAATTAAAGGCCTCGTCGCCAATCCTCATGGCACGCCCTATGCAATCCAGCTCCTCTGCCGACTTTATCTGGCGCAGGCTATCAAGGCTGACTGAATGGGAAAAATCCACATCCCGCAGATGCCCGGCAATCCTTTTGTGCCAATCGAAGCAAAGATTGCTCCCCTCAAAGCCCACTTTCGACAGGCCATCCTCATTGATGACTTCCGCCACCCGCTTCAAAAGGCCCTTTTCCTGCCTCTTCACCTGAAAATCAGGCGCTTCCTCCGCCGCCTGCTCCACATAGCGAAAATCCGTCACCAGCTGCGCCGTATTCATGCCGATTACCAGCATGGAGTCATCCCCCGTAAAGCCGCTGAAGTATTGCAGGTTCTCCGGCTTGCTGACAACAACGCCGTCCAGCCCCTGCTCCCGCAGAAAATCTCTTAGATGAATCAATCTGTCCTTGTACATAAAAATACGCCTCTTGAAAAAAATATTTGTCACACCGGTCAGGCCCGGCCCAGCTTCCTGATGGCCGTGTACATGGCGGCGGCATAGCTGTCAACGCCAAAGCCCAGAATCTGTCCCATAACCACCGGAGCTATAACGGATTTATGACGGAACTCCTCACGGGTATGCACATTGGAAATATGCACCTCGATAACCGGCACAGCCACGGAGGCAATGGCATCCCGCAGGGCAATACTGTAATGGGTAAATGCACCGGCGTTGAGGATGATAAAATCCACGCCATTTCCCGGCGCCTGCTGGATTTTATCAATCAGCGCCCCCTCGTAGTTGGACTGAAAAAACTCCGCTTCCATCCCTGCTTCAGCCGCCTGTGCCGCCAGCATGTCATTGATGTCCGCCAGCGTGGTGCTACCGTATATTTCCGGCTCCCTGGTTCCCAGCATATTGAGATTCGGGCCGTGCATAACAAGAATCCTGCTCATGTTCTACTGCTCCTTATACCAAATTGAAAATCTTTCATCAGCCTGCTCATCATCATACTCATCCCGGTCACACCCCCGGCTCTGCGCCGTGGCCTCCCCGGCAAAAGCCCCTGCTCTCATCAGATATCCCTGCGCAAAATAGCATAAGGCTCTACAGGCTGCTTCATGGGGATTTTTACCAGCTGCTGAGGATGGGGAGCAACATCGATGGCCTCCCCCTCCTCGTTGTACATTTCAGACAGCACCTGACGATATCCCGCCAGCTTCGGCTGGAATATCTCCAGCTCCTGCCCCAGCTTCATGTTGTTGCGCTGCTCCACCAGTGCCATGCCGCTCTCCGGGTCATAGTCCAGCACCAGTCCCACAAAATCCGAGGTCTGGATATAGCTTGAAGTGCCATAAATCTGGTCCTTCTCCGTAGGACGCCCATAATAAAAGCCGGTGGTATATGACCGGTGGGAAACCTTGTCCAGCTCCTCCAGCCATTCCTCTTTCACAGCAAAAGCCTCCGGATTTTCAAAATAGCTGTCAATGGCCTCCCGATAGGCCTTGACCACGCTGGCGGCATAATGCACGCTCTTCATGCGCCCCTCAATCTTCAGGCTGTCCACGCCGCTGGCCAGCACGTCCGGCAGGTATGGCAGCAGGCACATATCCTTTGAATTGAAAATATATGTCCCCCGCTCATCCTCCAGCACAGGAAAATACTGCCCCGGCCTTTTTTCCTCCATCAAGGCGTAGTTCCAGCGGCATGGCTGGGCACAGCTGCCCCGGTTGGCATCCCGCCCCGTCAGATAGTTGCTCATCAGGCAGCGCCCGGAATAGGAAATGCACATGGCCCCATGGACGAACATCTCCAGCTCCACAGGACACTTCTCCCGTATTTCATGAATTTCGCGCAGGGACATCTCCCTGGCCAGCACCACCCGGCTGGCTCCCAGCTCCGCCCATGCATTGACCGTGGCCCAGTTCGTGGTGTTTGCCTGGGTGCTGATATGCAGCTCCACCTCCGGCGCATACTTCTTTGCCAGGGTAAAGACGCCCAGATCCGCCACCAGAATGCCGTCCACGCCTATTCCGTTCAGGAACTGCAGATAGTCAGGCAGCGCCTCTATGTCGCTGTTATGGGGAAAGATATTTACCGTCACGTAGACCTTTTTCTCAAGCCCGTGGGCAAAATCAACAGCCTCCGCCAGCTCCTCACGGGAAAAATTCCCACCAAAGGCCCGCAGGCCAAAGGCCTTGCCTCCGAGATACACGGCATCGGCACCGTACAAGAGGGCCATCTTCAGCTTTTCCATATTTCCCGCCGGAGCCAAAAGCTCTGGTTTCTTCATCTATTTATACCTCCAACTTACCGCCAGACCGTCACCATCTGCATGGATTTCCGTTCTGAACTCCGTATTATCCGTCACCAGCCCGATATATTCCCGCAGGCGCTTCACAATGGTCCTAAAACGCCGCGGCACCGGCACAGCTCCCTGCACATAGCCGCGAAACAGCACATTGTCGGCAATCACTACTGCATCATCAGCCAGCAGCGGATACACCTTGCGAAAATAATCAGGATACTGCCCCTTGGCCGCATCAATAAAGACCAGATCAAATTTGCCGGACTGCTTCTGTATATTCTCCCCGGCATCTCCGGTCACGATGGAAATCCGGTCTGCAAACCTGCTCCTTTTAATAAACCCGGTGGCCTCCGCCGCCCGTTCCTGGCTCAGCTCCAGCGTAACTATCTCCACCTCTTCCGCCCCATTGGCCGCAATATAAAGAGTGGAATAACCGATGGCCGTGCCTATTTCCAGTACCCGCCGCGGCCTTTTGGCCGCAACGGTTTCCGTCAGAACCCGCAAGCCGTTAATATTGATTATCGGCACATGGCTTGCTTCGCCGTATGCCTTCATTTCCGCCAGCAGAGCGCATAAATCCTCGTCCTGTCCCTGCTGTGCCTGCTTTTGAAGCTTATCCTGTATGTCCATTTATCTTACCTGCTCCACCAATCCCAAATGCTCGTCATAGGTATACCCATAATGGTTATGCCCGTCACGATCAGCCACAAAGTACAGATAGTCCGTATCGGCAGGCTTCAGCACCGCCTCAACGGATGCCATGCCTGGACTGGCTATAGGCCCCGGCGGCAAACCATAATGGAGATAGGTGTTATAGGGCGACACCACCTTCGTGTCCTCGATGGACAGATCCTCCTTTACCTCCTCACGCAGATACTGAAGGGTGGTATCCGTCTGCAGAGGCATGTTTATCGCAAGGCGCTTGAAAAATACCTGGGCAATAACAGGCCTGTCCTCCGGATACCTTGCTTCCTTTTCCACCAGGGAGGCCAGCGTAACCAGCTCATAGATAGAAAGCTGCCGTTCCTCCGCCTGGCGGCGCATATCCTGTGTCAGCCTGCTGTCAAATTCATCCGCCATTCTCTTCATGATATCCCGCGGCGTCACATCGTTGGCAAAATCATAGGTATCTGGAAACAAAAATCCCTCAATGCGATAGTCCGCCTCCGGCACGGCCTCTATATAGTCATAAGGCGCAAAGCTCCTGGCCTCCGCCAGAAATTCCTGCTCGTCCACCAGTCCCTGCTCAGCAAACAGCTTCGCCACCTGGCGCACATTCAGCCCCTCCGGCACCGTCACCCGCACGGCCACAGAATGTCCATTAATCAGCACGTTGAGGGCATCCCCTGTCCTCATATTGCGCTGCAGCTCAAACACCCCTGCCTGAAACCTGCTGTCAGCATTATTCAGCTTCACCGCCAGCCAGAATTTTGCCTGGGAATCTATCACGCCCTGCTCCTCCAGAAGCTGCCCAATCTGGGAGGAACTCATGCCAGGTCTTATCCTCACGTATACGGCATCATCACCCTCCACACTGGTGACATCCGAAAAGGCGCAGCTCATGCCTATTAGCGCTACGCTGACAACGGCAACTATGAGGGCGCCCAGCCCTGACGCAATATATACATTGCGCCTCGCCCTTCTTTTTGCATCATCGCCATCACTATTGCGGTACAGAAACCATTCTTCCAGCCTTCTGCTCACCTTATCCGCCAGCTTTTCCTTTAACTCACTAAAATTCATAATCCACCCCACAAAACTTAACTGCTCCTATTGTACCACCATCAAGAACACTTTGTGAAGTTTTTTCCAGTGCCATGACCATTCTTTTCTCCTTGCAGATGCATTTTCAGCTGCCTTCATCGGTCATCACCCCCGTCACAGGACCCTCCCCGCAGCCATTTCTCCGCCAGCTGCCAGTCAGGATAAAACCTTGCCACCAAAGCGTGAAACTCAGGTGTATGATTTTTTTCCAGCAGATGCACCAGCTCGTGAATAAGCACGTATTGCAGGCACTGAGGCGGTTTCTTCGCCAGGTTCAGGCTGAGCCATATACGCCGCTCCCTGATGTTGCAGGAGCCCCAGCGCGTCTGCATCCGCTTCAGCCTGACCTCCTTCGCCTTCAGCCCCGTAATCCTTTCGCACAGGGGAATAACATGGGGCAACGCCCTGCTTAGCTCCCTCCGGTACAAATCATAAAGGCACGCCTCAATCTGCTCCCTGCCGCTTCCCGGCGGCACCGCCACCAGCACATGCCCCTCAGTACACCTGGCCAGGGATGCCTGCTCCGTAAAGACCACCTTCAACCCGTAGCTTTTTCCCCACAGGCAGCATTTGCCACCGACAGGGGAAATATTCTCACCGGATTCCTGTAAAAACCTTTCTCTGGCCGTCATCAGCTGCGCCCAGGCCTCACGCAGCACACTCTGCCACTCATAATTCCCCACCCCAAAGGGACAGCTGAGTACAATATCTCCACGGGGCGGCACGACCCTGACCCGTATATTTTTCATGCGGGGCCTGCGGACGACCTGCACCGGCACTCCCTCAAAAATATAATCCTTCCTCGAAATCACCAGTCTGTTCACCGCCCCTTAGATTAAACTCTTACATAAAAAATTATAGCACACTTTTCCCCGCTACCTGCAAATTTCCACCAGATAAATCGCCGCAAAAAATGCGGCGGCTGCATATCACAGCCACCGCAGTGCCCAACAGATAAATTAATTAACTTACCACAGCTTACAGGTCCAGCCCTGCCGCAATCTCCTTCAGCATCCTGGCAGACTCCTGCAGCTTTGCAGTTTCAGCTTCGTTCAGGGAAATAGGAATCAGAGTTTCCACGCCATTTGCCCCCACTACAGCCGGCATGCTCAGGGAGATATCCTCTATGCCGTAGCTGCCGTGCATCATGGAGGACACAGGCAGAATGGACTTCTCATCCCGCACGATACATTCGCAAATCCTCTTGACTGCCATAGCTACGCCGTAGTAGGTAGCATGCTTCTTGGCAATAATCTCATAGGCACTGTTCTTTACCTTTTCGGCAATCTCTTCCATGGCCTTTTCGTGATTAAAATGTCCGCGCATCTCACAGAAGGTATTCAGCGGCACGCCGGATACATTGGCGCTGCTCCAGGCAGCAATCTCGCTGTCGCCATGCTCACCGATAATAAAGGAATGAACATTGCGGCTGTCTACCTCCAGATGCTCGCTGAGGGCGTACTTCAGGCGGGCCGTATCCAGCACCGTACCTGAGCCTATAACGCGATTCTCCGGCAGGCCGCTGAGCTTGACAGCCGTATAGGTCAGGATATCTACAGGATTGGCCACAATCAGCAGAATCCCCTTAAAATTTCTCTTGGCAATCTCCGGAATGATGCTCTTGAAAATGCACACATTCTTGTTTACCAGGTCAAGGCGTGTTTCATTGGGCTTCTGGTTGGCACCGGCAGTCACCACAATCACAGCTGCATCAGCGATATCATCGTAGCCGCCTGCATAAATCTTCATCTGACCGGCAAAGGAAATGCCGTGGGCAATATCCATAGCCTCGCCCTCTGCCTTCTCCGTATTGGCATCCAGCAGCACCATCTCCGAAAACAGCTTGCTCTGCATCAGGGTAAAAGCAGCCGCTGAACCTACAAAGCCACACCCGACAACAGCCACCTTTCTGGCATTAACGTTCTGACTCATCTTATAGCCTCCAATCTAAAAATAGGGATTGGCATCCCTCAAAAAAACTAACACCTATATCTATTGTAGCGGTTTAGCTTGTTAAATTCAAATTTTATTTTTCGTAAATTGCAAGTCGAAATTGAACATTTTTCTAAACGTGAAGGCTCAATTGTGTTAGAATGGGATTGATCCATAGTGATTGCTCCTTTATTGATGATTTCTAGCAAAACCATTCTAACACACCTACATAATAAAACACGCGTGAACCATCATCAGTTCACGCGCCTGCAAGCCTCAACATATTTCCCCACAACAACTATTCCTTAGCTATTCCTTTTTCTCCACCTGCTTTGCCAGCGTAACTGACTGCTGCAAAAGCCACCGCAGCACCTGAATATTGCTGCCATCCTCCGCAGCATTACCATCGCCACTTTGCGCATCAGGCAGTCTTTTCAGCGATGCCTCCAACAGCTCAGGCAGGGTATCATCAAATTTTCCCAGCAGATAGTCAAGGCTGACGCCATAAAAGTCAGCAAAATCCATCAGGGCTCCCAGCTCCGGCATTCTCTTGCCATGCTCAATCTGGGAAATTGCCGCCGCAGTATAAGCCCTTCCATATCTTTCATTATATAGTTGCCTGAATGTTTCCTGGCTTAGCCCCTGCCGAAGCCGCAACTCCCTAAAACGTGTCATATTACACCTCCAACTTCCTTCTGCAAAAGCACTATAATACCTCCCATGCAAACTATCAGATTAAAATGATAATACTTGTAGCAGTTTTCCAGTTAAATTTTTAAAACTATAACACTCTGCTGCCAATCTAGCAGCTCTGCAGTACTTTGTCCTAGCTTCGCCAGAAAGCCTGGACAATTCTACAATCCTGCCCGCTATGCGTTCTGCATCGGACACCGCCACGTCTACGCCTGCTCCATGCATAACTGCCGGATTATACGCACACGGAAAAGTAGATAGAATTGGCTTTCCAGCAGCCATATAATCAAAAATTTTATTAAAACTGATACCAAATCTAAATAAATTTGTAGGCGTATTATGAGCGATATTTACATCAGCCATACTGGTTATATAAGGAATAAATTTCTTGTCCACCCGTCCCTTGAAAATAACATTCTCAATATGCTCGTCAGCCACCCGCTTTTGCAAAAAATCACGTTCATCACCATCGCCCCAAATTAAGAACAAATAATTATCAGATAGCAGTTTTGCCACATCCAGCAGCAACCCCAAGTTATTTACCCGCCTGACAGAACCCGTATAGACCAGCTTAAACTTATCACAGTGCAAATCCTCATCCTGAATTTGAAAATGCTCCTTGTTATAATCAAATACTTGCAGGTCAACGCCATTATTGATAAAAAATACCTTTTCTCGCGGCACGATACTTTCCCATTTTTGCTCCCGTATGTATTCATACGCACCTTCCATGGAAAATATAATCCTGTCCGCATGAGTATATATCCATTTCTCCAGCTGCCGAAAAGCCAAAACTATGGGATTGTAACGTCCTGCCAAACCATACGCCACCAATGTTTCCGGCCATAAATCAGTAATCTGGGCTACTACTCTCACTCCCATTTCCCTGCCCAGCCTGATACCCTCGGCACAGGCAAACAATGTCATGGATGTAGAAACAATAACATCCGGCTTGGCAAACTGCTGACACACCTTTGGAAGCTTGCAGGCAAATTCTGCCATATTCATCATGCGGCTCATTCCATTCCCGCTGTACCCTTTGCACCTTATCAGCACATAATTCACATCATCATCCACTACGCAGGAATACAGCTTATCCTCTGACAACAAATTCACATCTGAATTATGCACCGTGCTAGCTGCAAATATTTTTACGCTATGTCCCATCTGCATCAGGTATCTGGCAAAATTTGTCTGCCTGGCTAACGGATAATACTTTATCGGCACAGAATAATGATCTATAATCCAAATGTCCACAGCCTTACCTCTTTCTGGCAACCTATCAATATATGCCTGTCAACCACTGCATATATTTGGCATTACATCCAGTAGCAATCTCTAAATATGCTTTGTGCAAGCTGTCAGTTATCTTGCCACATGTACCATTACCGATAACATATCTGTCTACAGACAACACTGGTGTCAGCTCCATAGCAGAGCCGCATAAAAATGCCTCATCACAGGTATACAGCTCCGTCCTGTCCACAGTTCTTTCCTCAATACCCAAACCCAAATCGCCAGCAATCTGCAAAACAGTAGCACGTGTTATGCTCTCCAACACGCTGTCTGTTGTTCTCGGTGTTACCACACATCCATTTTTCACCATGAAAAAACATGAACCCGGCCCCTCTGCCAGCTTGCCATGCGCATTCATAAAAAGGCAGGTATCATAACCGTTTCGCACAGCTTCCCTCTGACCTACGCGGCTATTCATATAATTCGCGCCGCACTTAATTCTCGGCGAAAGGTTTTCATCACTAATTCTCCGCCAGGAAGTAACACAGCAATGCAAGCCCTTTTTATTGTATTCCGCACTGGTTCTCCCCCTGGGAATGGGAGCTACAAACATATCCACCGGTGACTCTGATCCCCAGGAGCCAAAGCCATCCACAAACAAAGTCTGCCTTACTGACAAATTCTCATCATACTCATTTGCTCTGATAACATCTATAAATGCCTTTTTCATATCATCTGCGCTATACTGGCAATCCAGCTGCAGTAATCTGGCAGAACGCAGCAGCCTCCCATAATGGTCATCAAGGCGAAACGCATATAATTGCTTTTGTTCATCATTCCAATAACAAGGAATACCTTCAAACACATTCAGTCCAAACTGGCTGGTAGGGGCCAGAACATTAATTTTAGCATCATTAACATCCACAATTTCCCCTTTAAACCATATCCGCCTGTTCTCTACAGAATATTTCATAACCCAACCTCTCAATCCGGCAAATGCGCCAAGCGTATGATTTCTTCCTCGGCTTTCCTGGCCGCTTCTTCGTCACACAGGGAGTAGTCAGCCTTTTCCTCATAGATATGCTCTTTTTTGAAAACAGTCAAAAAAGTTTCTCCTATGATTTTTAAATCTGCCAAAATCCCCAAACGCTGAAAATCATTAATATACTGATTATCAAATACTACTTTTTCATCCCATTGAATATCATTGCGGCCTTTCACCTGTGCCAGCCCTGTCAAACCTGCCTTCATCTCAAAACGCTTTTTATATTTTTTATTCAGCGTATCAAAATCACCCAATTCATAGGTAACACACGGCCTCGGCCCTACCACCGACATATCACCCAGCAGAATATTAATCAGCTGTGGAAGCTCATCAAGGCTGCTGTCGCGCAAAAACCGCCCGACCTTTGTAACCCTGGGATCATCCTGATAGTTAAACAGCCCGGCCCCCATTTTTTCCGCATTCACTATCATAGAACGAAATTTCAGCATCATAAACACCCGTCCATGCTGTGTACGACGCCCCTGCCGAAAAAACACCGGCCCTGCACTGTCCAGCTTTATGCAAATTGCAATCAAGGCAAAAACTGGCAGCAGCACCAGCAAGGCACTCCCGGAGATAAAAATATCTACCATTCTTTTTAATGCTTTATTCATCTGCCCAAATCCTTTTCAAAAGCTGAAAGTATGAAATATGTCATCGAAATTTTCACATTCCTTCACAACTTCCCATGCACCGTTTTCTATATCCAGCACAGGGAAATTCGGCAAAATAAACGGAGGCTTCATCACCAGTGAATAAGAACCGCAATTACTAAAAACAACTACATCACCCACTGACAAATATCCCTTATAGCCTGTCACTAATACATCTGATTCAATACAGGTATATCCCGTCATCGTCACATCACTATAATATCTGCCATCATTTCCCATATTAAGAACCTCTATAGGCGGATTAACACCGGACATGCTGATGTTTTTCTGGCTCCCCAGCAAAGTCGCAAAAATCTTGCCGCGGACCTTCTTGATACTTTTTACCGTTGCAACGAATTTCATACAATCCCCAACCAAAGCTGAGCCAGGCTCAACTATCAGCTCCGGCTTAAACTCGGTTTTGGCAAACTTTTCTGCAAACATACCAGCAGCCACCTTGGCATAATCACGATAGCTGGGGATATTGCCTCCTAGTTGCTTCTTCAGGTCTTCAGGCATATTGCCATACATTCCTCCGCCCAAATCAATTCTATCTGGCACAAAGCCAAGCCTGTCCAGCAAAGCCAGCATCCCCCTTACCCGCGCTGGCCAGTATGCCAGCTGCCTCCTAGCAAAATGACATTGGAAATTTTTCAGATGCAACACATCAGATTTTTGGATAACATCCATCGCTTCCTCAAAATCACCGCCATCAACATCAAAACCAAACCTTGAAACAACCCCATCCCCCACATCATAATTGCACCTGATACCAACATTCATTTTTTGCCCGCCATGACGAGCTGCAATTCCTGCCGCAAGCCGCAAATCTTCCATTGAATCAAGATTTACAGTCCCACCTGACAACAAAAACCGCTCCATAACATCGCGGCTTTTAACCGGCCCGTTCCAGATTATATTCTCCGACCTGACACCAATCCTCTCTGCCAGTTCCAGTTCCATCTCTGAAACAACCTCTGCATATCCCCCCATACTATTCACAAGCTTGCATAGCTTGGGAGTATAATTCGTTTTATAGGAGTAGGCTATATTAAAATTTGCATATAAGCTTGAAAACTCACGCATCATATTGGCATAATTCTGCTTAAATAACGCTGAATCCAATATATAAAAAGCATCGCCATGCTCTTTTTGCAACGCTTTCACTGTTTCTATTGTCAGGCTCATACACATCCGACCTTCTTTCTGTCAGCAATTCTTTCAACACATGATTTTAATTCTGCCTTGTTCTGCAAATACGCTTCATCCGATAAGCCAGGCAGGCTGGCTTCGAACTCTCGCAGCATCTGCATATTGTCCCGAAAAATGTTTTCTACATCCTCTATAGCTGAAACAACAGACGTATTGCAAAAACTCCTGGACAAAATTGCCCGCGTAGACCCCAGACGATAATGCTCCATGATAATTCTTTCTGCTGGCAAAAGACCTTCTCCCAGCCTCGCAATTCCGCCAAAGCCATAGGGAATGCCTTTCCTGCAAAGCTTGCCACAAATCTTTTCCACAGTCCCATCAGCCAACAACTCAAACATAAAACTGAGATGATAAGCCAGGTGCAGGTCATTAAGACCGATATGCACCTCATCCACACCGTCAATAGCCAGCACACTGTCCAGGCACTCCACTGCTTCCTTTGTTTCAAGAAGCAGAATTGTTTTTGCTCTTTTATGGACAGCATCTACGAATTCCTTCACCTCATCAGGCGATTTCCACATAGGCAACATAACCAGTTCGGCACCTGCCGCTATCACGGAATTGATTTCTTCCATGGAACCATCATGCCAGGGATTTACACGCACAAGCATCTCAGAAGTGGTAAGATACGGGGCTATCTTGGCAATATCTGACACAGAATGAAATGATTTCACTGTATCCATATTTGGCTGTCTTGCCTCTTTCCCCAATATTTCCAAATCTACCCAGATGCGATCCACACCATACTTTTGCGCTATCAGTGCCACAGGCAGGTCATTGGTTATGAACATCAACTTCAGGCTCATACTTATCAGCTCTTTTCCTTTACTGTTTGGGATGTTAAATATTTAACTATGTCTTCCCCTGCACTACCATTGCCATACAGGGAATTGGACATCCTCATTTCTGCAAAAGCAAAATTATACAGAACAAATATCAAATTTATTATAAAAATACATTGTTTTTTGCTGGACATGTGTTTTGTTTAATGGTATAATGTAAATAAAAACGGCGTTAGGTGGTGACAGCTTTGACTAATCCAATCAACAATCCCCACTGGCAGGAACTAATCGAAGCAATCCAAAAAATGACACTCATGGATGATATTTTCTTCAACAGCTTCATGGACAACAACGTTGGAGCCATGGAGTACATCCTCAATATCATCCTGGCACGAACTGACCTGAAGGTTCTGCAAGTCCAGGCCCAGCATGGCGTTCCAAATCTCTATGGGCGCAGTGTCCGCTTCGATGTGTTTGCCACAGACCAATACGGTCGCGAATACAACTTTGAAGTGCAAAATGCCAACAGCGGTGCAGACCCTAAGAGAGCCAGGTATAACAGTGATATGCTTGACCTCAGAAAGCTGAAAGCCGGTGATGACTTTGCACAGTTGCCGGAAACCTATGTGATTTTCATCACATCCAATGATATTCTCGGCTACAAATTGCCGATATACCATATAGAAAGATGTATCATGGAGGTCGGCAAAAAGTTCAACGACAGTGCCCATATTATCTATGTAAACGGCGAAAACACCGATGATACCCCATTAGGACGCCTGATGCGGGACTTTAAACAGCCTGACGCAAGCAAAATGTCATCCAAGCTACTATCTGACAGAATGAAATACCTAAAATCCACTGATGAGGAGGTAACCAAAATGTGCAACATTGTAGAAGAATATAGCTCCAAAAGATATGCTGACGGAGAGCGTACAGCTCTATTAAACAGTATAAAAACGCTTATGCAAACTATGCATTTATCAGCTAAAGAAGCTATGGATGCTCTCCGCGTTGACGAAACAAAGCGTAGCCAATACATGGCATTGTTATAGCACCTGACGCAACGGAGATAAACGAATGAGCAAAATCTTAGAAGAATATGTTGCTAAAAGAATCGCCGAAGCATTTGAAACTAGCAAATTAGAGGGTAAATTAGAAGGTAGATTTGAAGCAAACATAGATGGCATAAAAGCACTTATGCAAACTCTACATTTTTCAGCTACGGAGGCTATGGATGCCCTTCGCATTGACGAACGCGACCGGCCAAAATATATGGAGTCGCTGTGACATACAGCAAAATATACAGATATAAATACATAAAATAAAAAATGGCGTTAGGTGGTGACAGCTTTGACTACTCCAATCAACAATCCCCACTGGCAGGAACTGATCGAAGCAATCCAAAAAATGACACTCATGGATGATATTTTCTTCAACAGCTTCATGGACAACAACGTTGGAGCCATGGAGTACATCCTCAATATCATCCTGGCACGAACTGACCTGAAGGTTCTGCAAGTCCAGGCCCAGCATGGCGTTCCAAATCTCTATGGGCGCAGTGTCCGCTTCGATGTGTTTGCCACAGACCAATACGGTCGCGAATACAACTTTGAAGTGCAAAATGCCAACAGCGGTGCAGACCCTAAGAGAGCCAGGTATAACAGTGATATGCTTGACCTCAGAAAGCTGAAAGCCGGTGATGACTTTGCACAGTTGCCGGAAACCTATGTGATTTTCATCACATCCAATGATATTCTCGGCTACAAATTGCCGATATACCATATAGAAAGATGTATCATGGAGGTCGGCAAAAAGTTCAACGACAGTGCCCATATTATCTATGTAAACGGCGAAAACACCGATGACACCCCATTGGGACGCCTGATGCGGGACTTTAAACAGCCTGATGCCAGTAAAATGTCATCAAAACTACTATCTGACAGAATGAAATACCTGAAATCCACTGACGAGGAGGTAACCAAAATGTGCAACATTGTAGAAGAATATACTGCTAAAAGATATGCTGAAGGTATACAACTTGGAGAACGCCGCGGAGAAATCCGTGGAGAACGCAAGGGTATACGCAAAGGTGAACAAAAAACACTGTTAAACAGTATAAAAACGCTTATGCAAACTATGCATTTTTCAGCTACGGAGGCTATGGATGCTCTCCGCGTTGACGAAACAAAGCGTAGCCAATACATGGCATTGTTGTAGCACCTGGCACAACGGAGATAAACAAATGAGCAAAATCTTAGAAGAATACGCTGCCAAAAGATACGCTGAAGGTGTACGCTTTGGTGAACAGATATACGAACAGATAGGTAAACACAAAACCATGTTGAAATGTATAAAAAACCTAATGCAATCTAAGCAGCTTTCAGTGGTAGAAGCCATGGACGCTCTTTGCATCGATGAAAACGACCGTGCCTACTATCTAAAACATCTGCAAGTTGCAGATGAACCTGCAAGTAAATAACTATCTTCCACAGCCGCACTTGTGCGGCTGTTTTTATGAGCCATGAGATTTTTCTCTGTAAATAAGTCTTCTACGGTATTTAAAATAGTTTTTTATTACAATAATTTATACAGTTTGAGCAGCTTTTTCTCCTCCACTACCCAATTGTATTTTTCTTCCACGCATTTTCGCCCCGCCAAGCCCATTTTTTTGCACAGATCAGGATTAGCTAGTAACCTTACGCAAGCTTTCCTGACCTCACTGGCATCTGTTGGATTTACGCAAATACCGCATCCGCTATCCTCAATGATCTGCTTCCATAGAGTAAAATCTGAAGCGATTACCGGTAATCCTGCCGCCATATATTCATACATTTTTATTGGCTGAGAAACTTTATACCTATCCAATGGTTGTAATACCACAAGACCTGCCAAAGCATCGCCATACATACAATTGATCTCATAACGCCCTAATACACCTAAATATTGCACATATTCATTTTCCGTAATTATGTTTTTAATAGCATCTTCACAGGGACCAGCAAGAACCAACTTAGCTCCAGGCATACCATTTATTGCTTGCAGCATGACATAAATACCACGAATTTCATCAATACCACCGGCATAACAAATCGTTTGATTTCTATTCCCAAAAGGCTTTTCCTGAAAAACAATATCATCCAATTTAGGATAATTGTTTATAACCACTACGTTTTTTGCCCTACCGACAAATTTTTCAGCAATTGCCGGAGTTGCCGTTACCACAGCATCAAACTTAGACACAGCGTAACTTTCATAAGCTTTATACATCTTTGACACAATCCATCTGAGAGGTGCCGGAATCCAATATTTCGACATAATCTGCTCAGGCACATCTTCATGACTGTCAAATATAACTACCTTCCCCGCTTTTTTTAGCTTGATACCATACGGCAACAATTCCGGATCATGAAAATGATAAACATCACAATCCAGCTCTTTTGCCCTTTGGTATATTTTCTTTGCGAAACCACCCATGCGCGCCTTGCGACCAACCGGCTTTTCACCACAACCAATAATATGAATTCCCTCACAAATCTTGCTGTCACCTGCTGCAACCAAATACACATCATATCCAGCATCACTAAGAGAATGACACATCTTCATAAAAATTCTCACATCATTCCAATTATGTGCAGATGTCATGTGACATACTTTTATTATTTTTCCCATACAACACTCACCACATATCTTAATTCAAATACTGCTCTTCCCACACTGCTAAGTTATATAACCTCCAACGCAAACGCAATGATAACTTGGACATGTCGGGAATATCTGTTACCATTTTCCGTATTAATTCAGAATCATCAACATACTCCTGCATAACTGGCAAATATCGTTCTAACCATATTTTTTCAGGAGCTTCAAAGCCAAATTTATTTTTTCGCCAGGCAATTGATTCAGGGATAAATCTTTCAGCTAAATGCCGCAAACATTTCTTAGTCCATCCACCCGCAACTTTCATCTCAAATGGCAAATTTATTGCGTTTTCTACATATACATGATCCACATAAGGACACCTGGCTTCTATCGAAAAATGCATCGAATTACGGTCTTCATACTTCAGCAAATGTGGCAACTGACTGTCCGTTATTTCATCAATTTGCAATTTCAACATATCTTTACTCTGTTTCAAATATTGACTGCTAGCAATGAAAAGCTTTTCCATATACTCTTGTTTTATAAAATGTAATCTTTTTCTTAATACACATTTTCTTACAGGTAAGCAACCGAAATACAAAATATACTTCATCAAATCTAAAATAGTAAGTTTGGAATTTTTACATATTTCTTTATATGCCCTTATAGCACTAACCAACTTTCCCGATTTAAACAAAGAAAAGATATATGTCACATAATATCTCTCATATCCCAGCAGTGTCTCATCCCCACCTTGCCCATCAAACATTACTTTTATTCCACATTCCCGTGCCTTTTTCATAACGCAATACTGCATAAAAACAGATGGAGAACCAACAGGTTCTGCCTGACGACGAAGCATTTCCTGATGATATGCTAAAAAATCATTATAACCAGGGCACACAACGTACCAATCCATACCAGAATACGCTGCCACCTGACGAGCTAACTCACTTTCATCGTTTTCTTTTAATTCCGATTTAGCCGTCACAGCAGATAATCTTTGACCACCTTCATTTAATCTGTGCTGAATTGCTCCCGCCAAAGTGGAAGAATCCAATCCTCCAGACAAACAGGAACCTATCTTTACATCACTCCGCAAGTGTATTAACAAAGTTTCATCCAATACGTCCTCAAGTGATTTTTCTCCATCATGTGAACTAGTATAAGATGCTAAATCATAATATTTTACAATTGAAAACATCTTTGTATGTAAATCATATTCAATATTGCAACCGCCAGGCAACTGATGGATGTCCTTAAAAAAGCTATCTTTCCCATTATCATCACATCCGACAGCTAAATATCTCATAACAACATCATAGTTCACTTCTGCTGAAACTCCGGCTGCTAACAATGCAGGTATTTCAGAAGCAAATACAAACATGCCATCATTGCTAAAGTAATAAAAAGGTTTTATGCCAAATCTATCTCTGCTGAATATAATTTTCTTATTGCTTTTGTCATATAAAGCCAAGGCCCACATGCCACGCAGTTTACCAAATATTTCATTTCCCCACTCAGCATATCCATGCAAGATAACCTCTGTATCAGTTCCAGTACAAAAAAAATGACCTTTTTCTTGTAGTTCATTGCGTAATTCTATATAGTTAAAAATCTCACCATTAAAAACAATTACATAATTCCCATATAGCATAGGCTGATGCCCCAAGGCTGATAAGTCAAGGATAGACAATCTCCGATGCCCTAAAAAAATATTATCCTCTTTATATACACCTTCATCATCAGGACCTCTATGGGCTATGCTATCCAACATATCACGCATATTATTTTTAGAGATGCTCTTCCCAAGCATACCGCATATTCCACACATAATGGAATCATCTCCTAAAAGAATTTTCTATTGATTTTTCATAATATTGTTTCACCATTCCTGCGATTTTCACAGGGTTATGCCACGTCTCCACATACTCTAATGAACGCTCTGATATTCGTTGTAAACTAGATCTATTTTCAATAAACATACACAATTCATCAAATATTGTATCTTTAGTTACATTGATAATAGTTTTTTTACAATCAATCGCCATATTATCAGGAACTAATTCATAATCCGATTCTCGTATAAAACACATTACAGGCTTTCCCATTTTCATAACTTCTACAGCTAATCCTCCATACCAACCAATCAATATTTGATCAATCACTAAATCCGCCTGTGCATATATTGATAAAGCTTTTTCGTTGGACATATTCTCAACAAGTATGATTTCTACTTCGTCCTGATATTTATCTCTTATCCGCATTAATGCTGGCAAAATATAATCTGAACCTTTAATAACTCTATTAGTTGGTGCATGTACAATTCTCAATTTCTTATCTTTTCCTACAGAACAACGTGTTAATTTATCCCAACTACTAATAGTTTTAGGTAAATATATTGCCCTTTTAGGCAAGAATCGCAACAAATCAGGTGTTATTGCAAAAATACCATCCGCATAATTATCGAAACACTTTATATTAGCTCTCTTTTTTGCATCAGTCTTCGGATTATTACATACCTTACATCTATGGCATGCTGAATATGCACAATTATTCATAACTACATATTTTTGTCTTGCATCACAACCATTATATGTAACAAATATCCCCCTGCCCCTTTTTTTATAAAACCTCAAATCAGGTAATCCAAAACCATAATTTGTAAAATCTAATATCGTACTACCAAAATTAAAATGTAATATATCATAGTCTGATTTATACACCTTGTAAAACCAATTAACACATTTCCACAATTTTGATATATTATGATTACACATCTCTAATCCCATATTAAAGTCATATGAATAATTAAAATTATTGGATTTACGTATCAATACATTACTATCTATTCCTATTTTTCTTTCACCTTGGGCCAATCCCCATCCTTGCCCTCCTACCGAGGTAGGTAAATGTAGAACCTTCATTTTATCACCTGTTTTAATACTAGATATAAATATATAAACCCCATATACTTCAATAACAAATTTTCTACATAACAACTATAAATGCACAGAAAACCTGCGCATCCAATTACAAAAACTAATCATTTTCCAAATTCTAAAATCAAATGACGTATTGCCATGTATAATATCACGCCACAAACTAAGACAATTATTAGTTAATAAACCGCTTGAACACTCAATAGCCTCTTGTATTTTTGTAGTAAAAAACTCACTTTTTTCCCGCATCCAAACTTCTTCCGGAGTAACAAATCCCAGCTTAGTCATTCGCAACCTAATGCTTTCAGGCAGTATTCCCTTCATCCCTTCCCGCAAAACTCTTTTTGTAACGCCTTGGGATAACTCATATTCATCAGGCAACCCTAGGATAAACTCTACTAATCTGTAATCCAAGAAAGGCAGACGAGTTTCAACCGAATGTGCCATTGAATCTCTATCCGCATAATGCAATAATGGCTGAAGATTACTTTCCATTAATTCTGAATATGATAATTCTCGAAGTGATGATGTTTTCTGGCCAGTATAGATACTAGGACTAACCTCATTCACTAATAATCCATCAAAATTAATCCAATCAGGCTTATTTCCACCGCCATTACGAATATAACGCAATTTATTAAGACCTGCTTCTGGCAACAAATTAGATAACATACCACGCAAAATAAAGCTGGCATCATGTCCGTGAACTTTATTACATGCATTAATTTCTGTTAACAACTTTACCCAATGCAAACTTTTAAATAAACCAGCAAATTGAACCCCAAAAGAGTTATGATAACCAAGCAAGGATTCATCTGCGCCTTGACCATCCAACATAACGGTCACCCCCCGTTCAGAGGCCTTTTTATAAACCTGCCATTGTGCGTATATGCTAGTTGAGCCAAAAGGCTCTTCCTGATGCCATGTAATATCATCTAAAACTTGAAAAAGCGCGTCAAATTCAGGATATACATAATAGCCTTTTATATCACGTTCAGATAAAACAGCATCAATATACTCACTTTCATCATATTTTTTTACTTTAGCTCCAGCTGATACCGTATACTGGATATTGCTTTTACCCGACTGGCATAACAAATCATTAATGACACAAACAATACTTGAAGAATCCAAACCACCAGATAAACATGAACCAACCTGTACATCTGAACGCAATCTTAAAGACACTGCATCAATAAATAGTTTTTTAAATTCATTCGCCGCCTCATCAAAACTTCCTGCAAATTCTCTATATTGCAAATTATACCAAGTATAAACTGGCAATTTTGCCCCTAGATTATTTAACTTTCCTAAATCCAATTCTACAGCTTCTCCGCGCCTAACCTGATACACACCAGCAAACATGGTTTCATCCGTATGATCAAACTGACCCCACACCAAAAAATCATACGCCCTCTGGCAATTTAACTTCGCCTGCCATCCATCTAAAACCATAAATTGCTTAATTTCAGAAGCAAATGCTAATATTCCATCTGGTGAATTGCCCACATGCCATTGAAGTGACTAAGACAATCTTTTCCCCAATAATCATAAGCAGCCATTATAACTTCCGTATCAGTATTAGTTCGAAAGACATAGCTGACACCTTCCAATTCTTTCCGCAATTCTATATAATTGTAAATTTCCCCGTTATATGTAATCCAATATCTACCATTAAGATATGACATAGGTTGCTTTCCAGCCTGTGACACATCCAAAATAGACAATCTCCTGTGGCCTAGCTGCCATTTGTCATTTGCAAAATATTCATGCCCAGATGCATCTGGCCCCCGATGTACGATTACATCTGTCATTTTATTTATGTTACATCTTTCAATGTCCTGCATTGAAAACAGTGCCGCTATTCCACACATATAGTTCCTCCATATATTTACCTATCGCAGCTATTTGCATACAGCTATATTGATTTTAACTAATCCTAATAATCCTAATACTACAATTGATAATCGTAACAAAATATGCATATCACAAACTACTGTAACATTAAAAATAGCTATACATAATAACAAAATTAAACTTAAAATAAAATTACCCACTGAAAATGACACTTTATAAAATTTTTGACCAAAATAGTAATACAGAAATAAACACATACCGCTACTTATTAAAGTGGCAACCGCAGCCCCATTAATCCCCAATATAGGAATTAGAACTACATTACAACAAAGATTTATAAAAAAAACTACTATCGATATAAAAAAGACAAAACGTGTTTCATTTTTTATAAAAATTCCTGGAAAAAACATATATGAACTATTAAAAACAACAGATAAAAACAAGATCTGCCCTGGTATTGCAGCTTTACTGTATTCACTCGGAGCTATAAATGCTAATAATTCTTTCATCATGCCAGACAATATAATGCACACTGAAAAGCATGTTATAATGAAATATGAAAAAATCCTAGACAATTCATTTGGTACATTTGATGATGTATGATGTGAATACACTAACGGCATAATAGCTTTATTAAACCCTCCAGTTAATAAACTTGCAATAGACGCAATCTTAAATGCCACACCATATATCCCAACCTCAGATAATGATAAAAAAGACTTAATCATCCATCTATCTACATAATTAGACAAGACTATAATTATACTAGAAAATACTAATGGCAAAGAAAACTTTAACATTCTAACTAATACATAAAACGATGGTTTGTGAAAACAATATCTACCAACATATTTAATTCCAATACATATACTAACTATTCCTCCACTAATCATGCCATATAAAACCCCCAACAACCCCAATTTTAGAGAATAAATACAAAAAAAGGTTACAAGGATTGTAACTAATCCTGCTGTAATATTACAAACAACTCCTTCCGTTACCAACATACACCAGCGCATTTGATTTGTGAAAAAATATTGTATCCCTGTTACTACAACAAATATCATAGCTATGATAAACAAAAAATCATTTACAGTAGTACTCCAAATAATATTTTCAAAATAAGATTGGAATAACAACGTACTAAATAAAAAAATTAAATTATTTATTACCGTAAGTGACAATGCCGTAGAGGCACATTTATTTTGGTCTTCAATTTTTTTACTCTCCGAAAAAAATCGTGCTACAGCTTGTGTAATCTCTAAAGATATAACCACGTTAATCAGTGCTGAAAAACTGATTAACATATCAAGCATACCATAATCAACGGTAGTAAGAACCCTGGTATAAAAAGGAAGCAGAAAAAAGGAAATTCCCCTTACCAATATATCTCCTAGCATATATATGCTTCCATTTCTGAGAAACTCCCGTATCATTTTACTCTCCCAAGCCTTTAACTAATTTCATGTACTCCGAAACAATATCAGGTTTATCATTTACACATAATTTTTCTACACCATATTCTTTTATTATTGTTCTGATCACCGATTTAATTTTCTCATCTTCCATAAAACCACCAAACACAAACCTAGTATCCCCAGGATAAAACCACCATTTATCTGGCACATCTCCATCAGCTAACTTCAAAAAATTTTTACTTGAATGTTCCAATCCCCATTTTGTATGTGCATAATTATATGCCCGCTTCCCCAATTCAAGTCTATATTCTTTATCGCAAATTAGTTTTCGTATTGCCATTTTAACTTGACCAGGTACTACAAATTCAGATGGTGGCAAAATATCTTCTGGCACATCATAATTCACATAACATGCATATTCACCACCTACTACTGCTGGTTTGCCATAATAAGCTGCTTCAAAAGCAAAACCAGCCATCGGCGTATCACTATACATCTGATCCACAATAAAATCACATTTATGTATCATATCTATTACATCAGAGTGTGGACACCCTTGCACCTCAATATATTCTATGTCAAATCCTTCTTGTTTCAGTTCTTTTATTAATTGTCTAATGCAACTTGTCCCTTTTATACTACTATTTGAAGGCGCATGCAATATAGTTACGCTATTCTTTTTCTCCATAACATTCTTTGATGCATAATCCTCAAAATAGTGCGTCATTCCCAAATAATATAACAACAAACACTTTTTTTGATGGAATAGTGCCATTGAAGGAATAGAAACTATATAATCAACATACTTTTCTATAAATACTGCCTTTTTTTTCTGCTTATTCGTGTACTTTACTAAGTCATCTAAGGAATGTTGCATTATTAGGTTACCAGAAATATATGGTGGTCTTATCTCACTACCGCATTCCAAAATGATTATTGTCTTATTAAAAAACTTCAATACAGGCAAATCCAACATTTTGTATAATATAGTTCTGTGGCTTATAAAATAAAATGTTTCATATTTAAACAAACAGTATATAAGAAAAGGAATTTTCACTAACTCTAATATTAATTGAAATAGTCTCCGAAGAAAATTATTATTCAATCTCAATACAATAACATCATAATACCACTGTAAGAATCTGCTGATAAAATTAATATTTTTATCATACGCAAACGGATGCTTAATAGAACAATAAAAATCTGCCGACCTACCACAACGCCTAAAGCCTTCACGCATTCCTACTCCCCAACCAGCTATTTCTGTAAATCCTATAAATATGTTTTTCTTCATAATTCTCTCAACTCATCATTTTCCTATATAACCGATATATTTCATCTTCAACATTCATCCCAACACGATCCCGCATTGATGTAATAACTTCAGCAGGTGATTTTTTTCCTTCAAATCCTTCCAAAGAAATTTCAACCAAACATAAAACACCTTCGCCACAAGCAATATCAACTTGACCAGTAACACGATCCTTCCTCAGCACCTGCCCTGGAACAGCAACGCTTGGACAATCCCATGTTTTGGAAAACGCCCTCCATATAATCAGTTTATTCATCTTGTACCACGTATATGCCCCAGCAAAAGGTTCAGAAGATGCATTTACCAGCCTCTCTATTTCCAGTGCAGATTTATTCCAATCAATTAAACCATCACTAGGCTTTCTTGAATATACCCTCAGCCAAGCATTTTTATTCTTCGATTGCACACGAGAAACTATCGTACCATTCTCTAAACCTGAAACTGCCTCCAAAAACATCCCAGGAATTACCGTATTCAGCCACTGATATATTTCACCAATCCGCGTTTGCCCATTTACATCATAATATTTTTTTAACAATACATCTCCAGAATCTAACTCTCCAGGTGCCATAAAATGTACGCTTACTCCAATAGATTTTTCCCCCAGCAAAATAGCCCAATTAGGGCATGCATTACCTCTATAACGAGGCAAGTCACCAGCATGCGCATTTAAAATACCATATTTGAACTTTCCAATAACTTTCTCACTTATAATATTTACCCAATTAACGCTAACTGCTATATCAGCTCCAACTTCTTCCAATAAACCTAAAACATCTGCGTTCTCTAAATTTGCATTACAAAAAAATTTTATACTATGTTCATCTGCATATTGCTCAAAATCTTTTTCCGTAACATCATATTCAGGAGCAGCTTTGCATACCCCTATGACAACAATCTCATGCCCGCAACTGGCCAGCAATTTCATTGAATTAAAGAGCAAAGATGTACGACCTAAAATAGCAATTCTCAAAAAAGTTCACCTGCAATTTCCGATATTTTTCTAGGTACATATGTACCCCCCGAATTTTATTTACAAGCTTAGACAATACAGAAAATGCACCTATTTCTGTATTACAGTATCTATGCTGTTCTAATATCTTAATATTTCTTTGATATTCTTTTGTTTTTTCATATCTGCTCATTTCTTCTGTATTTAAGTACAAATGAATAGGATGGAAATTAAATATTTTCAGTCCTTTATTATTCAATAATTCATCTACATCCCATCCGCGACTATTTCCATTTGAATATGCAATACATTGCACATCATCTTCCCAAAAATAAGGCACACGACATACGCCATTCCAATGCTTTATAGGCTTTAATGTCATACTGCTATACCAAGGGATAAAAAGATTTACATCATACTGTAACCCTTTATTTTTGAATAATTCTAATATTGGCGAACTTTGTACTAATAAATGAGAGCGTACACTTTTAGCCTCCGGGACTATCGAAAGAATATTTTCCAAAACTTCACTCATATCCCTATACTGACTTGTTCCATTTAAAAGGTATTGAAAATTGGGATGTATCCCCAACTCAAACAAATCAGAATTTCGCAATCGTTCTAACAATGGAGTATCATGCGTTATAAAAAAGGTAGCTTTTATAGCATTTCTCTCAAAAAACTCAATTGTGTATTCAAGAACTTCATCACAAGCCCAATCTACATCTATGGTAATAAAAATCGAATCCTGTTGCATTATGATAATTACCTTAAAAAATTCCTTTTCCTAAAACAATATTATTATTAGAATTTATATAGTTTTTAAAAAAGTCTATCAAGTCTTTCCCTTCATAAATGACATCTTCAACTTGTACTTTAGTTATTAATAACGGTACATCTTCATTTACAGTAGCAATTAAAACACCTTCTAAGTTAGCATTTTCTATAAAATCAATAACTTCTCCAGCGGATTTTTCGCTATAAAGATAAGGATATAGCCATGCAGTTAAAATAACTATTTTCTTCTTACCAATATATGAAAACGCCCCTGGATAAGGAAAAGTTTGAGCTCTTATGAAATTATATAATGCAATGGGCGTCATATTTTCCCAAAAAATTTCACCATCTTTGGGACATCGTTGAGGCCATTGGTTAATATATTCATTGCACATTTCCTGCTTATATGGAATTATTTGTCCTTTCAAATACCCCAATATACTACTTTTTATAATTTTTATTCCCTTCGATTGTATTTTTGCATATACATCACTGATATTGTCTCTAAAAAAAACCGGTATTTTTCTTTGCACGATAATATTCCCTGTATCAACACCATCATCAAAACGAAACAAACTTATACCAACATGAGTTTCTCCATTTATAATAGCCCATACAACCGGTGCTCCACCTCTATATTTAGGCAACAAAGAGGCATGGAATCCGACCACCCCATAGTGAGGAATTTTTCTAATGTTTTTGGGTATAATATGATACCAACCAGCTACAAAAATCATATCTGGTTCCCATTCCTGTATCTTTTTTTCTAAATCATATTCCTTCATGTTAGTCTGCATAACATAACAATCTATACTGTTATGTTCACAAAAAGTTCTAACATTCGCATATAACACATTTTTTACAGGCTCTTTACTATACGAAATTTCAAATTCTTTACAATTGGTAACAACACCAGTTACTTGTACTTCGTCTAGAGACATAAGCGCCTTCAAACACTCCAAACCAAACATTGAAGACCCTATATAAACTATATTCCACATCAAAATCCACCACCCGTCATACACAATCTTGCAATATCATCTCAAAATTAAGCAACGACCACACTAAAAGCCTTCTATTCTGCTTTCCTTCAAAATGCTCACTTAATAACGCATTCACTGCACCATAATCCAAATAGTCATATATTCTGGCCTTTTTCCCCAGTATGCGTTTAACAAAGTCTATACTATCACCTTTAAACCAGGAACTATCCGGCGCAGAAAAACCTTGCTTCACAGCACCAGTAATTTCCTGCGGCATATAACGCTTCATTACATTGCGTAAAAGTAACTTTCCGTCTTTTGTTTTAGTGTAATAAACATTTCTTTTTAACCCCGGCTCATTCTCATTCATTCTGACAACTTCTTTCAGGTTGCGCAGCTTATATTTAACCGGCAACTTCATGGCAAAATCTACCAAATCATTATCTAGGAAAGGTACTCTCGTCTCCATGCTGTTTGCCATACTGAGTTTATCTTCAACAACTAGCAAGCCGTGCAAAAATGTCTTTGCTTCAAAATATAATGAGTTATTGATATAATCTTCCGGGCTAAGATTCTTCAATCCTTGCTTTGCAGAAAATACATCTCTAAAAATATCTCTTGTCCAGACATGCTTCACATCAGACCATATAGGTGCAAAGACTTTTTTTACTTCTTTATTTGGAATCAGGCGTTGCCAAAAAGAATAATACTTATCAATATACTCCTCAAAATTATCATTGACTACAGCCCTATAATATCTCCATGGATACCCTCCAAATAACTCATCACTTCCAGCACCAGACAAAACAACTTTGACAAATTTTGATGCCAGTTTAGCTGCATAATAATTGGGATAACTCTGTCCCACGCGAGGTTCCTCTATGTGATTGACAACAGTTGGCAATACACGCTCCATATCGCCAGCCTTCAAAACCATTTCATAATGCTCGGTTTTAAATAAATATGACATATATTCAGCTTTCTCTCGTTCATCAAAAGCCAATTCCATTCCAGAAGCTGAATGTAAATCAAAGCCACATGTAAAAGTCTTGAGATATGGCAATTCTTGTGCCGCAATAGCCGTTATTGAGCCGGAGTCCATGCCTCCGCTTAAATAACTGCCCACATCCACATCACTAACCAATTGCCTTTTAACTGCTTGTCGAAACAGTCTATCCAACTCTTCCTCGTATTCACCAGCACTTGAGATATTGTCCGGCTCGTGAAAATCATAATCCCAGTAACGTTTTAGCTGTATATTCCCTGACGCGTCAGCAAAAATATATGCAAAACACCCCGCTGGAAACATCTTGATATTTTTATTAAATGTTTTATCAGTAAAGATATTTTGAAATGTAAAATATTCTAATACTGCCTCTAAATCCAAATCTGATGATACATCACCATTGGCTACTATTGCTCTCTGCTCTGAAGCAAAAATAAATCGATTAGCATCTGAATAGTAATATAATGGCTTTATGCCATATCTATCCCGTGCAATGAACAGCTTTTTATTTCTTCTGTCCCATATCGAGAACGCAAACATACCATTAAATATTTTTACGCACTTTTCTCCCCATTCTGCGTATGAGTACAAAACAACCTCGGTATCGCTATTAGAATAGAAATTATATCCTCGTTTCTCTAATAATACTTTTATTTCTCTATAATTATAAATTTCGCCATTATAGGAAATAACCAGATCATTTTTTTCACTTGCCATTGGCTGGCTTGCGTTTAATGACAAATCTATGATTGATAGCCTTCTATGAGCCAAACCCATATTACCATCAATATACTGTCCCTCACCATCAGGTCCTCGATGCGCAATTGCATCCGTCATTTTTTTTAAATATGTCCTAGTTACTTTTTCGCCAGAAAAATTCACTCTGCCTGCAATTCCGCACATAAACTAACTCCTCAATTTATCCCAGACAAAATCTCAATGACATAATCATAATCAGCTTGTGACATGTTATTGTGCAAAGGCAACGAGATTGTATTTGCATATAACTCAGCAGCTACTGGATAATCATGCTTTGAAATATTATATTTCTTTTTATAATAGCCAAGTTCATGAACAGCATGTGTGCCAGCCCTTGTTCCTATACCAGCTTCCTGCATTTTCTGCATAATATCATCGCGTCTCATATCTACCTTTGTAGTATCTATACGACATACATACGCCTGATATGAATGACGGCACGGTATAGGCTCTAGTGGCGTAATGAGCCAGTCCAATCCAGATAATCTATGATTGTAATACTCTGCCCACTTTCTTCTTTCATTGATAAATCTACCCAGCTTATCAATCTGTACACTCCCTACTGCACCTTGCAAATCACTCATCCGATAATTAAACCCAAGCACATTGAAATCAGGCATCAAATAAGGACTATTACTACGATGACGTTGCTCTTCAGAAACTGTTGCGCCATGACTTCTAAGGCACGCCAACCGTTCTGCTAAAACATCATCATTAGTAGTACACATGCCACCTTCGCCAGTAGTAATCACCTTTCTAGGATGAAAAGAAAAACATCCTATATCACCAAAGCTTCCTGCATATTTCCCATCATACATTGCTCCTGCTGCACATGCAGCATCTTCAACCACGGCAAATCCATATTTTTTAGATAAACTTAGTATCCTATACATGTCCGCCACCAAACCAAAAAGATGAACGGGAATTACAGCTTTTACTGTCTTTCCGTTCTTATAAAGTTCTTCTAAAATAAGTTCCAGCTTCTCAACATCGATATTATATGTAGATATATCATTGTCACAAAATATAGGAGTAGCACCACAATACTCCACAACATTTACTGTAGCAATCCATGTAAATGAGGGAACTATAACATAGTCCCCTTTTGTTACGCCTAGTGCCGTTAACGCCAAATGCAAAGCGGTAGTACATGAAGTTGTTGCATACGCATAATTAACGTTATGCATTGCGGCAAATTTATTTTCAAATTCTTTTACTTTCGGGCCCTGTGTCAGCCATCCTGTACTAATTGGTTCCTTAACGTAATTCCACTCTTCCTCACCCAAACAAGGCTCGGCAATATTGATATATGCCATAACTCCCGCTCATTCCTTTCTCGGAATTTTATCAAACGCTTTCCCCACAAATCCATCTGGAGAATAATACATTCTCCAATGATCGCAATTCTTGCAAACTATATCATCCACAAATTCTCCAGCCTCATGCATTTTTCTGATTTGCATGTATTTATCTGAAGACCATATTTCCTGAATAGAATGTTCTTTAACATTGCCCAAAGACAGCCTGTTATCCCAGTCATGATTACATATACCTACTGTTCCATCCCAATAAATAATCATGTCGCTATACACTTTTCCGCAAGGCCTACGTTGTTCACTTTCATTATGCAATGTCTTTATGCTTCCTAAATGTCCATCAGAACTATGCTCAATATAAATACGAACTCTGTCCGCATATTGACGCCAGAAATCTATAAACCGTTGCTGACTTTCACGATATTCATCAACATCGACACTAGATACTTGAATTTCAGGCACTTGAACACCCTTTTCCTTTAATTGCTCACATTTTTTTACAAAAGCTACCACATTATTCATAGCAATATTCAAATCACTATGAATTCTCGTCTTTTTATAGACCTCTGCATCTATTGTGTCCAAACTAAAGGAAATAAAATCCACACCTGCTTCAATAAGCTTATCCCCAGCTTCTTCATTTAATAAGAATCCGTTTGAGGCTAACTGTATCGGACCAATCCCCTTCCCCTTTGCATATTTAATCATCTTATAAATATCTGGATGAGTAAGGGACTCTCCACGAAAAAAGATTGGCATAATCATGGGCAAATGTTCAGCAGCTTCATCGACTATTTTCGCAAACAAGTCCCACTCCATATTACCCAATTTCATGCCTACTAAATGACGTGGGCAAAATGTACATTCTAAATTACATCTATTAGTCAGCTCAACTGTAATTCTCTCTGGAAAGTCCTTTAAATCAAACATCATAGCACCTCATCAGTTACACACAACTCAATAAAATTTTTCCATGAATTTATCATATGGCATAAACTTATAATTTCCTGCATAAGATTCTACACGGTTACGATTAGCAATATCGGAAAAATAATATACATTATCATCACCGACCAAAACTACTTGTATTACTCGTTTATACCAATCCCTTAAACTCATTTCATCATGAAGTATCTTCTCAAACCAAAATGTATAGTCATCATCATCGCCTGAATATCCAACATCCGTTGCTAATCTGTATATAACATAATCATCAGTTTTTATATGAGAAGATAACGATAATAAGTTCAATCTTTCTCCTTGAAAACCAAATGTCACATTGTTATCAATATCATAAACAATCCACTGATGCATATCTTCGCACCACACTTCAATCATAGTATGGCCATTGTCATAATCATTCCATTCATCCATTGTTAATACAGTTACAACTCTGCTAGGAACTTTTAATTGTTCTAATACTTCCTTAACCCAAAGCGCACCTCTACCACACGAAACATTTATTTTTCTATTTGTAGCTATAGTTGATAATTCCTCATTTTTTAAATTCTCATCCTTTCGTCCATGATACATTATCCAACAAATGCTTGACATTAAATCATCTATGGCTTTGAGGGATGTTTCACCATTCCATACTATTCGTTGAATTTGTCCTTGTTGACCGCAGAATGAGCGATATACACCATTTTCAGAAAAAGAATACGCCTCCCCATCGATAGAATAAGTTCCTGGTGCTATCACCAGCTTATTCGGCAACTGATCTGCTTTCTGGTTTACTATGGGAATATCTTCATTCTTCACACCTATACATCTGTAAACGACAGCTTTACCCCCCCCGAATTTATGTTCTTGTTTTTCAAAAACACCACTCATCAACGCAACAACGAGGAACGTAAGCAAAATAATTAATCCCTTAACTGTTGTTTTTTTCTTCATGGCATTAATAAAACTCCTTAACCACAGCCCGCATATCCTTATCCTTCACCCATGCACTCATAGGCAAACTCATGACTTCCTTTGCCACCTTCTCTGCAACAGGCACGCTGCCGGTTCCCTGCTTGAGATACTCAAACATTGGCTGCTGGTTAAGCGGAATAGGATAATGCACCGCAGTAGGTATGCCTGCTTCCCTCAATTTTTCCTGCACGGCATCCCTGTCCTTCACCCGCACCGTATACTGTGCATAGACCGAAGTATTATGCGGCTCTATATAAGGTACGATTACTCCCGGCACCTTGCCCAGCATTTCACTGTACTTTGCGCCGATCTCACCACGCAGCCTGACCTCGTCAGCAAAGATTTCCAGCTTTGCCAGAAGCACCGCTGCCTGCAAGGTATCAAGACGGCTGTTCAGCCCCATGCGCACATGGTGATACCGCCTGTCCTGACCGTGCTTATGAATCATGTCCATGGCCTTTGCCAGTTCATCATCGTTGGTAAAAATCGCACCGCCATCTCCATAGCACCCTAACGGCTTGGTCGGGAAAAAGCTGGTACAGCCAATGGTGGACAAGCCGCAGGAACGGCGCCCCTTATAGGTAGCCCCAAAGCTTTGTGCCCCATCCTCGATAACAGGCAGATTATATTTTTCTGCCACAGCATTGATAGCATCAAAATCAGCACACTGGCCATAAAGGCTCACCGGCATAATCGCTTTTGTCTTATCAGTAATTGCCTCCTCTATCTTTGCAGGATCCAAGTTATATGTTTTCTCATCAATATCCACAAAAACCGGAGTTGCTCCCAGCCTGGCAATAACCTCACCAGTGGCCACATAGGTAAACGCCGTGGTGATAACCTCGTCACCAGCACCAATGCCCAGCCCCATCAGGGCAATCAACAGGGCATCTGTGCCATTGGCACAGGCGATGCAGTGCTTTACCCCCACATAATCAGCCAGCTTTTCTTCCAGTTCCTTTACCTCCGGCCCCAGAATATACTTGCCATGGGCAAGCACAGCAGCTATCCGCCTGTCCAGGTCTGCCTTGATTTTTTCCTGCTGAGCAGCCAAATCTATAAAAGGTATCATAACTTCTCGTCCTTTTCTTCCTCTTTGCTTTCCAAAGTCACATCCACGCCGCAACGCTTACACTGCAATACCTTGGCATCTGCGGCCACAATCATATCACCGCAGGCACACATATAGCCCCGCACTCTGGCTGGATTGCCGTACACCATAGCATAATCCGGCACATCCTTTGTAACGGTAGAGCCTGCTCCCACAAAAGCATTGCGCCCCAGCGTAATGCCACAGACCACAGTAGCATTAGCACCAATGCTGGCACCTCTTTTTACCAGCGTCTTTTTATAATCAGCGGCTGTATTTCTCGGAAACTCGCATCTCGGAGTCCTCACATTGGTAAACACCATGCTTGGCCCGCAAAATACATAATCCTCCAGCTCAACGCCCTCATATACGCTGACATTGTTCTGAATCTTAACCTTGTTGCCGATTCTGACATCGTTGCCCACGAATACATTCTGCCCCAGGTTACAGCCGGAGCCGATACTTGCCCCTTTAGAAATATGGGAAAAATGCCAGATTTTCGTACCTTCTCCAATAGTCACACCATCATCCACATAGGATGATTCATGGACAAAAAATTTCTTTTCCTCACTCATGGTCAAATCTCCCTGCAAAATCCATAGAACTGCACTCTGTCAACGGCAGCTGGACAGCTCTGCCCTCGGCAGCCGACTTATACACAGCCAGCACCATCTCCAAAGCATCGCGCCCGGCCCTTGCATCCACATAAGGCTGGCGGTCATTTTCAATGGCATCCACCACATCGGCAAACAGGCTGGTGTGGCCGTTGCCATATACGTTGCTGGCAGCCTCCTCCAATCCCTTGTTGGCCTTGTCCGCCTCGGTTTCATCAGCAAAATCCCACACATCAATGTTGTTGGTGGATTTTCCTCCCAGCTTCACCGTGCCAAACTCGCCAAAAACATAAAGGGTTTCCTCCAGATTCTGAGGATATACATTTGTAGTTCCCTCAATGGTGGCAACTGCCCCATTTTTGAATGTCACCACAGCCATCCCCACATCCTCTGCCTCCAGATAATGATGCAGCTGCTGACGTGTCTGCCCGTAGACAGATACTACCTCGCCACCCATCATCCAGCGCAAAAGGTCAATACCGTGGATGCACTGGTTCATCAATGCGCCGCCGTCCTGTGCCCAGGTGCCCCGCCAGGGAGCCTGAGTGTAGTACCCCTTGTTGCGGTTCCAGCGCACATGGATGCTGCCGTGGGACAGCTTGCCAAATCTGCCAGCCTCCACAGCTCTTCGCAGCTGCTGGACAGCAATATTAAACCTGTTCTGATGGCAGGCTGAAACCTTTACATGCTGCGCTTCCGCCCGGCGTATAATCTCATCTGCATCAGCAATACTCATAGCCATCGGCTTTTCAATAATCAGGTTGATGCCATGGTCTATGCAGTACAGGGCAATCTCTGCATGGAGGCCGCTTTCCGTAGCAATGCTGACCAGCTGGATTTCCGGATGCTCTGCAACCATCTCCCTGTAGTCCGTATAGCGCAAAATAGAAGCATCCTGCGCCAAATCATGCTTTGCCAAAAGCTCCTCCATCTTTTCCGGCAATACATCACATACAGCCACCAGCTCCAGATTGTTATTCAGTACAGCCTTGATATGATTTGTAGCAATCCTACCACAGCCAATAAGTGCATATTTCATAGCTTACAAAACCTCGATATTTTCTCTCTCTGCAATATTCTTCATAACATTTTTGGCATCAAACACCGCCGAGGCATGCCTTTGTACCAGCTCATAATCCACATTGGTATGAGCCGTGGTCACCACCACTATATCTGCCGCCCGCAGCACTGCCTCATTCAGCTCCGTCAGCCCCTTATAACTCTGCCCCTTGTACCTGTACTCGGCCACCCACGGGTCATAATAGCTGACAGATGCGCCCCGCTTCTTGAATTCCTCAATCACCCGCAGGGCCGGGCTTTCCCGATAGTCATCAATATCCTGCTTGTAGGCCACGCCCAGTACAAGTACATTTGCACCATTGATAGCCTTTTTGTGCCTGTTCAGTACCTCGCCGCATCGGTCAACGGTGTATTCCGGCATCCTGTCATTAATCATGCCGGATGCCTCAATCAATGAGGTATGAAAGCCGTACTCCCTGGCCTTCCAGGACAGGTAATAAGGGTCCAGCGGTATGCAATGGCCGCCCAGTCCCGGCCCCGGATAAAATGCCTGAAAGCCATAAGGCTTGGTCTTGGCCGCATCCACCACCTCCCACATGCTGATGCCCAGCTTGTGGCACAGCATGGTCAGCTCGTTGACCAGAGCAATGTTGATATTGCGGTATGTATTCTCCAAAATCTTTTCCATCTCGGCCACAGCCGGCGAGGAAACCTCATAGATATCGCTGTCCAGCACCTGACGGTACATCTCGGCTATAACGTGGGTTGCTTCCTTGCCGATGCCCCCTACTACCTTTGGCGTGTTTCTTGTCTTGTAGAGAAGATTGCCAGGGTCAACCCGCTCCGGTGAAAAGCCCAGCAGAAAATCCTCGCCGCAAGTAAGGCCGGAGCCTTCCTCCAGAATAGGCTTCAAAAGTTCCTCCGTCGTTCCCGGATAGGTGGTGGACTCCAGCACCACAATGGTTTCCTTCGTCAGATACTTGGCAATCGCCCTGGCACTGTCCCGCACATAGCTGATGTCCGGCTGCTGATGCTCGTCCAGCGGCGTCGGCACGCAGATGGCCACAAAGTCTACATCCCTGATAAAGCTGAAATCAGTAGTGGCAGACAGCATGCCGGACTGCACCAATGCCGCCAAATCCTCATTGACCACATCGCCGATGTAGTTGTGCCCGGCATTGACCATGTCCACCTTTGCTTTCTGCACATCAAAGCCGATGGTGCGGAACCCAGCCTTTGCCTTTTCCACCGCCAGGGGCAGACCCACATAGCCCAGCCCCACTACGCCAACCTTTGCCTCATGTGAAATTATTTTCTTTCTCAAATTTGCCAAAGTATCCATTTTCTCACCCATTTACCTTTAAATTTTGCAATGCCCTGCTGTTATATGTTGGAATCAGTTCCTTAATAACAGTCAGTATCTTATATGTATCCTTTTCATGCTCAAGGGAATTGATTTTCTCCATCATTTCCGGTGTGGCCACATCGCCGATAGGCGCCTCAAATATCCGCTCATGGCAGGTCTTCTGTGTGCCTTCCTCCGCTGTCAAAAGCTCCTCATAAAGCTTCTCTCCGGGGCGCAGGCCGGTAAACACAAACTTGATATCCTTATCCGGAATCAGTCCGTGCAGCTCTACCAAATCCCTGGCCATATCCAGTATCTTCACAGGCTCGCCCATATCCAGCAGGAACACCTCGCCCCCCTTGGAAAAGGTGCCTGCCTGCAGCACCAGCTGCGCCGCCTCCGGAATCGTCATAAAATACCGCACCATCTCCGGGTCAGTAATGGTTATAGGGCCGCCCTTGGCAATCTGCTTCTTGAACAGCGGCACCACACTGCCGCGGCTACCCAGTACGTTGCCAAACCTCACAATGGCAAACTTGGTGTTGCTGTGCCGGTTCATATCCTGCACCACCAGTTCCGCCAGCCGCTTGCTGGCTCCCATGACGCTTGTGGGATTTACCGCCTTGTCGGTGGAAATCATCACAAAGGCCTCCGCCCCGTATCTGTCTGCCGCCTGCGCCACATGCCTAGTTCCAAAAATGTTATTTTTCACTGCTTCCACCGGCTGAGCCTCCATCAGAGGCACATGCTTGTGGGCAGCTGCATGAAAAACCAGCTGGGGCCTGTACTGACTGAATACGCTGTCTATCCTCTCTTCATCCCGGATATCTGCAATAACAGGAACATACCTTTCTGCCCCAAACTTCTCCACCAGCTCCTGATGAATCTCATATATGCTGTTTTCGCCCCGCCCCAGCAAAATCAGCTTTGCTGGCCTGGCTTTGGAAATCTGACGGCACAGCTCCGAACCGATCGAACCACCGGCACCCGTCACCATAACCACCTTGTTCTCTATATACCTGCTGATGGCATCCATATCCAGCTGGATGCTGTCACGGCGCAGCAAATCCTCCAGCTCGATATTGCGGAGCTGCTGCACGGATACCTTGCCGTCAATCAGCTCATACAGCCCCGGCAGTACCTTCACATGGCAGCCCAGACCGCGGCACTTACCGGCCGCCTTCTTGATGATGCTGCCCTTTACCGACGGCATGGCAATGATTATCTCACGGACGCCATTGTCCCTCACAATCTCATCCAGCTGGTCACTGCTGCCCAGCACTCCGTACCCCAGCAGCTTCCGGCCTATTTTGCTTTTGTCATCATCCACAAACCCCAGCAGCTTGCCGCCCTCGCCCCGCTGCACCAGCTCACGGGCAATCATCACGCCTGCATCACCGGCACCGATAATCAAAAGGCTTTTGTCAGGCTCGCCTCCAAAGCGGCTCTGATTCATCAGTAGCAGCATCCTGACCACCAGTCGGGAAAAGCATATCAGCCCCACATCCAGAATGTAGGAAATAACATAGATGCTGCGGGGCAGATTCACCTGCATATACATTGCCAGCAGGGCAATCACCACATTGGCTATGGTGCAGGCCCCTATGATAGAGAACATGTCTCGCACTGTAGCATAGCGCCAGATTCTGTTGTAGATGCCATAAAAGTAAAATGCCCCTATCTTGATGATAACTGCCACCGGCAGCACCTTCATCAGCACATTAAAATATGGACTTCCCACATCTCCGTCCAGCCGCAGCAGCAGAGCCGCAAAAGGTACTGCTGCTAATATTGCCGCGTCGAACAGGATAAAATAAAGCTGCTCAGATTTCAGCACTGGTAAAATCCCTTTCCATAAAACATCAACTTATCCACATGTCTACCATGTTAGCACAAAAGAACCCCCCCGCAAGACATTTTTAACAAAAAAGATAAAAATTTTAACAATCGCAATAAAATGTCTTGCATGTTACTTTCGGCAAAGGATTTCATTTGACAATCTGTGCTAAAAAAGCCCACAAAAAAACTCCTGACCGGTTCAAAACCAGTCAGGAGCCACTCCCAAATTTAACTGAAAAATATTTTCAGAATCTGTATATATATCTGTGTATCACGGCATTATTTTGCCGCCTTGATTTTGCTCTCTGTACCATTCAGAAGCCTTTCAATATTACTCTTGTGACGGTAGATGATAAACACCGCCGCTATGAGGCCCAGCACCAGAAACTCGGTGTGCAGCCCGAAAAACAGAGCCAGAATCGGCACCAGTGCCGCCCCGATAATGGACCCCAGGGACACATAGCCGGTGAAGTACACAATGGCGAACCATACAGCAAAGACAATCAGGGTCACTGTCGGCATGAGGGCCGCAATAACCCCCAGGCCGGTAGCCACGCCCTTGCCCCCCTTGAAGGACAGGAATACCGACCAGGAATGGCCGGCAATGGCCAGCAGGCCGCAGATAATCCCGGCAAGCTCGCTGCCCCCCAGATGAAGGCCCAGATAGGCACTGATGGCACCCTTCAAAAAGTCCAGGGCAAAAATGCTGATGCCCCCGGCCTTGCCGATGGTGCGCCATGCGTTGGTAGCGCCAATGTTTTTACTGCCATGCTGGCGCAAATCAACGCCCCAGATGGTCTTGCCCAAAATCAGGCCGTTAGGAATAGAACCAAGAAGATAGCTGATTGCAGCTGCCACAATAAAATCCAGCATTTCAGAAATCCTCCTCTTCCTTGCGTCCACGAACAATCAATTTTAACGGCGTTCCCTCAAAGCCAAAGCTCTCCCGCAAGCGGTTCTCCAAAAAGCGCAGATAGGAGAAATGCATCAGCTCAGGGTCATTGACAAATATGATGAACTTCGGAGGCTGAATGTCAGCCTGGGTCATAAAGAAAATCTTCAGCTGCTTGCCGCGATGGGACGGCGGCGGATTGACAGACACAGCATCCCGTATAAGCTCGTTCAGCACACTGGTCTGAATGCGCATGGACTGCTGGTCAGCCACATACTTTACCAGCTCCGTAATGCGATGGATGCGCTGCCCCGTCAGGGCGGAGGTATACAGCACCGGCGCATACTGCAAAAAGCCGATTTCATCCCGCAAATCCTCTGTAAAGCGCAGGGTGGACTTGTCATCCTTGTCAGGGAATACATCCCATTTGTTGACAACGATAATTACGCCCTTGCCGGATTCATGGGCATAGCCTGCAATCTTCTTGTCCTGCTCCGTGATGCCCTCCTCCGCGTTGATGACCATCAGCACCACATCGGCGCGGTCAACGGCCCGGAGGGAGCGCATGACGCTGTAACGCTCTACAGCCTCGTCTATCTTGCCCTTGCGGCGCATGCCTGCTGTATCTATCAGCATGAACTTGATATTATCCGACACGAAATGAGTATCGATGGCATCACGAGTAGTTCCCGGCACATTGCTGACAATCACGCGATTTTCCCCAATCAGGGCGTTAACAATAGAGGACTTGCCCACATTCGGGCGGCCGATAACGGCGATGCTGATTTCGTCCTCCTCCTTGTCTTCCCCGGTGGTTTCAGGAAAAGCAGCTACTACTGCATCCAGCAAATCTCCCAAGCCCAGGGAGTTGGAGGCAGCTATGCCCATAGGCTCACCCAGACCCAGGCTGTAGAACTCATACACACCGGCCTCCAGCTGAGGGCTGTCAATCTTGTTCACCGCCAGAATAACAGGCTTTTTTGTGTTTCTCAGCATGCGGCCCACTTCCTCGTCCGCAGTTGTCAGACCGGCGCGGCCATCCACCACGAACACAATGACATCAGCCTCCTCCATGGCCACCAGCGCCTGCTGGCGCATGGATTTCAGGATGTGGTCATCATCCTCAAACTCAATACCGCCTGTATCTATCATGGTAAAGGTATGATTCAGCCATTCTGCATCCATATAGATGCGGTCACGGGTAACACCCGGCATGTCGTCCACAATAGAAACACGCCTCTTGCCAATCTGGTTGAACAGGGTTGATTTGCCCACATTTGGACGGCCTACAATAGCTACTATAGGTTTACTCATACTACATTCCTCCTCTCTTTGTATAGGCAGCGTTGCTCTGCCACATATAGGAAGCGGCCTCATCACCGATGCCGCCGTAATTCTCCCAGTCCGTCAGGGCATGAAAATACTCATGACCACTGCCTACTGTTTCTACCCGGCAGGGCAGCCTGCCGCAAAACTCGCTCAGGGTCATATCATCCAGAAATACGTTGTCCCCTGTGCGAAGGGCTGATTCAGGTATAAGGATGCCATCCACCTCTCCGGCCACTTTCTCCAGCGAGGCCAGCATGTCCTTTGCCGTCAGCAGTCCTGATACATTGACGCTGGTACCAAAATGTTTATTTGCCACTGGCACCATGGTCACGCGCAGCTGCTCTGACTGGACAGAACCGGCCAGCTTTTCCAGCAAAGAAGAAATTGATGTGCCGGATACCACGGCCAGATGCAGGGATTTCTCCGCCGCTGTATTGCCAGTAGAAGCACGAACAGCATCAATATCCCCTTCGGAAGCTATGCCTTCCTCCTGCCCCAAGGCTACGGCCTCTTGAAATTCCTCCACAAAATTCCGCGCCAGCCCAATGCCATTGTCCAGCTGGGGAAAACCATCATAGTATTCCGCCGGTGGCAGCTCCCTGCCAGCCAGCAGATAAAACTCATCCGCCAAATAAACAAAGGTGCGGCCATCCTTTTCCCGCTGCTTGCATTGATACTTTTCCACCTGCGCCACTACCCTGGCGGCACTTTCCCTATCAAATGCTTTCAGCGGATAGCGGTCCTGACGGAATTTTGTCAGTCCCACCGGCACAATGGCCACAGAGAGGGCATGGGGCTGCCGGGCAATAATATCCTGCAGGGAGCGTTCCAGTTCCTCCCCATCATTCAAATCACGGCACAGGACAATCTGGGTGTGATACTCCACATCTGCCGCCTCCAGCTTGTCCAGCTGCCCGGCCAGATTGCCCGCTGTCTTGCAGCGCAGCAGCTTCTGGCGCAAATCCGGGTTGGTACACTGCACCGAAACAAACAAAGGAGAAAGATGATACTGCTTTATGCGCTGGAAATCCGCATCCACCATGTTGGTCATGGTGATGAAATTGCCGTACAGAAAGGACATGCGATAGTCATCGTCCTTGATGTTCAGGCTTTCCCGCATATCTGGCGCCACCTGGTCCACAAAGCAGAACAGACAGTTGTTGGCGCAGTGCCTGATGCCGTCAAAAACGGCTGATTCAAACTCCGCCCCCAGCTCTTCATCATAGTCCTTGTCAAATTCATAGACCTCCTGCTGGCCGTCCTCATGCTCTACCAGCATGGTGATTTCCTCATCGGCAAAGGCAAAGCTCACATCAATAATGTCACGGAGCTTCATGCCGTTAATCTCCAGCAGCTTATCTCCCGGAACCAGCTCCAGCTCTTCCGCCAGGCTGTCAGGATAAACCTTCAGTATTTTGCCGTACATCTTCCCCCTCCTTTGTAACAGAAAGTAAGGAGTGATGAACCCACCACTCCTTGCAAAAAATCTTTGTTTTGTTGGACGCCGAATTACTCAGCAGCCTCTGCGCTGTTAGCCTTGGTAATGCTCAGGGAAATGCGCTTTCTCTTCATGTCAATGTGGAGAATCTTTACATTTACCTGCTGGTTCAGCTCTACAGCCTCATCTGCACGGTTAATGCGCTTGGTAGCCAGCTCGCCCATAGGAATCAGGCCATCAAAGCCCGGCTCAATCTCCATGAATGCACCAAAGTCAGTCAGCTTGATGATAGTACCGCTGATGATGGAACCCTCGGTGTACTTCTCAGCCTTCTCCAGCCATGGATCAGGCATTGTCTCCTTGACGGAGAGGGAAATGCGGCCAGCCTCAGGATCAATGTTCTTAACCTTTACCTGAAGAACCTGACCCTCCTGCAGAACGTCAGCAGGCTTCTTTACGCGGCTCCAGGACAAATCAGAAATATGTGCAAGGCCATCAACGCCGCCGATATCAATAAATGCACCATAATCAACCAGACGCTTAACGGTACCCTCTACAACATCACCCTCATGGATGTTCTCGAATACCTTTGCGCGGTTAGCCTCGCGCTCTGCCTCCAGCACCTGACGGCGGGACAGTACAAGGCGCTGCTTGCGGATGTCCAACTCCAGTGGCAGTGCCTTTACGGTCTGGCCAACATAGCCGTCCAGCTCCTTCACATAGTGGAGATCAACCTGGGATGCAGGAATGAATGCGCGCACGCCCATTACGCGGGCAACCAGGCCGCCCTTTACAACCTGGGTAATCTCGGCATCAACAGGCTCAGCCTTCTCAACGATGCCATCCAGCTCCTTCCAGGATGCCAGACGGTCAGCCTTTACCTTGGATACAACCAGACCGTTCTCGCCGCCCTTGGAAACAACCAGAACCTCGATTACATCATCAACCTTTACAATGTCCCTGGCAGACTCAGGAGCAGGCTCAGCCAGCTCGTACTTTGCGATAGGCACATCGTTCTTGTTACCCTTGATATTGACGATAGCTTCGTTGTCGTTTACTGCAACAACTAATGCTTCAACCAAATCGTGTTCATTTATCTCCTTAATAGATTCTTCTTCTGCTGCTAATAAAGCTTCCATGTTCATTTCTTCTGACACTTCTCGTAAACCTCCTTGATAATCCAGTCAGGCGTTGAAGCACCCGCTGTAATACCAATTTTTTTTATTGTAGCAAACCACTCGTCACAGACCTCTTCGGCCGTTTCGATATGGTATGTTTTACATTTTTCCGAGCAAAGCTGAGCCAGCTTCGTCGTGTTGGCGCTGTTCTTGCCGCCTACCACAATCATCAGCTCCACTTCACCGGCCAGCTTCACCGCTGCTGACTGGCGCAAATCTGTCGCTGTGCAGATGGTGCGGATAATCCTCACATCCGAGGACTTGTCCAGCAAAACACCAACTATTTTCTTGAATCTGGCACCGGAGAACGTAGTCTGGGAAACAATCCCCAGCTTGCCGTACACAGGCAGGCCTTCAGCCTCCGCCTCTGTATCCACCGCCACAGCACCCTCCCCGGCCCACTCAAGAATACTGCGCACCTCCGGGTGATTCTTATCACCCACGATGACCACCTGATAACCTTCATCAGACAGGCTCTTCGCAGAATTCTGGGCCTTGCGCACATGAGGACATGTAGCATCCACCAGATTCAGTCCCTTTGCCTCAATCCTGTCATAGACATGAGGCCCTACGCCATGAGAACGGACAATAACCGTCCCCTCGGTGATTTCATCCAGTGTTTCAATCTTGCCTATTCCCTCTTCTGCCAGCCGCGCAACCATCTGAGGATTGTGAATAATCGGCCCCAGGGTATAAGACCTGCTCTGAGGCGCAACCGAACTCTCCGCAAGCTGAATGGCCCTTTTTACCCCGTAACAAAAACCGAGATTTTCTGCCAAATAAACTTCACGCATCAGGTCACCTCAAAACAAAATTCAAAATAGAAAACTGCAACTTAAAACACTCTGCCATTATATCATGAATTTTACAGATTGGCTATGTAAATTTATCATTTTTTCAATTTTTTTTATAAACCTGCTTCATTCTCGTCAATCATGGCAGAAATACGACTCATAATTGTTTCCGAAAAGGCATTCAATGCTTCCTTGTCGTTGTGCTTCCCCTCGAAATAGAGAGGCTCGCCAAAAATAATTTTTATTCTTGGCAGCAGACCGCCATTCTGAAAAATCTTATTCGTGCCGATAATCGCCACAGGCACCACCGGCACCTTGCCCATGGCGGCCAGAAGCGCCACCCCGGACTCTGCCTTGCCCAGCCTGCCGGTCTTGCTGCGGGTACCCTCCGGGAACACGCCCAGGCACAGCCCCTGCTTCAGAATCCCCAACGCGGTCTTGATGGCCCCCCTGTCAGCAGCTCCCCGCTTAACGGGAAAGGCATAGAGCCTGCGGATGACCGCTCCGGCAATAGCCGGCCTGAACAGCTCCTCCTTGGCCATATAGGCCACAGGACGGGGCATATAGGTGCCGGCCATAGGCGGGTCCCAGTTACTGAGATGGTTGGCCGCCATGATCATGCCGCCCTCCAGGGGTACATTTTCCTTGCCTTTAATGACAGGACGAAACAGAATGCCAAATATTATCTGAAAAAATAACTTTAAGCATTTATAAAACATTTTGCTTTCTCCTGTTGGTCACACATTCCTGCATCGGTCTACAATGGCCTGAACAACCTCATCAATGCCCATATCGCTGGTATCAAGAAGCTCTGCATCAGGTGCCTGTACCAGCGGTGAAATCTCCCGCTCGCTGTCGGCCTTGTCACGGGCGGCAATATCCTTCTGCAGCTCCTCCAGTGTCACATCGTAGCCCTTTTCCTTCATCTCCTTGTAGCGGCGGCGTGCCCGCTCCTCTATGGAGGCCGTCAGGAAAATCTTGACGTTGGCGTTTGGCAGTACGCTGGTGGCAATATCCCGGCCATCCATCAGCACGGAGCCGTTCTCCGCCATGCGGCGCTGCAGCTCCACCATCCTGCTGCGGACAGGCCCCAGGGCCGCCACCTGTGAAACGATGCCGGTAACCTCCGGGGTACGGATTTCCCCTGTTACATCAGTGCCATCCACGGTGACAATGGTTTTGCCCTCCTTATAGGCAAGCTCCACATGGATGTCCTTGACCACATCCACAATCAGCTCATCAGTCACAGGCTTCCCCTGCTGCAATGTCTTCCAGGCCACAGCCCTGTACATGGCACCAGTATCAATATAGGTGCAGCCCAGCTCTTTGGCCGCCAGCTGCGCCACCGTGCTCTTGCCTGCACCGGCAGGCCCGTCTATAGCCACAATAAGATTTTTCATGCTTTATCTCCCTCTAAATCAGTACAGCTTCATCATTTCTTCATAAAAGTCAGGATAGGAAATAGCCACGCAGTCAGGCTGCTCTATCTCCACCCCATTGCCTGCCATGCCTGCAACGGCCAATGTCATGGCGATGCGATGGTCATCATAGCTGAAGCAGGTGCCCCGCTGCCATCTATTACCGCTGCCGCCCTTGATAATAAGGCCATCCTCTGTGGCAGTGATACATGGGCACAGCTTGTTGAACTGGTCGCTGATGGCCTGAATGCGGTCTGTTTCCTTGATCCGCAGCTCACCTGCCCCGGTGATAACCGTTTCACCCTCGGCGAACATGGCCGCTACCGTAATGGCCGGAATCTCATCCACCAGCCGCGGCATAATATCTGCCCCGAAACTGGTTCCATGCAGTTTGGCAGAGCGCACTAGAATATCTGCCACCGGCTCACTGCCGCTGCTTCTTTCATTGGTCAGGGTAATATCTGCTCCCATGGCCTGCAGCACATCCAGTATACCGGTGCGGGTAGGATTGATACCCACATTTTTCAGCAGCAGCTCACTGTCAGGAATCACCGAGGCCGCCACCAGCCAGAAGGCCGCAGAGCTAATATCCCCCGGCACCACGATTTCTGCCGGAGCAGTCAGCTTGTCCTGTGCCTGAATGCTGATGGCCGTGCCCTCATAGCCTAGCTGCACCCCGAAGGCCTCCAGCATCAGCTCCGTATGATTGCGGGATTTATACGGCTCCACCACGGTGGTCGTACCCTCGGCAAAAAGCCCTGCCAGCAAAATAGCCGACTTCACCTGGGCGCTTGCCACCGGCATTTCATAGGTAAATCCCTGCAATCTTTCAGCGGCGGGAATTACCGTAATAGGCAGCTTGGTATTGCCTGCCCTGCCTACGATGTTCGCCCCCATCTGTCCAAGAGGCTTTATTACCCTGCCCATAGGACGCTTGTGCAAAGAGCTGTCGCCGGTAAATACAGACACAAAGTTCTGCGGCGCCAGCATGCCCATCATCAGGCGCAGGGTAGTGCCGGAGTTGCCTGCATCCAGCACCGTTTCAGGCTCCCTAAGTCCATGCAGTCCGTTGCCTGTCACCACCAGCTCCGTAGGGCTGATGATATTCACCTTCGCTCCCAGGCTGCGCATGACGCCTACTGTAGAAAGGCAGTCTGCCGACGGCAGAAAATTGGTGATGCGCACCGGGGTATCTCCCAGAGCCGAGAACATGACGCTGCGATGAGAAACAGATTTATCTCCCGGTATTGTCAGCTCTCCCCTTAATCCCTTCTTTATCTTCTCAACTACTCTGTTAGCCATGAATCGGCCTCCCATTCTATATATTTTCATTCAGCCTTCGCTGTTCCAGACGCTCCAGTTACCTGCCGCCGCTCCCATGGAAAAGGCCGCCTGCAGGTTAAAGCCCCCGGTGTAGCCATCCACATCCACAACCTCACCGGCAAAATAAAGTCCCCGCACCAGCTTGGACTCCATGGTTTTGGGATTGATTTCCTTTACATCCACCCCTCCGGCGGTCACAATGGCCTCGGCGATGGGACGCGTTCCGGAAACGACCATGCCCAGCCCTTTTAGCACCTGTGCCAGCCTATGTCGCTCTTCCCTGGTAATAGTGTTTACCATCCGCTCCGGCTTCAGATAGGCCGCATCCAGTACCGGCTCAATCAACCGTCCCGGCAGCAGCTCCTTCATGCCGTTCTTGATTTCCTTGCGCTGGTATTTTTCAAAATCCCGCAAAAGACGCGCATCCAGCTGTTCGAGGTTTAGCGCCGGCTTCAGGTCTATCTCCAGCTCCAAAAAATGTCCCTCATCAAGAAGCTGTGCCGCCTGACGGCTCAGGGACAGAATAATCGGGCCGCTGACCCCGAAATGGGTGAACAGCATCTCCCCGAACATATCCGCCACTCTTTCACCATCAGAAAAAAGGATGGCACGTACATTTTTCAGGGACAACCCCGAAAGCTCCTTCACCCAGTCGTCCTCCGTTTCCAGAGGCACCAGGGCCGGCAGGGGCTTCACCACATGATGCCCTGCCTCTGCCGCCCACAGGTAGCCATCCCCTGTGGACCCTGTTCCCGGATAGGAAGCTCCGCCGGTAGCCACAATCACGGCACTGCCATGATACTCGCTGCCGTCAGCAGTCCTGACACCTGCTATGCGCCTTACGCCGCCTGTGGCGTCCTTCAGCAGAAGTCCCGCCACCCTGGCATCAGTCACCAGCCGTACGCCCAGCTCATGCAGCCGTAGCACCATGGCCTCCACCACATCGGCGGCACGGTCACTGACAGGAAAAACCCTGCCGCCACGCTCTGTCTTGACAGGTACATCCAACCCCTGAAAAAAAAGCTGTACATCCTCGTTATCATAGGCCTTTAGGCAGCTGTGCAAAAATTTGCCGTTCCCCGGAATATTCTTTATCAGCTCCTGCTTTTCTGCCACGTTGGTGATATTGCAGCGTCCTTTGCCGGTAATCAGCATCTTTTTTCCCGGCCTTGCCATCTTTTCCAGCACCGTAACCCGGGCGCCATTTTCTGCCGCCTTGATGGCCGCCATCATACCGGCAGGCCCGGCCCCCACTACAATTACGCTGTCCATGTTTACTTCATTTGCATTATTATTTGCATTATTTTCCATCCGGTCACGACTCCTTGTGCCCTGCTCCAGCAGGCACCTCTGCCGCCGCGCCTGCGATTTTCTTCAGCCTGTCAACCTCGCCTGCCGTCAGGCTCCTGTACCGCCCCCGCGGCACCCCCGCCAGCGTCAATCCGGCAAAGGCTGTCCGCTTCAGGGACTGCACCCTGTGCCCCACAGCCTGCAGCATGCGGCGCACCTGACGATTGCGCCCTTCATGAATGGTGAGCTGCACCCTGCTCCATGCACCATTATCCGCCACCTCCAAAAGCTTTGCCCTGGCCGGGGCAGTCATGCCGTCCTCCAGCATAACCCCCTTGCACAGCTGTTTGATGTCATCTGCCGTCACCAGCCCCTGCGCCCTGGCAATATAGGTCTTTTCAATCTCATACCTGGGATGCAGGAGGCCGTTCATCAGCTCGCCGTCATTGGTCAAAAGCAGCAGACCCTCCGTATCGTAATCAAGACGCCCTACAGGGTATATATACTCCTCCACCTCCGGCAGCAAATCAACCACCGTGCGGCGTCCCCTGTCATCCCTGACAGCGGAGATACATTTTCCGGGCTTGTTCAGCAGAAAATACAGCTTCTGCTTCGGGGCGCCGATATTCACGCCGTCGACAGCTACAACATCCCTGTCGGCATCCGCCTGTGTTCCCAGCTCCGTAACCGTCAGGCCATTGACAGTCACCCGCCCGGCCAGTATCAGCCGCTCCGCCTCCCGGCGGGAAGCCGCCCCGGCTTTGCTGATAATTTTCTGCAAACGCTCCATTACAATTCCACAACCTCGCAACAATCTCCACTCTCCCCAGTGCCTGTCAGCAAACAGCGTGGAGAATGGGTATATTTCATACCGTCCGCATCAGCTGAAAAAGCTGTACAGCATATAGGCTATCATGGCCACTACAACGCCCACTGCCACCACCGGCAGCGCCACAAAAATCAGGAACCAGATAATAGCCGCGGCCACCAAGGCTCCGATAATCCTGTATTTCCACTTCTGCCAGGCAGTAAGCCCTGAACCCATGCCAAATGTATACACCCGCGGCCCTCTGCCGCCGCCATAGCTGCGGAAGTTCTGCCGAAAATCCTGGCTGCGGCTCCCTGTATCCTCATAGGCCTCGTTAAAGCTTTCCGGCCGGCCGCCCTCTGACCGCCTGTCCTCTGCCGCATCATCAAAGCCGCAATCCTCTATGGTAATATCATCGTACTCAATCTTTTCCTGCCTGGTCATCACTCTGACGACGGCATCATCTCTTTTTTCCTCCACGCAAATACACCTCTTTTCACTATGCTGTCCCTGTCCTCCAGCCTGTCAAGGCACTGAGCTGCCGTCAGGCCGTTTGCCAGAATCAGCTCAGGGGCAATTTCCGCCAGCGGCACCAGTACAAAGGCTCTTTCCAGCATGTAGGGATGCGGCAGCTTCAGCTCTGCCGTATCCACCGATATGCCGGGAATATACAGCATATCCACATCAATGGTTCTGGCCCCCCAATGCTCATGGCGCACCCTGCCCAGGGCCTTCTCTATCCCCTGACAGCTATGCAAAAGCTCAAAAGGCTCCAAACCTGTTTCTACAGCCACTGCACAATTGATAAAGGCCGGCTGATCCAGCTTGCCCCAGGGTGGAGTCTCATACATAGAAGATACACACCTCACCTGAATTTTTTCTGTATTTTCAAGCAGCTCCACAGCCCGGCAGACCGTTTCCAGCCTGCGCCCCAGATTGGCTCCCAGGCTGAGATAGCAGGTATACTTTTCCATCTTCCAGCTTCCCTTTTGCCCTCTTCTGTATTTTCCTCCGCCCCGGCTCCTAACGCTCCAGGGTTACGGCCACATCACGGAAAATACCGGCCACAGGTGCCCCCGGCTTGTGTACGGTAACCGTAATATGCTCCAGCTTGCTGTATTTCGTCCACAGCATGCTGACAATCAGCTCAGCCAGCGCCTCAATGGTCTTCATTGGCTTGTGGCTCTCCTCCACAAGCTCCCTGACCTCCTGATATACCTCTGCATAGCTGATGCTGGCGTTCAAATCATCGTTCAGGCCTGCCTGATGCAGATCCAGCTCCAGCACCAGGTCCACCACAAAGCGCTGCCCCAGCTTGTTTTCCTCCGGCAATACACCGTGATAGCCAAAAAATTCCATCCCCGTAAGCGTAATTCTATCCATACACAATCCCTTTCTGCCCTGCTGCACCGGCATACATCCTCATATCAGGTGCAGGGGCCAAAGCCTTTTTCATCGCTTCCTATTCCCTGCGGCCGCCTGCCGCCAGAATCGCATCCGTTATCCTGCACATCCTGCTGATTGGCAGCACATCATGCACCCGCATGATTTCACAGCCCTTGGTAATCCCCAGCACACAGGTAGCCCCGGTAGGCTCCATGCGCTCATCCACCGGCAGATCCAGAGTGTTGCCGATAAAGCTCTTGCGGCTGGTTCCCAAAAGCAGGGGATATCTCCTGCCATCAAACTGCTTCAGCTCCTGCAGGCGGTTCATTACCTCCAGATTTCCCTCCACGGTCTTGCCAAATCCGATGCCAGGATCCAGAATCAGCTTGTCATAAGACACGCCAGCCTTTTCTGCTATGTCAATGGACTTCATAAAAAAGGCCCGCATGCTGTCAATGATATCGCCCTTGTATTCCTTGGAATTTCTGTTGTGCATAACCACTACCGGCAGCCCGTACTGCGCTGCCACCTGCGCCATCTCTCCCGGCTCTTCCTCATATTGCAGTCCCCAGATATCGTTGAGGATGTGGACGCCATGCTCCGCCGCAAAGGCCGCCGTTTCTGCCTTGAAGGTATCAATGGACACAGGCACAGGACAGGCCGGAACCACTGCCTCCAAAAAAGGCCTTAAACGTTCAATCTCCTCCCTGGCCGACATGGTGACAAAGCCAGGCCTGCTGGACTCGGCACCAATATCAATGATATCGGCACCATTCACTACCATTTCCAGCATGTGCTGGACGGCCTTGTCAACGCTGTTCCATTTGCCGCCATCGGAAAAGGAATCCGGCGTGACATTCAGTATGCCCATAATCAGCGTCTTCCCGCCGATTTCCAGCTCCTTGCCGTCAGCCCACGTATATTTCCTCTTTGCATCGCATACAGTCTTCGTAGTTTTTCCCATAATAAGCTATTCACTACCTTTCTTCGCCCGGTGCCAACGCTTCATTCTCCCTTATTCCAGCCCAGCAGGCTCCAGGCCTGATTGTACAGGCCGCTGTCCTCGCCAAAGCAGCCCAGGCAGGAGGAGGTGATGGTCGAGGTTCCATTAGCCAGGTCCCCCCGCATGGTCATGCACAGCTGCTGGGCCTCCGCGATTACCAGCACGCCCTCCGCCTGCAGTCCCTGCATAACCGCCTCCGCCAGCTGCTCTGTCATGCGCTCCTGCAGCTGGGGGCGATGGGATATGATGTCCACCAGCTTGGTAAACTTGCCAAACCCTGCCACCATGCCATTTTTAGGCTTGTAGGCAATGGATATCCTGCCGAAAAAGGGCACCAGATGATGCTCACACATGGAATAAAACGGTATATCCTTTACGGCCACAATGCCGTCATTTTCACTCTGAAAAAGCTCCCCCCAGACCTCCGAAGTATCCTTCGCCAGCCCGCTGAACAGGTAGCCGTACATCTCTGCCACCCGTGCCGGGGTTTTTTCCATATCCAGCTGCTTTAAATCCAATCCCAGGGCCTCAAGAAACTCCCTCATGGCGCCTACAGCCTTCTCATTCATCACAATCACTCTCCAGGGCGCTTTATCAGCATCGCATCACCAAAAGAAAAGAACCGGTATCTCTCACCCACCGCCGTCTGATAGGCCTTCAAGACAAACTCCCTGCCTGCAAAGGCGCTGATCAGCATAATCAGCGTGGATTTTGGCAGATGGAAATTGGTCACAATCCCATCCACCAGCTTGAACTCATAGCCGGGATAGATAAAGATATCCGTCCAGCCGGATTTGCCGCTGATTTTTCCCACGCCCTCCGCCGCAGATTCCAGGGTGCGGATGGATGTGGTACCCACCGCAATCACCCGCTTCCCGGACGCCTTGGTACGCAAAATCAAATCGGCTGTTTCCTGGGAAATACTGTAATATTCCTTGTGCATCACATGCTCCTCAATGTTCTCCACATTGACAGGCCGAAAGGTTCCCAGCCCCACATGCAGGGTGACAAAGCCCAGGTTCACGCCATAATCCTGCAGCTCCTTCAGCTGCTCCTTCGTAAAATGCAGTCCCGCCGTAGGAGCCGCCGCCGACCCCTGTTCACGTGAATACACAGTCTGATACCGCTCCTTGTCCGCCAGCTTTTCATGAATGTACGGCGGCAAAGGCGTTTCCCCCAGCCTGTCCAGAATTTCCTCAAAAATCCCTTCATACTGGAATTTTACAATGCGGCCGCCAAAATCCGTATAGTCGGTCACAGTGCAGGCCAGCTCATCACTGAAACGCACCACCTGACCCGGCTGTGCCTTGCGCCCCGGCTTGACCAGCGTTTCCCAGGTATCGCCATCAATGCGCCGCAGAAGAAAAACCTCCACCTTGCCGCCGGTGCCGTCACGCCAGCCCAGAAGCCGCGCCGGCATAACCCTGGTATCATTCATAATCAGGGTATCCCCCGGCTCAAGGTATTCCTTTAAATCATAAAAATGGCGATGCTCTATGGTGCCCTCCACCGGGTCCAGCACCATCATCCTAGAGGAATTTCTCGGCTCCACAGGTGTCTGGGCAATCAGCTCCTCCGGCAAATCATAATCAAACTCTGATAGTTGCATTTCACGCTCTCCAACTTGATAAAATCTCTCTTAATTATGTCAATATTATGTCAATAAATTTCCTGAATAACCACATCCGTGTAGTAGTGGTGCAGTATCTCATCATACTTCCTGCCCTTGTCAGCCATAGCCTTGGCGCCGTACTGAGCCATGCCGAGGCCGTGGCCGAAGCCATGGCCGTCAAAGATGATGGTTTCCTCTCCGCCAATCCTCATGACAGCCCCGTTCATGGCCGACGGCACCGCCGTCAGCGAGCCGGAAGAATTCTTGCCGGATTTGGCCGTTTTTTTGCTGGCGGAAGCAGGAATCTGTACGCTTCGCTCCGTCCTGATGTTGAACATGGCGCTCTTCAAGCCAAAAATAGTTCTCGCCTGCTCGCCGGTTATGGTAACAGCGCCGCTGCTGCCGGTGAACTTGATGCCGTAGGCCCGTCCCGATGCTGTCCGCCCGGTGGTAGAGCCGCTAGTGGAGATAGGCCCCAGCGTAATGGACTGCAGCTTTCCTACGCCCTTGCCGGAGGAGGCCAGCTGCTTTTCCACCTGGGCTGCCGTAAACCGCGCTGTCCAGTTGTGGTAAGGTGACTGGCTGTCATCATCCGTCACGGAGCGGAGATAAGGCTGGTAGGCGCCCCAGACATCCTCGCTGTTTTCAGTTGCCCCGCCGGAGGAAGAATGAAAGGCCGCATAAATCACCTGATGATTATAGTACATGACCTGTCCCCTGGTGGCCTCCACCGCCTTATCCGTTGCTGCCGTTTCTGCCGCCATGCCGCTGTACACCTGGCAATGGCTGGAGCTGCACAAATCATAGCCGCTGGCCTTGTGGCCCTTGTTCCTGTTGTACAGGGCAAAGGTTCTCGCCGCCACAGCCTGCGCCTTCAGGGCCTCTCCCGGCCAGCTGGAGGACATTTCAGAAGGAAGCACGCCCTTTACATAGTCTTCCAGGGAAAGCTGGTTCAGCACCTGCAGCCTCGCTCCGTCCGAGATAATCCGCAGGGTGCCGCGATAGCTGCTGCCGTTGTATTTCACCACGCCTTCAGCACCATTTTTCGCCTGCAACGTCACAATCCTGCTCTTTGTCTTTTTGCCGTTAATGGCTATATAGCTGCCGTCTACCGTAATTTTCAGATTGCTTCCGGCGCTGCCGCTTTCCAGTGTCTTGCCTGCATTGCCGTCTACCAGCTCAAAGTCACCTGCGCCGGATACGGAGGCTGAATACAGCCCCTCTCCCAGCATCACGCTCAGCATAGTAACAGGGACATTTTTCTTGTCCAGCTTCTTTACGCCCTTCGTGCCGCTTTTTTCCGCATTCACACCGGCATTGCCGCTGTCCCTGCTCTGCTCCACGTTCCACTCAGGCGTCTTGGGCGGCCTGTTGCCCGCCCCCGGATGCAGCGTGCTGATTCCTGCCTCAGCCGTTCCCGGCTGAAGCAAAAAAGCCGCTCCCACCACCAGCACAGCCAGCATGCCGCACCAGCTATTCCTCCAAAATCTCTCCATTGGCCTCTGCCTCCAATCTTGCCCGCTTCTTCGCCTTGTTTGCCTTTTTTCTGGCCTTGCGTATGGCCCTGCTGTAACGCTCCTCCTCGCTGAATATGCACCCGCAGTAAGGCTGACGGTACAGCTCCATTTCCTTGCTTATATCTATGCCTTCCTGCCAGCCAGGACGAAAATCCTCATAGTAAAACTCAACGCCATATACCCCGGCAAAATGCTCCGCCGTTTCCTTCATCAGCTCATGCTGCTGATAAATGCTGTAAAACAGCGTGGAGGTAAAGGCATCAAAGCCGTTTTCCGCCGCATAGCGGGCCGTTTCCTCCAGCCGCCAGGTATAGCACATGCGGCAGCGTCCATTCTCCACCTGCTCAGCCGCCAGGGCACGGCGCAAAAAGTCCCGTAGTATGTAATTTTCATCTGCAACTATACGCATATCCGTCTTGGCGGCAAACTCCTTTGCAGCCTTCAGGCGCATATCCCATTCCTTATAGGGATGAATATTGGGATTAAAAAAATACCCAGTCGGCTCAATGCCCTTTTCCCGCAGCACCTTCACAGGATAGCAGGAACAAGGCCCGCAGCACATGTGCAACAACAAATTCATCTATCTCTATGCCTCCGGATAAGGAATATTCATGTGTTCATACCCGGCCCTGGTCACCACGCGCCCCTTCGGCGTGCGGTTGATATACCCCAGCTGCAAAAGGTACGGCTCATACACATCCTCAATGGTATCCCGTTCCTCACTGGTGGCCGCCGCCAGCGTATCCAGACCCACAGGGCCGCCGCCAAACTTCATTATCATGGTTTCCAGCATCCGCCTGTCAGTGTGGTCAAGTCCCATCTTGTCCACCTCCAGCCTCTGCAGGGAAACATCCGCTATTTCATCCGTAATCACGCCATCGCCGGTAATCTGGGCAAAATCCCTAACGCGCTTCAGAAGGCGGTTGGCTATGCGGGGAGTTCCCCGTGAACGGCGGGCAATCTCCCAGGCTCCCTTTTCCTCAATGGGAATCTGCAATATCTCCGCCGCCCGCTTGACAATCAGCACCAAGTCCTCAGGCTGATAGTATTCCAGCCGTGAAATGACGCCAAAGCGGTCACGCAGAGGCCCCGCCAAAGAGCCAGCCTTGGTGGTGGCGCCAATCAGCGTAAAGGGTGCCAGATCCAGTCGGATTGACCTGGCGCTTGGCCCCTTGCCAATGACGATATCCAGGGCAAAATCCTCCATAGCAGAATAAAGCACCTCCTCTACGTTCCGTGAAAGGCGGTGTATCTCATCTATGAAAAGCACATCCTTCTCCCCCAGATTGGTCAAAAGCGCCGCCAAATCCCCGGCATGGTTGATGGCAGGCCCGGAGGTTACCCGGAAATTCACCCCCAGCTCGTTGGCAATAATGCCCGCCAGGGTGGTCTTGCCAAGTCCCGGAGGCCCATAAAACAGCACATGATCAAGGGCATCTCCCCTGGACATTGCCGCCTTGATGAATACTTCCAGATTTTCCTTCACCTTTTTTTGCCCGATGTACTCCCGCAGGTGACGGGGCCGCAGGCTGTACTGCCAGTCATCGCCGCTTTGGGCGTTCATGTCTATGACCCGCTCCTGGGCAAAATCACCGTAATTTATATCCTCCAACCTCTATCACCTCCCGGAAAGCTCCTTCAGCGCAAATTTTATCACGGACTGCACGTCCTGATCGCCCTTCAGCCTGCCGCATTTCTCCAGCACGGGAGCCAGCTGCTGGGCATTGTAGCCAAGGCTCTGCAGGGCCGCAGCCGCCTCTGCCACCACGCCCTCGCCAATCTCCGGCAGAGCAAACAAATCGGACAAATCCTCTGCGCCGTCACCATCGCCTGCATCAGCAAAATGCAGCTTGTCCTTCAGCTCCACGATCATTCTCTCCGCTGATTTTTTGCCTATGCCCGGCAGCTTCATCAGCACGGAGGCCTGCTTCTTCTGAATGGCCTGGCACAGCCTGGCCGGGGTAATCGCCCCGATAATCCCCAGAGCCACCTTCGGCCCGATGCCGCTGACCGTCAGCAAAATCTGAAACAAATCATATTCCTCCTGAGAATAAAAGCCATACAGCTGAATCGCATCCTCACGCACAGCGGTATAGGTAAAAAGGGTCGCCTCCTGTCCCAGCCTCAGATGGCTATGAGTGTTACCGGCAATAAACACCCTGTAGCCCACGCCGTTCACATCCAGCAGGCAAACATCCGAAAGCAGATATGCAACCCTGCCCCGCAAAAAACCAATCATCTGTCAAACTCCTGCAAATCATTCTACAATATCATCTTATTATACAACAAGATGTTTGATTTAACAAATTCCCCGGCAAAAAAAGAGGCAAAATTTGCCCGGCAGCAAAAACGCATATAATCGCAAACCAATACAATATATATTTATATTAACTTATATATTAATATATAAGTTAATACAGTTGAAATACTTAAATATTTTCTTTACATGCCGCCTAAAATATAATAAAATCACCTGTAGAATAATAAAAGGGGTGATGGTATGTATGCCTGTACAAAGGGTGCTACAACCTTAGGAGTAGACGGGGTCATCATTGACGTGGAGGTGGATGTTTCCAACGGTCTGCCCTGCTTTGAGATGGTGGGAATGCCGGATGCCATGGTGCGGGAGGCAAAGGAAAGAGTGAGGATTGCCATCCGCAATTCCGGCATCAGGCTGCAGCAGGACAAGGTGACGGTCAATCTGGCCCCGGCCGGTATGAGGAAGGACAGTGCCGGGCTGGATCTGCCCATAGCGGTGGCTCTTTTGGCCGCCTACGGTGTGATTCCTACAGAGGGGCTGGACAGATATCTGTTTGTCAGCGAGCTATCCCTGGAGGGAGAGTGCCGCTGTGTCAGCGGCGTGCTGCCCATGGCTATCAAGGCGCAGGAAAGCGGCCTGCAGGCGGTGGTGACGGCCAAAGGAAATATCAATGAAGCCCTGCTGGTGGACGGCATTGCGGTATATGGCATTGAAAGCCTGTCGGAGCTGGTGGATTTTTTGAACGGCAGGGGCGGTCTGCAGCCATCTGTCAAGGAAGCGGTGCCGCCGGAAAAAGAAGCCTTGCAGGATGATTTCTGCGATGTGCAGGGGCAGTTTCTGGCCAAGCGTGCCTTTGAGATTGCGGCGGCAGGAGGGCACAATATCGTCCTGTCAGGCAGTCCCGGGGCCGGTAAAACCATGCTGGCCAGGCGAATGGGCTCAATACTGCCGGATATGACCCGGAAGGAAGCTCTGGAGGTGACGAAAATTTACAGTATAGCGGGGCTGCTGAAAAACAACAGCGGGCTGATTACCAAGCGTCCTTTTAGAAGTCCCCATCACACTGTATCCTCGGCAGCCATGATAGGAGGAGGCTCTATTCCGAAGCCGGGAGAGGTAACTCTCAGCCACAACGGTGTGCTGTTTCTGGATGAGCTGCCGGAATTCGGCAAAAACACCCTTGAGTGCCTGCGACAGCCTCTGGAGGATGGTTTTGTCAGCGTATCAAGGGTAAATGCCACCCTGAGCTTTCCTTCACGCATTATGCTGATAGGGGCGCTAAATCCCTGCCCCTGCGGCTATTACGGAGATAGCGAAATTCCCTGCGAGTGCAGTATGCCCCAGATAAAGAAATATACCAGAAAGCTGTCAGGACCTCTTTTGGACAGATTCGATATCCAAATCCGGGTGCCGCGGGTGTCATATCAGGAGCTGACCGCCCAGGGCAAAACGGAAACCTCCGCAGTTATCCGTCAGAGGGTGGCAGCAGCCAGGGAAATTCAGCTGAACAGGTTCCGGGAGCTGGATATTGTCTGCAACGCCCAGATGAATCATGCGGTGCTGAAAAAGTATTGCCGCCTTTCTGCAGAGGCGCAGGAGCTGATGGAAGCGGCCTTTCAGGAAAGAAATTTGTCAGCACGTTCCTATGACCGCATCGTCAAGGTGGCGCAGACGGTAGCGGATTTGTCCGGCTGCGAGATTATCAACGAGATGCATATCGGCGAAGCCCTGCAACTGCGGGGAGAAATCCTGCCGGGCAACAATTAGTGAAAATGTCAAGGATATTTTGAATATGATTATGTTTACCGTGGTAGATAATTACAACACATACAATAATATTTGCTGTAATTATTTACACATATTTTTTCTATGTGTTATAATGAACTTGTGAGGGGAAAATCATGAAAAGTTACTCATCACGTGATATAATAAAGATACTAAAAGCAGATGGTTGGTACGAAGTTAATTGCACCGGTGACCATCACCAGTTCAAGCACCCCATCAAAAAAGGACGTGTCACTGTCACTCATCCTAAAAAGGATATTCCATTGGCAACACTAAAAAGCATTTCATCGCAAGCAGGAGTCAGCTTCGACTAACCCATTGAGGAGGCATACACATGAAAGATTTTTATACATATCCGGCACTATTTCAGGTAGCAGACGATGGTATATCCATCTCATTTCCAGATCTTCCAGGCTGTCTGCCTTGTGCTGACACTATGGACGAGGCATTTTACAATGCCAGGGAGGCCTTGGAGCTTCACCTGTACGGCATGGAGGAAGACGGCGAGCATATCCCGGAACCATCTCCGGTGTCATCCATTCATCCAGACAACAACGAAGTCATTGCAATGATTGAAGCATGGATGCCACCATTCCGTGAGCGCATGGCCAACAAGGCCATAAACAAAACTGTCACCATCCCACGCTGGCTTGATACACTTGCCAAGCGTGAAAATGTAAACTTCTCGCACATCTTCCAGCAAAGCCTGAAAGAGTATCTTGGTGTCACAGACAATCCATCAAAGCATATACTGGCGTAACCTCTACCCCGCTTCTTCAGCGGGGTTTTTATTATCCTCTAAAACTTCCACATAGAAAATCCTAATGGATCCTTGAAAACTGCATATTTCAAAAGATAAATTTCTCAACTGACTTGCAGATGCAAAAAATCTGGTTTGATGAAGCGTGGGAAGATCCGCCATCTCCACAGTACCAAAAAAAATCCCCCCGCCGAAGCGAGGGGATTTTTCACGTAAGTATAAAACTCGTTTGAAGGCTTGCAAAAATTACTTGCGCAGACCGAGCTTTGCAACGATTGCACGATAACGCTCGATATCTACCTTGTTCAGATAAGCCAGAAGGCGACGGCGATGACCTACCATCTTCAAAAGGCCGCGACGGGAATGATGATCCTTCTTATGCTCCTTCAGATGCTCGGTCAGATAAACGATACGTGCAGTCAGAACTGCAATCTGAACCTCTGGGGAACCGGTGTCACCCTCGTGAACTGCATACTTCTGAATAATTTCCTGCTTTGCTTCCTGTGTCAACATGTAAAAATTCCTCCTAAAATTTTGTAAAGTCCTCAAGCCGGGAATGGCGCTGGAGTATCGCCAATCTTAGCAAAAGGCCGGCTGCACTGACATGCACAATAGAACAGCGCACTCTTAGTAATATATCACAACTCTGACAAAATGTAAATAGCTGTGAACATAAAATTACAGACCCGCCAATAGCTGACGTGCCCTTTCCTCATCAGCATGAAGCTGCTTTACCAGCGCCTCCACGCCGCTGAATTTTTTCTGCTCCCGCAGCTTGGCCACAAACTGCACGGTCAGCGGGCAATCATAAATATCCTTGGAAAAATCAAGAATATTTACCTCCAGCCGCCGGTTGCAGCCCTCAAAGGTTGGATTATCACCAATATTGGCAATCCCCTTGTAGCTTCTGCCGTCCAGCAGAACCTTCACCGCGTATGCCCCGTTGGGGAGCATGGCACGCCTGTCACCGATAGCCAGGTTGGCTGTCGGGAACCCCAGCTTCCTGCCGCGGTGATCTCCATGAATCACGCGGCCGCCAAAGCTGAAAAACCTGCCAAGGTATTCATTGGCCTTTTCCAGATCGCCTGCCTCAATAAGCCCCCGTATTCTGGTACTGCTGACCATCTTGCCATCCAGCTGCACCGCCTGGCCAATCTCCGCCTGAAAGCCATAATCCTCCCCTACCCGCACCAGCATCCGGGGATTGCCCTTTGCCCTGGCGCCAAAGGAAAAATTCGGCCCTGTCACAACATACCTTGGATTCAGCGCCTGCTGCAAATCCAGCAGAAAATCGTCAGGAGCCTGGCGGCAAAGCTTTTCAGTAAAGGGCACATTCACCAGCACCTGCACCCCCAGCTCGGCCATAATATCCGCCTTGGAGATATTATCACCAATCTGCATAGGCACCCTCTCAGGGGCCACCACAGCCAGCGGATGATTGCTGAAGGTATATACCACACTGGTCAGCTTGTGTGCCCTTGCTAAACTGACTGCACGCCGGATAATGCTCTGATGTCCTATATGCACCCCGTCAAAGGTTCCCAGGGCCACTGCTGTAGCCCTGCCGTTCAATACCTGTTTTGCCTCAGCCAGTTTATTACAAATAAGCATTCATATCACCATCACAAAAATAAATTTACTCCACTATTATAACCTCACACAAAGAATAAAACAAGATTTCACAATTTTTCATTTTCTTTTCAGATATAGCTGGTATATTATAGACAATCCCTTTGATGTACATGATGTACTCAATGTACAATCCCATATACATCATTTCTCCATCCCATTGGCGGCATCGGAACTCGGTGTCGCCATCTTTTTTTGCAATCTTTCAATCTTTCAATCTTACAATTTTATAATTTCGCAATTTTCCATTTTTTTCAATTTCGCAGTCCTGGCATTTTTTGAAAGATTCATTTGTATTTTGGCATTTAATATGCTAAATTATAAAAAGGGCATGTTTTTTCGCTACCATGACCTGCGCCTTGTAATGACCACTGATTACAAGCCTACAGGATTTACAGGATTTACAGTATTTACAAAAGTTACAGGATTATTCAACCGCCGCTTTCGGGCGGCTCTGCTCAAAGGAGATTCTTGATGAAAAAGCTACTTTATATTTTAACCGCTGCTGTATTGCTCTGCACGGCCTTGCTGGCAGGCTGCGGCCAGTCCTCCCAGTCCGGCACCGCCAAAAAGGACGACGGCAGCTTCCGCATCGTTACATCCTTCTATCCCGTTTATATTGCAACGGCCAATATTACCAGAGGGGTGGACGGCGTAGAGGTGGTCAACATGACAAAGCCCCAGACAGGCTGTCTGCACGATTACCAGCTTACCACTGACGACATGAAGGCCCTGGACAGCGCGGATGCCTTCGTGGCCAACGGCGCCGGTATGGAGGCCTTTCTGGACAAGGTAATAAAGGAGCATAGCGGCATGAAGGTCATTGACGCCTCCAGGGGCATCGAGCTTCTGAAGGACGAGGAGGGCGAGAACCCTCATGTATGGCTGAGCATCACAGATGCAATCCGTCAGGTCGAAAACATCGCCGACCAGCTTTCCGAGGCTGACCCGAAGCACGCCGATGCCTACAAGGCCAACGCCGCGGCGTATACCGACAAGCTGAAGGCCCTGCAGGGCAGGCTCCACGCCCAGCTGGACAGCCTTCCACACCGCGACATAGTCACCTTCCATGAGGCCTTCCCTTACTTTGCCAAGGAGTTCAACCTGAACATTGTCAAGGTAATCGAGCGGGAGCCTGGTACCGAGCCAACTCCGTCCGAGCTGCAGGAAACCATCGAAGAGGTAAACAAGCTGCCTGTAAGGGTACTGTTTACCGAGCCGCAGTATTCCCCGTCAGCCGCCGAAACCATCAGCCGTGAAACCGGCGCAAAAATCTACAGCCTTGACCCGGTTGTAACAGGCGAGGCTGACGACAGCGCACTGGACGCCTACATCACCACCATGGAGAAGAACGCCGCCGTCCTGCAGGAAGCGCTGAAGTAATCACCATAAAATGGCCAATAACCCATAACCATAAAACACAAAACACAAACCAATGACCAATAACTAATAGCCAATAACCATAAAAAAGCCACAGTCGATGCCATGACTGCTCCTGCAGCCCGGCACGACCGTGGCTTTTTGCTATGTCTTTGCTATGTCTTTGCTAGGTTTTGCTATGCCTGTTCATGTACATGCCGCGTTGCCGACCATTGCCCTCACAATGCCATCCAGTGCCTTTGCAGCACCATACTCCTACATCCTACAGCACGCTTCTCCTGCGCTGTTTTCTCTGGCACATGTCCAAATCGGCCTTCTCCAGCACGCGGCGCAAATCATCCCGCACCGAAAGGGCCGTGGAAATGCCATAGGAAATACTCAGCGGCTGGTTCTTGATACGGTACTGGTCATACTGCTCCTTGAAAATGCGCATGATGGCCTTCGCCTCATTTTCATCCGTATTGACCAGCACGATGATGAACTCATCGCCGCCCACCCGGTATACCATGGTATCCTCCGGCAGAGCCAGCTCCATGACCATGGCCGTCATGCGGATATACTCATCCCCGGTGGCGCGGCCATAGATATCATTTACCATCTGCAGTCCGTCACAATCTGCGCTGACGATGCTCACCGGCATAGAATCCTCCGTAAGCCGCTCCAGGTCCCGCATCAGACTGTTGCGGTTCCCCAGCCCTGTCAGACTGTCCGTCATGGCCATCCTGTTCAGATTGCGCTTGATTTTTTCGCTCTCCGTCACATCGTTAATCAGGCCCACGATGCCTACAACATTCCCGTTGCTGTCCTTGACCGGTTCCTTGACTATCTCCAGGAATTCCTGCACGCCATTCTGAAAAATCTCGATTACGTAGCGGCACCCCTTGCCCGACCGTATAATCTCCCTGTCCTTCTCCATAGCCAGCATGGCATTTTCCTTGTCCTCGCGAATCTCCACATCGGTCTTGCCACGGATGCTCCAGCCAGGCTCATCCTTGTCCCGCAGATGATGCCAATACTGGGTACAAAAGATATACCTTCCCTCGGCATCCTTCAGGTAAATATTTGCAGGCAAAAGCCGCAAAATATCTTCCATTTCCTCAAATGTCATAGAATCACTAAAATATTTTCCAGACACGCCAGACATCCCCTCACATCCAATTCTCTCTTGTTCCACAATACCCCTCTGCTGACAATTTCCTGCCAGCACCTTTCTGCCAATAACCTCCTGCCAATACCCTTCTACCAGTATTTTCTCATTACCCCTAGCAGCTTTTCCAAATCAATGGGCTTTGCCAGATGCTCATTCATCCCGGCGGCCTTCGACTTGCCTATATCCTCTGCAAAGGCGTTGGCACTCATGGCCACAATCGGCAGCGTCCCCGCATCAGGCCGCTCCAGCCCACGGATGGCCATGGCCGCCGCCAGACCGTCCATCACCGGCATCCTGATATCCATCAGCACCAGGTCATAGTACCCCGCCTGGGAATCTCTCACCTTTTCCAAGGCAATCAGTCCATTCTCCGCACAATCCACCTCTACGCCTGCCGCCTCCAGCACGGTGGCCGCAATCTCACGGTTCAGCTCATGATCCTCCACCAAAAGCACGCGCCTGCCGGAAAAATCATTTTGGGCAAAATCCTGCAGGCTGATATCCCTGCGGAGCTTCACACCGCCCCTGGCCCTCTTCATGCGGAAGGTGACCGTAAAGGTGCTGCCATGATTGAGGCTGCTCTCCACAGCAATATCACCGTCCATCATGCGTACTATATTGCGGGTAATGGCCATGCCCAGGCCGGTTCCCTGAATCTTCTGCACCCTGTCGTCATTGGCTCTTTCAAAGGGCTTGAACAGATTCTCCACAGTCTGCCTGCTCATGCCAAAGCCGGAATCCTGGCAGACAAACTCATACTCTGCAATATTCTTGCTGTCCAGGGGCTTCTCCCGAAAGGATATCCTGACGCTGCCACCTGGCGGCGTGTACTTCACCGCATTGCCGGCTATGTTGGTAAAGGCCTGCTGCAAGCGAAGCTGATCCCCCATCACGCACTCATGGGAAAGCTCCCCCAGCTCCAGGCTGAACCTCAGCCCCTTGGCCTCCATCTGCGGCATCAGCATGTTCACCATGTTGTCCAGCAAAATTTTCAGGCTGAAGACCTCCTTGTTCAAAGACAGATTGCCGGACTCAATCTTTGACAAATCCAGAATATCGTTAATCAGGGAGAGAAGGTGATTCCCCGCCCCCAGTATCTTGTCCAGGCAGTCCTTCACCTTTTCCGGGTCATCCAGGTGCATCCCCGCAATAGCCGCCATGCCGAGGATACCGTTCAGAGGCGTGCGCACATCATGGGAAACGCTGTTCAGAAACTGTGACTTTGCCTCGTTGGCGGCCTGAGCCATGACCAGCTTCTGCTTTTCCTCATACTCCCTGGTCACGTTGCGCCCCAAAAGGTGCAAAAGCTGCTTGCCCTCCTTGTTCATGGTGAAAAACATATTCACCTCATGCCATTCGTAGCTCTTGGCACCCGGATAGCGCACAGGATACTCCAGTCCCCCCAGATAGCCCACACGCCCCCGCTGGCTGAAAAGATTGTCTATGCTGATAATCCGCTTCATAGCTTCAATATAGGCCGGCGGCACCATGCCCATGTTGGCCATGGAAGCCTCCGAAAACTTCTTATAGCGCCTGAACAAAGCCACCGTCCGCTCCAGTCCTGTTCCCTCTATGATGAAAAACTCGTCCTTTTCCAGATTGACAATGATATTGTAGCCATAAAGCATCTTTGTTATCTCCGACAAGGCCTGGTCGGTTTCCACGTGCATCATGTAACTATCTCTCCCACTCAAAAATTCCAGCGCCGCATATCCACTGCCCTTTCAGCCTTCCATGCCCCTATATATGCCGTATGCAGACAGCAGCTCATCATAATATTTCCAGTTCTTATTAATATCTCCGGTTCTTATATGTCTATTCTACATGAAAATGAAAAATCCTGCAAAAAAATATACCCGCATCAAAAATATGATGCGGGTATATGCGGAAGATCAAGCACCCATGTCTTAGGAGGCAGGACCAAACTGGTTGGCTCCGTCATTGCCCTTCAGCACAGCCAGCGCCAGAACCACAGCAATATTCAGCGCACTGGCCAGATTCATGATAATCTGGTTATCAACAAAGTACACGATAAAGCTGAATACCGAGGGCAAAATAACCGCCAGCGTCCAGCGGCCACCCTTGCCCAGATCATGCAGGCGCCTGATGCCGAGGCAAACCATTATCACCTGGGCCACTATACCGATGCCCATGCTATAAAAGTAGACAGCCCCTCCCGGCTCTATCTTGTCTGCCTCTCCGGAACCCAGCAAAACTGCAACAGATACCATGATCAGAAACACGGAAACCACGACAGTCGCCAGATAATACATAATATACTTCTTGCGGTTCAACCTACCGCCAATACACCTGTTTAACACAAATCATCCTCCTAGACAGCGGGGCCTTCCCCCGAAATGCCTTACAGTCTGAACTGGGACAGGGAGTTCTGCAGCTCCTGTGCCTGCTCGGCCAGCTTGCGGCTGGCATCTGCAATCTCCAGCATGGAGGCGGTTTCCTCCTCCGTAGCGGCAGATACGGTTTCTGCCTCGCTGGCCACATTGCGGCTCATGGCATTAATCTTCTCAATAGCTTCATTAATCTTCATGGTGCTGTCAGCCAGAACGCCTACAGCATTCTCCATGGTATTGGAATTGTCCGCTACCACGGATACCATCTCGGCAATATGGGCAAAGGAGCCGCCGGCATCCTTTACTGCGCCGGTGCCGCTCTTTACCTGCTCCACGCCCTCCTTCATGGCCTTTACAGCATTCTCCGTATCATTCTGGATGCCCACTACTACGGCCGCAATCTCACCGGCAGAAGCCTGGGACTGCTCAGCCAGCTTTCTTACCTCTTCGGCCACAACAGCAAAGCCACGGCCATGCTCACCGGCACGGGCAGCCTCAATAGCCGCATTCAGGGCCAGCAGGTTGGTCTGGTCGGCGATAGAGGAAATGGTATCGATGATGACGCCAATCTGCTGGCTCTGCTCGCCCAGCCTCTCGATAACCTGGGCAATATCGGTAACAGTGGCATCAATGGTTTCCATGTTGTTTACGGCAGTGCCCACGTTGGCGCGACCCTGCTCGGCCACCTCGTCAGTTTCCTGAATCTTGTGGCTGCTCTCGCGAATGGTAGCGGAGAACTCCTCCATGTGGGCAGTCAGGTTGCTGACGTTGCCGGAAGCGGTTTCCACCTCGGTGAACTGCTCGTTGCAGGAGCCTGCCACATTCATGACGGACTCGGCAATAGACTTGCTGACGGTAGCCGCCTGCTCGGAGGTGGAGGTCAGCTCCTCTGAGGCCGCAGCCAGATACTCTGCCGTTTCCACAATCTGCTGCATCAGCTTCAGAAGCTTGCCCTGCATGTCATCCATGGCATGGGTCATGACACCCAGCTCATCCGGACGCTGTGCCAGCGCGGCCATCTCAGCCGCATCCTCCTGATGGGCACGGAAATCGCCATCGCCCATCCACTGAATATGCTTGGTAACCAGCTGAATCGGTGCGGCGATGCGATTGCCGATAAACACGGCAAAGGCCACGAAAAGCACCAGCAGGAACAGGATAACGGCCACGGCCGTCATGATGTTGCCCTGCAGCTCATCGGCCAGCAGAGCCTCCTCCTCGGCTACCTGGGCATCAATCTGGTCAATCCAGACACCGGTGCCGATTACCCAGCCCCACGGCTGGAAGCATACGGTATAGTTCCTCTTTGGCAGAGGGGTTGTTTCATTCGGCTTGGCAAACATCAGGTCAGTAAAGCCGCCGCCGTCCTTGAGGCCATTGGCCAGCATCTCCTTGATGAAGTAGGTGCCATTCGGGTCTACCAGGTCAATACGGGACTTGCCCTCGGAAGGACGCCCCAACAGAACCACGTTTACGCCTTCCTTGGTATCAATCCAGAAGTAGCCCTTGCCATTGTCATAGCGCAAATCACGCACCATGTCGGCTGCCTGCTTCTGGGCCTGCTCACGGGTCAGCTCACCGGCCTGCTCCTTCTTGTACAGCTGCTCCAAAATGCTGAATGCCACCTGGGTTTCGCCCTTCAGGCTGGCCTCCACGTTGGCCTCCAGATTTTCACGGTAATGCGTCAGCTGCGCGTGATTGTTCTGAATCTGCGAAAAGATAAAGAACCCGCCGATGGATAACGCCGTGGCCACAGCCACACCGGCAATAATCCCAATCAGCTGCATCTTTATGGACCTGAAATTCCCCATTTCCTTAAAATCTGTCATTGCACATACCCCCTAAAATAATTGCAATTATACATCCATATCATACATGTCGCTGCTGTAGAAGCAATATCTGTTCTTTCCACCTTTTTTTGCTTCATACATGGCTATATCTCCCTGATGCAGCAGCACGTCCACAGGCGTGCCCGCACTCTCACCCACAACGACACCTATGCTGACAGAAAGCCCCCTGAACTCCTCCGTCTGTGAAAAGAACCCATGCACATCCTCCATAAACCTGTCCAGTCTGTGCTGCAGCTTTTTCTTATCCGGATTGCCACAAATTCCTACTACGAATTCATCGCCGCCCAGGCGGGCAACCACATCCTTCTCGAAATGCTCCGCCAGAAGATCGGAAAACCCTATCAATGCATCATCTCCTGCCTTGTGCCCGAATCTGTCATTCAGCTCCTTGAAGAAATCCAGATCCATGTAGCAGAGTGACAAAACCTCACGCTGTACCATCTTGCCCATCTTCAAAAAGAAATACCGGCGGTTCAAAAGCCCTGTCAGCTCGTCCGTCTGCGCCTGATTCATCAGCTTCTTGCGATAGGCCATCTCCTTGGTTATATCCTTGGCAACCCCTACAGTGCCAATAAACTCGCCATTATCATACAGCGGAGTTTTCAATGTAATCATTTCCCGCATGCCCTCAGGACCCTTGACATGCTCACGGTAGCGGCAGGTCCTCCCTGCCTCCTTTACGTCCTGCTCCGTTTCCAGGCAGACAAACTCGCCAGCCGCATACTCCTCCGGCGTCAGTCCCCAGATATAGTAATGCTGCTTGCCGCGGATGTCCTCCTTGGTCTTTTCCACGATCTGGCAGAAGGCGTCGTTGACGCGCCAATGCTCGCCATAGCGTCCCTTGAACCAAATCAGGTCCATGCTGGTATCAATGACGGCCTGCAGCTCCATCTCCCAGAGCCAGGCATCCTTTTTCAGCTTTATATCCCTCATCAAGCGGCTGAAAAGCAGCTCAGCCGTATCCGGTGCCAGCCTCTCCGGCCACACCCCGTCCACTGCCGCCAGCTCCTGACTGGTCAGCTCCGAGGCATCATCCCGACAGAGGATGCACACGCCCTTATCCCCGGCCAGCCTTCTGGCCTCCAAGGGCCGAAGCCCGGCAGCCTCCTTGAAAATAACTACGTCTGCCCCGCTGATATCAGCCTCGTCAACATCCTTGGCCTTATCCGCCGCCACAAAACGGTGCGTAAACCATTCCAGCGGCTCGACGGCTTTTATGGCATCCGCTGCCTCCGCCTCCAGCCCCAGCAGGCAAAAAGAATAATCACATTTATACACGCGGCTCACACCCCTCATCCGCAAACAAATGTGGAACCAGTTTCAAAACCCCATCCCGCATATTGCTAAACATATCTTTTCATTAAACATCTAGTTAAACATATCACTAAATATATTGCTCATATCTCCATATTCGCTGTTTAATTTAAAAATCCTTCTTTTTTGCATAAATATTTTATTTTGTAACCAAAATTGCCGAAAAAAAAGCCATCGAAAAAAATCGACAGCTCTTTTTAATGTGTAATTCCAAGAATTACTTGTTCACAGCATCCTTCAATGCCTTGCCTGGCTTGAAAGCCGGAACCTTGGCAGCGGCAATCTGAATCTCCTCGCCGGTCTGCGGATTGCGGCCGGTACGGGCAGCACGATCTCTTACCTCAAAAGTACCGAAACCGATAACCTGGACATTTTCACCAGCAGCCAGAGCTTCCTGTACAGTGCTGAAGAAAGCATTTACAACTGCTTCAGTATCCTTCTGGGTAAGCTCAGCCTTTTTTGCAACGCTTGCAATCAATTCTGCTTTTGTCATTTCACAAAATCCCCTTTCGGTTTTTAATACGCAAGCTATAATACCACATCTTGCGGCGTTTGTCCAATATTTCTTAGAACTTTCATTCCTTACCCATGAAATTTTCAGAAAGATAGTGCTGATTACCTAGATAATTAGCAAAATTAGCTATTTTATGCTATTATAAGCGTATGAAAAAATATTTGTGAGGTGCAGCTTATGCTCATTAAGATTGAACACGATTTTCTGGACAAGATGACGGAAACTGAGAAAAATGTCATCAGCTTTATCAACTCCAACGCCCAGAAAATTTCCAATATGTCCATCAGCGATCTGGCCGAGGCCACCTATTCCTCCCCTGCCACCGTGTCCCGCACCATCAAAAAATGCGGCATTTCCGGCTTTGCGGAGCTGAGGTACATGCTGACCCAGCACACGGAAACGAAGCAGGACACCACTGACATCAACGAAATTTTCAACAAGTCCCTGAACGAAATCAGCAACACCATTGACCAGCTTTCCATCGACACCATCCTGAAGGCCGTGGAGGAGATTCAGCAGGCGGAAAGGATCTTCATCTTCTCCAAAGGGCTGTCCAACCAGGTGGCCTCGGAGCTGTCACTGAAGCTGCAGGTGCTGGGAAAATGCGTCATCTTCAACACCGATTCCAACATCATGCAGGAGCTGAGTGGACGCTCCGACCGCAATTCCGTGATGATTATCTTCTCCATGTCCGGCAGTACGCCTGAGCTTATCTCGGCTGCCGAGCGGGCCGCCATGATGGGTGCCCGCGTCATCTCCATCACCTGCGCACCTCCGGAGCTGCCCCTGAACAAGATAGCCCACATCAGGCTTCAGGGCTACAGCCACAAGAACCGCTCCTTTACGCGGGTGGATGTCACCTCCCGCCTGCCCCTCTACGTCATCAGCCGCATCCTCATTGACTACCTGATGATTCAGCACCAGCAGGAGGAAACCAGGAGCCTGGCAAGGGAAAAGGCAAAAAGCAGCCGCAATTATCATGTGTGATGTGATACAGTGTGGCGGCATATAACAAGACCGCATTGGTGCATAACAAGACGGCATCAATGTGTGCCATTTCAGGCACGCTCGCGCTATTATCCACGCCTAACGGTACTAAGCTCACGCTGCGCCTGCGGCTTGCGTATTGCTAAGTACCGAGGCGCGTCTTAATGCCTGATGATGGCACACACAGATGCCGTCCAGTTCGTGCCCATCTTAACATTTCACATCATATCAAGATGTCCATGCCTCTGCTTATAGACAAGCACATTGGCACAAAACTATAAGATATAAACCTTTCGTATCAGCACGAACTGAAAACTGCTGGCATGTACCCAAAGAAAACCCTTGTTGCGCCTCGTTACTTCATTCATCAGAGCCGCAGGCGATAGATGAATGTTAGTAACGCGAGGCCAACAAGGGTTTTCATAGATTACGCCAGCATGTTTTTCGTGCTAATACGAACTGAGGTGGCACATACCTTTACCATAAGCAAGCATTAAGACGCGCCTCGGTACTTAACGATTTGCAAGCGCAAGCGCCGCAAGAGTTTAGTACCGCTAGGCGTGTGGTACAGTGCAATCCTGTGGTCATGCGTTAATTCCAAGAATAAATCCTTAGCTGCTAGGCGCCGGAAGAAGGCATGGTGGTTCCATACCGACTGACGGCAACAACGCAGATAGGGATTTAGGCTGGAAATAACGCATAGACCATCGGATTGTACTGTACCTAATAGCGCGAGCGTGCTTGCGATGGTAAAGGTCTGATGCCACCTCAACTTTTATATCCCAAAAATATCTTAAGCCTTATTCACGGAGCCGCAGACCTCAATCTTCTGCTCCACATACCTCTGCACCTCTGCCATGCCCTGCTTGCAATACTTCTTAGGGTCAAAGGCCTCCGGATTGGCAGTCATGAACTCCTTCACGCCCTTGGTGAAGGCGATGCGCAGGTCAGTAGCATAGTTTACCTTGCAGATACCGTTCTTCACGGAGGTAGTAACCTGATCATCAGGCACGCCGGAGGTACCATGCAGAACCAGCGGAATATCCACCAGGTCGCGGATGGTAGCAATCAAATCGGTATTTACGTGAGGAATCCCCTTGTACACGCCATGAGCCGTACCAACACCGATAGCCAGATAATCCACGCCGGTCCTTTCTACAAAAATCTTTGCCTCATCAGGGTTGGTGTATGGATTATCATCGCCGCCGTCCAGGTCATCCTCCTTGCCGCCGACCTTGCCCAGCTCGCCCTCGACGGACACGCCGCCCGGATGGCAGGCATCCACAACGCTCTTGGTCAGGGCGATATTATCCTCCAGGGACAGCTTGGAACCGTCAATCATGATGGAGGTATATCCGGCGCGATAAGCGGCCATAGCCCTATCAAAGCTGTCACCATGGTCCAGGTGCATCACTACAGGCACCTTGCTACGGGCAGCAGCAGCAGCCACGTTGGCATAATAATAATCCACGCCTGCATACTTGATGGTGCCCGGCGTAGTCTGCATGATAACCGGTGAGTTCTTCGCCTCGGCAGCAGCCAGCACAGCCATAACCATTTCCATATTCTCAACATTGAAGGCACCGATGGCATACTTGCCCTTCTTTGCCTCCATCAGCATCTCTTTTGCGGTAACTAACATTTTAAATTTCCTCCAAAGCTCCGCGGCCTGCGGAGCTTATATTGCGCTATTAAATCATTACATCATCACGGCATTGCAATCATACAGGGCATTTACTTCATCATCTTCATGAAGCGCTTGCACATATCCCCCAGCAGCATAGCGTTCATCAGATGATCCTGGGCATGCACCATCAGGAAGCACAGCTCCATATCCTCGCCACCGGCCTCCCTGGCAATCATGTCAGTCTGGGAATCATGAGCGCTGAGGACGGTTTCATAGCCCTCGCTGATCAGCTTCTCTGCTTCAGCCCAGTTCTTCTCAGCCATGTAGTCCATAGCCTTCAGGAACTGGGTACGTGCCTCACCTGCATAGGCCACGATTTCCATTGCCACCATTTCCATATCTTCCTTAGTCATTTTCAATATCCCCCTTAAAACATCTAAACCTTGTTCTCAAAGCTTCTCGACAACTTTTAAAAAACTTCTGTATGATGCAATGCCCTGTCCCGCAAAAGACAAGCCCCTACATCATACCACATTATCAATCGTGATAATACCCCTCTGCCCACTTCTGCTCAAACTCATCAAAGAGAGCATCGTTCTCAATGCAGTCATTCTCCGGCACCATGGCGTCAATCTTCGCAATCAGCGCGTCCTTCTCCGGTGTAGGCTTGTACTCTGCCTTCAGGAATGCCTCAAGAATATACTCGATGGTTCCTACGCCCAGCACACGGCCACCGCAGCCGATAACATTGGCATTCAGGTTCTCCTTGGCAGCGATGGCAGTCTGTACATCGGCCACACAGGCACCGCGGATGCCCTTTACCTTTACTGCAGAGTTGTTGATGCCGATGCCGGTACCGCAGATGCACACACCCAGGTCAGCCTGGCCGGTAACTACAGCCTTTGCCACCTTGCGGCCAAAAATCGGATAATGGGTGCGAATAAAATCATAAGTACCTACATCAATAACCTCATGTCCCTGCTTCTTCAGGAACTCAGCCGCCTTAATCTTAATATCAGTAACAATATGGTCACAGCCAATAGCGATTTTCATATCTTTTTCCTCCTATATCAAGTCATCCTGCTTATCAATGTCAGCAAACAGCCATCAAAGCTCACGGTTCAGCATGTCAATGCGAATCTGATGACGGCCGCCGTCATACTCGGTCTTGACAAAATTCTCGGCCAGCTGGCAGGAAAGCACATCAGCAGTAATATTGCAGCCCATGGTAATAATCTGGGTGCTGTTGTGATGACGGGTCATGCTGGAGGTATAATCCTCATACACCGGTGCGCATACGATGCCGTGATTCTTGGCGGCAATATTGAACGGAACCACGCCATAATCATCAACCACGATGCCCCTGGTGATTTCACCCTTGTTCACCAGCTCCACTACATTCATGGTAGCAGTGAAAATATCCTTGTCAGAAACATCCACAACCTCATAACCGGCACCATCCAGATGTGCCTTGATAACGTCCTTCAAACGGGTACCAATCTCATTGGCGGCAATTGCAACCTTCATGTTCAATTCTCCTTTGCATCATTTATTCATCTGACACCGCATCCACAGCAGCGGTGCGCCGGTCCCCCGTGGCAGCCTGTTCTCTGCGGTGTTTCCCTTGCTATGGTTACATTATAGGACACTATCAGCATGGTATGTTTTCAGCCTTTGAAAGCATTTTCATATTTCTGGAAGCTTCATCTCTACCTGCCATGACCTCCCTGCCGCAGCTATTTTTCTGTAAACAAAAAGAGCAGGCTCAAAACCTGCTCCAACTTTTTTAGTTTCGCACTCACAGGGGCGAATCCCTAGAACTTTTATACCCTCATGATACACAAAAACACAACAAAATGTTCAAAAATATGCTTCAATCTTGCAAAAGATTTTATTAGAATGATGAAACTTTTACCCCCACAGCTCCAGTGCCTTTCTCGCCATGCGGCTGCCATAGATACGAAATATCTCCACATAATCATCGGCCTGCTCCCGGATGGCCACCGGCCCCAGGTGTATAGTCAGCCCGTCCTGGCTGCCACCGGAATAAACCAGCATGCCGTAGCACATGAAATGGGTCTGAATCATCTGAATGGCCGCCTCGCCGCCCCCATGCACATAACGAGCCGTAGCAAAGGCACCTGCCAGTTTGCCAGGCATCTCATAGCCGCCGCATTTCTCCAGAAAACACTTTACCGTACCGGCCATATCGGCAAAATAGGTAGGCGTGCCAAGAATTACGCAACGGCTCTCCTTTACCCACTGCTCATCCACGTTCTCGATGGACATGGCGCGGGCCTCAACTCCTTCTGCACTCATTGCCTCTGCAATAATCTCGGCAAAACGCTTCGTAGTCCCCGATACAGAAAAATAAAACACTGTCGCTTTCATAATAACCTTCTCCCTTAAATTTCCAACAAGCCTCATGCCTCAACCCACAATGCCGGGCGGATACCGCCCCGCACATCGCGCAGATAGCTGTAAGCAAAAGAGCCATCCTCTCCTACACAGGCGGCATTGGCCTCGTTGAAGCCCGGCGAGCGGAGCCACCACCAGCTTGATCTTGAATTGTTCTTCTTATCCGTCATGCAGTAAAAGCATTTTCTGTCCAGATTGACTGGAAAATATTTCTCCACCTCCACAGCGCTCAGCAAAAATATCTTGTCCCTTGTATCCCTGCCGGGATCAGTATTGCACATGAGATTTTCATGAGCCACCACTTTGGTAGTGCAAATAATAAATTTCTCCTTATCAGAAAAGGTTTTATCCATAAAATCAGAATTCAAATATTTGCGAATGCTGGAATTTTCCCATGTAACCAGCCCCCAGTTATCATTAAAAGCCTTGTATTCCAGAATGTCCTCGCTAAAAAGCAGAACCTTTCCCTCCTGCACATCCAGAACACGCCAGGGCATAGCCTCATTCTTGTCAGCATTTCTGCCAAAATAAATCACATTCCCCGGCTGCACCTTGGAAAAATCCGTTTCATCCACCACATTAACGCCCTGGGACTGCTTCATTCCCTTGTAATGGAGCCTGTTGGCCTCCTTCAGCACAGCTGACAAAATATCCAGCGCCTCGGCATCCCCCTGAAGAACGCCATCCTCAAGATAACGCAGGCCATCCTCCAAAAGAATCCTGCCCAGCTTTCTCCTGGCCGCCGTGTCCCCGTCATCGGCGGCTGCCCTGTAGCGATCCAGCGCAGTCTGATAGTTTTTCATGTCTGCTCCCCCTAACCCTCTGTTTCATAAAAAACACATAATAAATAAAAACAACAATACCTCTAACAATTATTATATTATAGGATATTGCTCCTTCATTTTCAATACCTGAAAATCCTTTCAGAAAAAGCACAAAGGACAGAACTATCACACACTCATTCTGTCCTCTGGCTTGATGTTTTATATGGGGTTATATATGTTATAAGGAACCGGCATACTCAGAGAGGGGTGGGAAGAAAATATCCTCATGCAGGCCCCTTATAAGCAGAAGTTAATCCTGATAGCCCTCAGGATGCTGCTGATGCCATTTCCAGGCCGTGCCAATCACTGCCCTGACATCCGTAAACTTTGGCTGCCAGCCCAGAACCTTTCTGGCCTTTTCGCTGGAAGCGATGAGCTGTGCCGGATCCCCGGCGCGGCGCTCACCTATCTCCACCTTGATATCAAGGC
>CAMFES010000003.1 GCA_945949525.1 uncultured Veillonellaceae bacterium
AAATTTCCCTCATATTCCTCCTCCGACGAAATATCGTCATCGTTTGAATATTATTGAAATCAACAGACAATTATATTCGCCCATTGACCATGACATTATACCATAAATTTCGCTAACAATACACTGATAAAGCATAAATTTTAAAAATAATTTAGGGGAATTTTACTTTACCGTTGTAATGGTGCAAAATTGCAATTTTGTGCAATATATAATGAAATTTTATGCAATCTGAAATATGTAATCTGCACTCTGTTCAGACATAAAAAGGGACAGGCAGCGGCAGTACCCATAGAAAACACGCTTGCGCTCCTCATTGCGCCTAGCGTTACTAACATTCATCTATCGCCTATGGCTCTGATGGATGAAGTAACGAGGCGCAACAAAGGTTTTCTTTGGGTACATGCCGCACCTGTCCCCTCTCATTCTGAACAGACGTAGCAAATATCTATCATTATGTGATTTATAATAAAAACGCAACCTAACCCATCAAAGCTAAGTCGCGTCACATAATTCAATATTTAATGCACACAATGCAGAGAAGCAGCTAATTTAGTTACTTGTTCTAACGTAAGTTTTGTATACTTAATAATGGTTTCTGCCGGAAATCCATCTTTAAGCATATTCAGTGCAGTTTCCTGATTTGCCTCTTCATAAGCCATTGCTCGTTCTTCCATCATAGTCTGCATGTAAGTCATGTAGCTCACTTCCTTTCCAGTGTCATTCCTTAGTTCCTGAACTTCTTCATCCAATTGCCGGGTGTAATCATCCGTCACTTCGCCAGTAGAAATATATCCTACCAGATTAGCCAATTCTTTGCTAATCCTGTGCTTGTCCCCTTCTGTATTGATAAACACACGGGTTACACCATCGTCCAAAACAAGACTGTGGTCTTCATTGCAGATGGCATTGAAAGTATATTTTGCAAGCCCTTTTCCAAACGGATCAAAAGTACAAATGAAAATGACATAGGATTTACGCAAGTGACTATATGGCTCATCCTTCTTTAATGCACCATTATCCATGAGAGATACATAGTACCTGCTTCTCCATGACCAGCCTGAACATATAACTGTTCTTCAGCGTCATCTTATTCCACTTAGTTATATTTTCACTGCTCATATTAGCTCACTGCCTCACTGTAAATATTTAATTGTGTACACATGTATTATAACATAACTCAGAAAATGATTCAATTTTTAGATATACATTCATTTTTACCGACATCTCCACTGCAATCCCTCAAAGTTATTGAAAATGCTTGCCAGTAAGATAGGGAGCTGTCGCAGGATTGCAACTACCAGCAGATAATTAATGGGTGGATGAGGCGGTGCCAATGCAAGGCACTTAGACGCGCCTCGGTGCTTAGCAATTCGCGAGCCGTTAGGCGAAGCGAGAGCTTAGCATCCGCTAGGCGTGGATAGTAGCGCGAGCGTGCCTGCATTGGCATTGCCTCTCCGCCCATTGAAATATTTGCTTATATTTTCTTGACAGTTCCCCTGCACTGTCTGCAATTCTTACAAGCCCTACTGAAAATTCTATTGCAATACCTGCTGACATAAAAATAGCTGTGCCTGCAGATATGCATAAATATCTGCAGCACAGCTATTTTTAGCTTACATTTTCATCTTATTTTGCCACAAACGGCTCCGGCTTTTCCTCAGCCAGTCCATAATGATAGAGGATAGCCTGAATAATCCGCTGGGAAGCCCTGCCATCGCCATAAGGATTGCAGGCCTCGGACATGCGGCTGTACTCAGCCCTGTCAGTAAGCAGCAGCCTTGCCTCATCATAAACCACCTTTTCATCGGTGCCGATGAGCTTCACAGTTCCTGCCGCCACCGCCTCCGGACGCTCCGTCGTATCGCGGAGTACCAGAACCGGCTTGCCCAGGGCCGGAGCCTCCTCCTGCACGCCGCCGGAATCCGTCAAAATCAGGTGCGACCTGTGCATCAGGTTGGCAAAAGGCTCATAGTCCAGCGGGTCAATCAGATGAACCTTGGACAGACCGCCCAGCTCCTCCTGTACCACCTCACGTACCTTCGGATTCTTATGCACAGGGAAGACGATTTCCACATCCTCGAACTCATCCACCAGGCGGCGCATGGCCCTGTACACATGGCGCATCGGCTCTCCCAGATTCTCCCGGCGATGGGTGGTCAGAAGCACAATCCGCTTGTTCTTGAAATCAATGCCCTGCAGCACCTCATCCTCAAACCGGAAGTCATCGTTCACCGTCCTGTGGAGGGCATCAATAACCGTGTTGCCGGTAACAAAAATCCTGTCACTGTCCACGGACTCTGACAACAGGTTCTTCTCGGATGTATCGGTAGGTGCAAAATGCAAATCGGCAATGGAGCCTGTCAGCTTGCGGTTCATTTCCTCCGGGAAAGGAGAATACTTGTTGTGGGTACGGAGCCCCGCCTCCACATGCCCTACGGAAACCTGGTGATAGTAGGCGGCCAGTGCCCCGGCAAAGGTGGTGGTGGTATCGCCATGCACCAGCACAATGTCCGGCTTCTCCTCCTGCAACACCTTGTCCAGCCCCATCATGGCCCTGGAGGTAATATCAAACAGGGTCTGACCGGCTGCCATAATGTCCAAATCATGGTCAGGCTTAATCTGAAACAGATTCAGAACCTGATCCAGCATGTCCCTGTGCTGGGCAGTAACGGCTACAACCGGCACAATCTTGTCAGGATGCTTTGCCAGCTCCAGAACCACCGGCGCCATCTTAATCGCTTCCGGCCGGGTGCCGAAAACCGTCATGACCTTAATTTTTTTAGCCATCATAAACCCCTCTCTACGCTGAATTATTTCGTCTTTAACCTGAAAATACCGAGCTTTTTCGCTCCCATAAATACTACCAGCAGAACGCATGCCACTATCACGATGGACATGCTGCCGGATACCTCGTTCAATACAACGGCGCTCAATCCCAAAAGGGCACTGATAATGTACATCAAAAGCACCGCCTGCTTCTGAGAAAAGCCCAAATCCAAAAGACGATGATGGAGATGGCCCTTGTCCGGCTTGAAAATAGGCACACCGCCCCGGTAGCGGCGGATGATGGCAAAGGCTGTGTCCATAATCGGCACGCCCAGAGCCAGAATCGGCACAATCAGGGCAATGGTAGCCGCACATTTCACGGCACCAATGACGGAAATCCCTGCCAGAATAAAGCCCAGGAACATACTGCCTGTATCACCCATAAAAATTCTGGCAGGATTGAAGTTGTAACGCAAAAAGCCCATGGCAGAGCCGGCCAGTGCCGCCGTAAACAGCGCCACAATCATAACCTGCTGCTGCAGTGCCACCAGAAAAATCGTAATGGAGGCAATGGTAGCAACACCCGCCGCCAGACCATCCAGACCATCAATGAGATTGACGGTGTTGGTCAGCCCCACAATCCAGAAAACCGTGGCAGGAGCCGCCAGATACTCAAGGTACAGAAAATCGCCAAAGGGATCAGTGATAAAGTCTATGCGCACATCAAAATAAACAACCACACAGGCCGCAGCAATCTGCCCCAACAGCTTTACCTTGGCCGGAAGATTTTTGTAATCATCAATCAGGCCAAGCAATACAATCAATGTTCCGCCAATGAGCAATCCCTTTACACCACTGGCTACCTCGGCAGGCAGCTCGCCAAAGCTCAGCGTGGCCAGCATTGCCGCCATAAATCCTGCATAGATAGCCAGGCCGCCGATTCGCGGCATAGGCCCCTTGTGTACCTTTCTGGCATCAGGCGCATCCATGGCGCCGGTCTTGCCCGCCAGTACAATCACACCCGGCGTAACAGCCAGGGCCGCAATCAGTGCAATCAAAAATGCCCAAATATAATTTGGCATATTTTTTCACCCACTTTCTCAAACACCAATTTTACCCCAGCTGTCTGCAACTGTCAACATAATTCACCGAATCTCCTCCGGAGTTGTTTCTACTATGGAGCCATCCGTTTCCAGATAAATCACCTTTTTCAGCATGGCATTTCTCAGCATGCGGCGGCACAAAAGGCACGGCTTGCCGGAGGCCAGGGTGCCGTCTGCATTGTAGCCTACAATATATGCGGTAGCCCCCTGCATCTTGTCCGGGTCCGCATTGATGATGGCGTTCTGCTCCGCGTGAACAGCCACGCACAGCTCGTAGTTCTGCCCCTTGGGCACATGCAGGCGCTCCCTCTCGCACATCCCTGTATCAATGCAGTTGGCCTCGCCCCTGGGAGCGCCATTGTAGCCCGTGCTGATGATGATTTTGTCCTTGACAATAATTGCCCCATAACGACGGCGCAGGCAGGTTGAACGCCTGCCTACTGCCTTTGCTATATCCAGAAAATATTCATTCCACTCAGGTCTTTTCTGCGGTTCAGCCATAATGCCTTCTCCTTATCCAACATACGCATCACTTTAATACATATCTTCTGGCCAGTATCAGTGCGGCCAGGTCATCTACCGGCTCCGGCGGCACCAGCATGCCCCGGGGCACAAGCCGCCGCCAGCCGGATGGCTTGTGGATGCGCCAGTATTCCTCCCGCGCCGCATCGGTGGTGCGGTATTCGTCCACAACCACCAGCTCCACATCAGGCAGGGCTTCCCTGACCCGCAGGGCCGCCTTTTTGCTGGTAGTGCCGTTGCCCATGACCAGCACCCCGAAGCCGTGACCGGCATGCATTTCCTTTAAATGCTGTTCCAGCTCCGCCGTAGGCACCACCTGGTGCCAAAGGCAGACGCCACGGCTGTCCACCAGGGCCAGCCCGCATTTATCCCTGCCAGGGTCAAGCCCTGCTATCGGCCCCTTCACGGCAGAAGCCCCGTGCCGACGAACTTCAGCTTAATGCGCAGAGGCCCTACAATATCCGTAACGCCATCGGCAAAAGCGGAAATAATGGCACTGCCGCTGCTCTTCTGCAGCTGCCCCATCAGGGTGTAAATCTGCTCCGCATCCACAACGCCCACTGAGCCGTTCACAGCGTCAGATATCATGCCGTCCGAGGTGGCCTTGTGGTTCACATCGGACAGGAAGCTGGTCAGCACCGCTTCCAGCTCCGCGCCGCTTCTCGGATTGAAAGTAACCTTTTTTTCCACCAGCAAATCGCCATCCTTGTAGACGGTTTTGTTGGCAAAGAGCTGCAGATTGGTTGCCACTGCTTCTCCCTGAATCAGATTGCCTGCCGCCACGATGCGCACCACGAACTCACCCTCATGGTCGGCAATATACTTGGAGGCCTCATCAAACTCAGGCTGATAAATCCAAATATCCTTCTCGTTTTCCTTGACATCACTGCCCAGCTTGCGGCTGACGCTATACCTGGCCATATCCAGAAGCCGCCCCATATCCTTGTGAATTTCATCAAGGTCGCGCTTGCCCTGAATCATGCCCCCAGCCAGGGTTTCCCCTGCCTGAAAGGCAATGGAGCCCTCCCGCATAATCCGGATGCCCGTAGTCAGCTCCCGGTTAATCTGATAAAGCTCCGAATTGTTTTTGCTTAAACGCTCGTTGCCTTCCTCCAGAATGTTGTTGATGCGGGTCAGCTTGTCGCTCTTCTGGGAAAGCTCATGGTTGTTGGCGGTCAGCAGCTGATTGGAGGCTTCCAGGCGCCCGTTGACAGCCTGCAGCTCCTGCGTCTGCACTTCCAGCCGGTTCTTCTGCTCCTCCAGCCCGGAAAGCTCCTTTCTGGTGTCATTCAGCTCAGACTGGATTTTGTCCTGCTCGGACTTGGCCATAGCCAGCTGGGCCGAGGCCTCCGCCAGCTCGCTTTTTGCCTGCTGCATGCTGCGGTTCAGCTTTTCCATGCCAAAAAGAGCCGTCCGCACATTTTCAGACATGACGCTCATAACCCCCAAAGTGGTGGTGGTAATCAAAACGCCTGTCACAATCGTTACCAGAATCGAAGTATGCCTCGGCCGCAGACCGAAGATACTCATTTTCTTCTTGCCTACCTTGGTGCCGAGCCTGTCGCCAATAAAAGCAATGGCTCCTCCCGTTATTACAAGCACAAAAATCAGCACAACACCATACATATCAGAGCCACCTCTTTTTCCTTCCCTATCCTGACATTTATCCCTGCCTGACTGTCTATCTCGCCATGCGGCGCATCAGATAGCCGCCGGCCACCAGGCCGATGATGTTCGGCATCCATACGGCCAGCATCGGGCTTATCATGCCTCCCTGGGCAATAGCCCCCGCCATGGTCATCAGGCTGTAATATACAAAAATAATGATAATGCTCATCACAAAGCCCATGGACGAGCTGTTGCGGTTTGGCTGCATGCCCAGCGGCACACCTACCAGCGTAAAAATCAGGCTGGCCATGGGAATGGTCATCCTCTGGTGCAGCTCCGTTTCCAGCTTGCTGGTGTTCACATACTGGGACTTCATGATGCCGATTTGCTCGCTCAGCTCCTTCATGGTCATTTCCTCCGGCTTCTTCTGGGACTGAACAATCTGGCGCGGGCTTTCGTTGATCGGCAGCACCTGGGTATCAAACTTCATGGTGTGCTGGCTTTTGCCATCTGCCACATCGTAAATCATGCCATTGTGCATGGTCCACATATTGTCCTTCCACTCGGCGTATTCGGCATTCTCCACATGCTTCAGCTCGCCGTTCTCAAAGGACTGCATGGCAATACCCTCCATGATGTTGGTTTCCGCCACGAACTGACGGGCGTACACCAGCTTTTCAATCTTGCCCTGCTTGATTTCCTTGATGATGATATGCTCCTGGGACTGTGGCGACAAATTTCCCTTGATTTCATACTCCAGCACCCTGCTGTATGCCTCGTTGGACCATGGCACCACATACTCGTTGAAACCCACGGCAAAAATGCTGACAAAGGTTCCCAGAACAACCGCCGGCGTTGCAATGCGGTAAAAGCTGATGCCGCAGGACTTCATGGCCGTAATCTCGCTGTTGCCGGAAAGCCGCCCTATGGTCAGGAGGCTGGCCAGCAGCATGGACATAGGAAAGGTCCAGATAACAACCCCCGGCAGGCTCAGCACGAAAATCTTGATTACAGAGGTAACAGATGCGCCATACTCCGTAATATACTGAGCAATACGGAACAGCGTGCCGGAGCCGATAAACACGGCCGAAAAGGCACAGATGCCGAAAATAAAGGTCTTGAAAACCTCTTTGAATATATACTTATCCAGAATACGAATCCGCATGTAATCTTCCCCTATAATTTAGTGTTAGTGCCGATGTAATACTTGATGGCCATCGGGTCATTGAGAACGGTGTCCACGTCGCCCTCCACCAAAATCTTTCCTTCGTTCATTATATAGGCCCTGTCCACGATGCGCAGGGTTTCCACCACGTTGTGGTCTGTAATCAGTATGCCCATGCCACGCTCCCGCAGATAGCTGATGATGCCCTGAATATCAGCTACAGCAATAGGGTCCACACCGGCAAAAGGCTCATCCAGCAGGATGAACTTCGGCTCCAGAGCCAGGCATCTGGCAATCTCCACCCGCCGGCGCTCACCGCCGGAAAGCTCCGAGCCCAGCCGCTCCCTCACATGGGAAACGTGAAACTCCTCCAGAAGAGCAGCTATTTTCTTTTCCTTGGCCGCCTGATCCATATCCACGTACTCAAGAATGGACATGATATTTTCCTCTACGGTCAGGTTGCGGAAAATAGACGCCTCCTGAGCCAGATAGCTGATGCCCAGCCTGGCCCTTTTGTACATAGGCATGCCGCCTATATCTATGTCGGAAATAAGCACCTGCCCGGATGTAGGCCTCTCCAGACCTACAATCATGTAGAAGGTTGTGGTCTTGCCAGCGCCGTTAGCCCCCAGCAGCCCCACAATTTCCCCTTTTTCTACACGCAGGGATACGCCGTCTACTACGTTGCGCCGCTTAAAGGTTTTTACTAGATTTTTTACTTCAATATGCACCTGGCAATTCCTCCAAATCCTTTTTATTCAACCTTTGCCTTGCCGTCCTTGGCCAGCAGTATGGTCAGTGTATTGCTCTTCAATGTATTGTTGTACTGCACTGCCCAGGCATTGCCGGTCAGCACCGCCTTGCCCTGATCCAGCCCGTAATAATTCAGCAAATCGCCGCCGGCCTCCATATCATTGGGCTGGCTTACCACATGGACATTGCCCCTGCCGATGAGATGCTCATCCTTCAGGTAGCCCTCCATCTCATCTGCAGTAAAGCTGCCATCCTTGGAGGTGATAACGCCCCGCTCCTTGATCAGAACATAATCCTGAGGCTGAAAATACTCCACAATAGGGCCGCTGAAGGTCTTGTCCTCCATGGTGCCATGCACATCGCCAGTGGCCGTCATGTGCTGCTGGGCGTCGCTGACAATCTTGTGGCAGGTGACGCGCATGCCCTTGCTTGGCTGCACGGCAATCACATTGCCCTCTACCCGGCCCTCCTTGGTCTTGGAGTTGTACTCCGCTTCCTGACCGGTGACCTTCATATCACCGCGAATCATCAGCACATCGCCCTTTGCCTTGGCGATGCCGGTCTGCATATCATACTCGACAACATCGGCATCCAGGGATGCCGCCTCATCTGCTGCCAGCAGGGTGCCGGTAGCCAGCAGGGTTGAAATGCCTGCAATAGCCAGAGCCCTGGCCAAATGTTTTCGTTTTATCATTTTTTATTCCCCTTTTCCAGATGGGCATGACCACTGGCCTTGAACTTGCTGAAGCCGTCCTGGGACTCTATGCGGTCCCCGGCAGCCCTGAGTGCGTCTGAGTCACGCTGCAGCTCCGCATTGCCAATCAGCGCCAGCTCCTCCTTACCGGCCTTCCATTCCACCTTGTCGCATTTCAGATGCATGCCGTCGGTGCTGTCGCCCTTGATGCCTCCCTCGGCCGTCAGGAACTTGTCCTTGGCCTTGTAGACCGCTTTTGGGGCAGTCAGATGAATGGTTCTGCCATCCTCCGTATAGAACCTGGCCTCCAGATTGACAACATCCGCATCCTGGGTATCAATATCCACTTCCATGGACTCTGCGGTCATCTCCCACAGCTTCCTGCCATCCTTTTCCTCCGAGATGGTGTTGCCGCTATAGGTCATAACCCGCTTTTCCAGAGGCTGACTGTCCGGAAGCTGGTCAGGAATTGAACGGATAGTCCACATGCACATTGCCGCCAGCAGAACCAGCACAACGCCGATTGCTATTTTTTTATTTCTGGTCATTTGCTGTTACCTCTGTCTTGACTGTATGGTGCTTGATTTTCTGCTGCTCGGGCTTCGTGTTCCAGCGCTTCTGGAACCACAGCCACTGGGCAGGATTGTCCAGAATCTTCTTTTCCAGGATTTTTGTCATCTTGTAGGTCAGATCAAACAAATCCTTGTCGGAATCACCGGTATCCTCATAGCGGAGGATTTCACCGATTTCCACCCGATGATGCCCGTCGGGCTGGCGGATGATAAAGGCCGGCACCACCGGCGAATTGAACTTTTTGGCAAATACTGCCGCCCCCATGGGGGTAGAGGCCGTCCTGCCCAAAAATTCTATAAAGGCACCCCCCGGCCCGGCATCCTGATCCGCCAGAAAGCCCAGTATCTTGCCTTTTTTCAGGGCCTTGGCCGCCGACAGAAGCTCGCTGGTTCCACGGGAGAAAATCTCCACATTGATGCGGGAACGCAGCTCGTCCAGGGCATGGGTATAGTCCATATTTGGCTGTGGCTTGGCGATGGCCGTCACTGGCATATCATTCATGGTAAAGGCGGCAGAAAGCCACTCCCAGTTGCCCACGTGACCGGTCAGCACCACCACGCCCCGCTTCTCAGCCAGAGCCTGCTCCATGATTTCCAGATGGTCAATCTCAATATACCTGGAAAAATTTTTCTTGTTCAGGGCAGGCATGTAGAGAACCTCCATAAAATTGCGCCCCATGTTGATAAAGGACAGGCGCACCAGCCTCTCAGCCTCTTCCTGTGAAATTTTCAGCGACTCCTTCATCTGCTTGATGGCCAGATTGCGCTGTTTCTTGATGAACCTGTAGTAGAGGATGCCCAGCCCCTTGCCAATCACCAGCAGCCAGCTGTGAGGCATTCTGCATACTGCCCAGCTCATCAGCATAAGTAAATTATATACCATTATACTCCCCCGCAACAAATTATGCTGCAAAATTTATGCCTGCTGTACTTGTATTTTATCACATAACGCCAGCTGCCGCTGTACAAAATACAATACAAAACTACTGATTATGCCCCGGCACTGTCCTGGCTCCGGCAAAGGCATCAACCAGCGCCTGCCATTTGCCCTGGGTCTTCAGTATAAACTCCACAATGTCACGCACCGCGCCGTTGCCGCCGTTGCTGCCGGAAATCAGGTGGGATACATATTTTATCTCCGGCTGGGCGTCTGCCGTACAGCAGGCCAGCCCCGCCTTCATCAAAAGCGGCAGGTCATTCAGGTCATCTCCTATGTAGGCAATTTCCTTGTCAGTCAGCTGCATTTCGTCCTTGATGCGCTGCCAGGCCTCCCGCTTGTCACGGCAGCCCTGCCACACGCGGCTGATATTCAGCTCTGCCGCCCGGCGCTCCACAATTTCTGACTGCCGTCCGGTGATGATGGCGGTTTCCACCCCGGCCTTGTGCAGCATGGAAATGCCCATGCCGTCCTTGACGGAAAACTCCTTCATTGCTTCCCCGTCAGGCCCGATGTAGATTCGGCCATCCGTCAGCGTACCGTCCACATCCATTACTACCAGCCTTACCCTGGCTGCCCTGGCCAGTGCATCTGCCCTGTACTCCATTTACGACATCTCCTTTGGCTACTCCGGATAATTCAGACAACACCCTGACGCAGCAGGTCAGTCAGATGGACGATGCCCACCGGCTTGTTGTCATTATCAATAACAGGCAGCACCGTAATAGGCCGCGGCTTGTGCTTCTCCATGATGGAAAGGGCCTCCGCCGCCAGCTTCTCCTTGGTGATGGTCTGTGGATTCTTTGTCATCATATTCTCCACAGCCTCGTTCAGGAACTCACTGCCCCCGGCAAGGCCGCGGCGAATGTCGCCATCCGTCACCAGTCCGATAAACTCACCGGCATCATTAACCACAGAGGTAGCTCCCAGTCCCTTGTCCGTCATCATGAACAGGGCCTCCTGTGCCGTATGGCCGCTGTGAATGATAGGGTTGTCCTGGCCGCTGTGCATCACATTCTCCACGGTCAGCAAAAGCTTCCTGCCCAGGGAGCCTCCCGGATGGAACAGGGCAAAATCCTGCTTGGTGAAATTTCTGGCTTCCAGCAGGGCAACCGTTATGGCATCCCCCATGGCCAGCGTAGCAGTGGTGCTGGCGGTAGGTGCCAGTCCCAGAGGACAGGCCTCCCGCTCCACACCGATGTCCACAAAGAAATCGGCATTCCGGCCCAGGGATGACTCCCTGCGGCCGCTCATGGCGATAATCTTCGCGCCGATGCGCTTGATAATCGGCAATATATTGACAACCTCCGTGCTTTCACCGCTATTGGAAATGGCAATCACCACATCATCGGCAGTCACCATGCCCAAATCCCCGTGAAAGGCCTCTGCCGGATGCATGAAAAACGCCGGTGTCCCCGTGCTGGCCAGGCTGGCCGCAATCTTCCTGCCGATATGTCCGGACTTGCCCATGCCGGTGACAACCACCCGGGCATGACAGTCCAGAATACACCTTATTGCCGCCTCAAACTCATCATCAATGCGCTCAATGAGCTTTGCCACGGACGCCGCCTCTATCTGCAGTGTTTCAATAGCCGAATTCTTAATCATTGTACCCCTCACCTTATGCAACGCTTATTTCAAATGCTTGCGGACAACCTCATGGATGGCGATGGCATCCTTCAGCAAATCCTCCAGCTTGTCCAGATAAACCATATTCGGGCCATCGCAGAGAGCCTCCTCCGGATTGTCATGGACCTCCATGAAGAGGGCATCCACTCCGGCGCCAACGGCGGCGCGAACCAGATTCGGCACAAACTCGCGGTTTCCTGCGGAGCAGGTACCTGCCCCACCAGGCAGCTGAACGCTGTGAGTGCCGTCAAAAACAACAGGATAGCCGAAGGAACGCATAATAGGGAAGGTGCGCATATCCACCACCAGATTGTTGTAGCCGAAGGTAGCCCCCCGCTCTGTCAGAAGAATCTGGGAACAGCCACCCTCATGGAGCTTGTCCACCACGTTCCGCATATCCCCGGGAGCCATGAACTGCCCCTTCTTGACGTTGACCACGCAGCCACTCTGGGCAGCCGCATACAGAAGGTCGGTCTGACGGCACAGGAAAGCAGGAATCTGAATAATATCCGCCACCTTGGATACAGGCTTTATCTGCTCCTCGGTGTGTACATCGGTGACAATCGGCACCTGCAGCTCATCCTTGATGGTCTGCAGCATTTCCAGTCCCTTTTTCAGCCCCGGTCCCCGGAAGCCATTAAAGGAAGAACGGTTGGCCTTGTCAAAGGAAGCCTTGAACACATACGGCATGCCAAGACGCCCGGTAATCTCCTTGATGGTGCGGCCAATCAAAAGGCAGCGCTCCAGCCCCTCCAGCACGCAAGGCCCTGCCAAAAGAGCCAGAGGCTGGCCGTTGCCAATTGAAAAATTACCTACCTGAACAGTATTCATAATACTACCACCTTTCAAAAGCCGTTAAAGACGTTCCCTGTACAATCTATTTACCTCTGCCAGGTCCTCCGGCGTATCCACGCCCACAAACCTGAAATCAGTTGCTATCACCTTGATTTTATAGCCGTTTTCCAGCGCCCTGAGCTGCTCAAGGGACTCGGTCCTTTCAAGGGCCGTTGGCTCCATCTTAGCATAGCGCAGCAGGAAGTCCCGCTTGTAGGCATAGATGCCGATGTGCTTGTAGACGGTCACACCGGTGTCCTCCCTTGGATATGGCAGCAGGGAGCGGGAAAAATACAGTGCATAGCCGTTTTTGTCAGTGACAACCTTGACATTGTTGGGATTTTTCATCTCATCCCCGTCGGTCATAGGTGACTTTACCGTAGCCATCTGCAGCTCCTCATCCTCGTCAAAAGCAGCCGCCAGGGCATCAATCAAATCCGGCTCAATCAATGGCTCATCACCCTGCACGTTGATAATCAGCTCCGCCTCCGGATGGGCCGCCGCCACCTCCGCCAAACGGTCAGTGCCGGTGGGATGATTTTTAGCCGTCATCATGGCCCTGCCCCCGTGGGAAACCACCGCCTCATAGACCCGCTCGTCGTCCACTGCCGCAATTACCCCTGAAAGGCGTTTAGCCTTGGAAGCCTGCTCATAGACCCTGACAATCATCGGCTTGCCGGCAATATCAGCCAGAGGCTTGCCGGGAAGCCTGGTGGAAGCATATCTGGCCGGAATTACACACAATGTATTCATTTCTTTCCCGTCCTCCTGAAATAATCGTCAATCCGCTCCTGCAGCAGAGCGCCAATCTCCTCGCCGCCATCCTGCATGACCACCTCTACAGTCACCACGTAGACAGGCAGCAGCTTGTCCTTTTCCTCCAGCCGCGGCAGCTTTACAGCATCCTTTTCCGTGGTAACTATGGCCTCGGCTCCCTGACGCACCGCCTGGGTTACAGCATCCTGAATCTCCTCCAGGGTGTACTCATGGTGATCCGGGAAGCGGAAGCTCTCTATCACATCCGCACCGGCATTGGCCAGGGTCTGCTCAAAGGAGGCAGGATTGCCAATAGCCGACAGGGCGATAACCTTCCTGCCCCTGATGGTATCAATAGGCGTGCCCTCGCTGGCAATATCCTTCACCCACTCGGACAGCTCCACGCAGGCCTGAGGCTGGTGGATGCTCTCTACGATAATCGGATCATGGCCGTACTCGGCGATTTTCTGCCTGATATATGCGATAGAACCTGGCTCAGCCTGATCCACCTTGGTCAGAAGGCATACATCGGCACGGCTCAGATGGGAAAGAGGCTCCCTGAGAGTTCCTCGTGGCAGGATATGCCCGTTGCCAAAGACATTGACCGCGTCTATCAGCACCACATCAAGATCCCGCTCCAGCTGCCAGTGCTGGTAGCCGTCATCAAGAATAGCCACCTGTGCCCCAAAATGCTCCACCGCATACTGGCCTGTCTTGGCACGCTCAGGGCCAATCAGCACCGGTACGCTTGGCAGATGCTTGGCCAGCATGAAGGCCTCATCTCCGGCGGTAGCCGCATCCATCTTCAGCTGGCTGCCATCGGAAACCACGCCGATTTCTCCCTGCCACTTGGCCCGATAGCCCCGGTTCAGGATGACCACCTTGTAGCCCATATCCCGGATTGCCTTGGCCAGACGCTGGGCTGTTGGCGTTTTTCCCGTGCCTCCCACTGTAATATTGCCCAGGCTGATAACGTAGCAGTCCAGCCTTTTCTTGCTGAAAATACCGTAGTTATAGCCTGCCAGCTTCAGGTTCAGAAGCATGCCGTAAATATAAGCGAACCCCTGCAGAAGCGTGACAAAGCACCTGATGCCGAAGCCCTTTGGCTCCTTGCCGTGAATCAGCTGGAAGAAATAGGTCTGGAAGTTCTCCAGCTTGTCGGTGGCCTTAATCTTGTCCTTGGCCTCGCACCTGTCCAAAAGCTCGTGGAGAATCACCGCCGTTCTTCTGGCCGCACCGCGATTCTCCTGACATATCTTCAGGGTTTCCTGCTCCATGCGGCGGCGCTCCCCCATGTCCGTAAACAGCCTGGAAGCAGCCTGCACAAGCTCTGCCTGGCTTCTGACCGTCACTACAGCATTCCGCTTGGAAAACAGCACATGGGTGTCCTTGAAGTTAAACATGTTCTCACCCACGATAATGGCCTTGCCATGGGCCGCCGGCTCCAAAATATTGTGACCGCCGTGAGGAATCATGCTGCCGCCTACAAAGATCACATCACCGATGCTGTACACCTTGCCCAGCTCGCCGATGGTATTCAAAAGCACCACATCATGCCCTTCCGACGGCTGCTCCAAAAGCTGGGTCCTGGTTGCCGAGGAAAAGCCATGCTGCTGGCACATGGACTGAATGTGACCCGTGCGCAGCACGGAACGGGGCGCAATCAGAAGCTTCGCCCCCGGATGGGTCTTCCTGATAGCCGCAAAAGCCGCCAGCACATGCTCCTCCTCCCCCTTGTGGGTGGAGCCTGCCAAAAAGATGCCGTCGTTATCCGCCAGGCCCAGCTCGCGAATCAGCTGCTGCTTTTCCCCGCTGCTGACATTGGTGTAGGTCTGGTCAAACTTGGTATTGCCGGTAACCGTCACCAGCTCCTTGTTGGCCCCCAGGCGCAGGATGTTTTCTGCATCCACCGGGGACTGCATGGCAAAATATTTGATGGTATCCAGCATATCATACCAGATGCTGTGCAGATAGCGGTAACGGGATACGCTCTTTTCGCTGATGCGCCCGTTCACCATCATGACCGGAATCTCCAGCTCCTTTGCCGCCTTCAAAAAGTTTGGCCACAGCTCCGTTTCCACAGGCATGAACACCCGCGGGCGCACCTTGTAAAGAAGGTGTGCCGACAGCCAGGGCAGGTCAAAAGGAAAATGAATGATGCTGTCCGCATCCTTTATGATGCGGTTTGCCATCTCATAGCCGCTGTTGGTAAACACTGACACCAGAATCGGCGTGTTGGGAAACTCACGGCGAAACTCCTTGATGAGAGGACTTGCCGCCACAATCTCCCCTACGGAAGCGGCATGAACCCATATACAATTTTTGCGGGCAACCCTGTCCAGGGCATGCTTCGGCAGAAAGCCAAGCTGCTGCTTGATTCTGTTCACAAAGCCCTTTTCCCTGATAGCCCGGATGCAGAAGGCCGGCACCATCAGGATGACCACCAGCACCGCTGCTACATTATACAATAGCCGCATAACGCTTCTCCTTACATAGCTTCATTCTGGCGGAACTGAATGTTGTAAAGGTTGCTGTACAGCCCGCCTGCCGCCAACAGCTCCTCGTGAGTGCCATGCTCACGCAGATGCCCGTTTTCCACTACAAAAATCTGGTCGGCATTAAATATTGTAGAAAGACGATGGGCTATTACGAAGGACGTCCTGCCCACCATCAGCTTATCCAGTGCATCCTGCACGATCTTTTCACTCTCTGTATCCAGTGCCGAGGTAGCCTCATCCAGAATCAGCACCCGGGGATTTTTCAGAATCGCCCTGGCAATGGCCAGGCGCTGGCGCTGTCCGCCGGAGAGATTGAGTCCCCGCTCGCCCAGACGGGTATTGTAGCCCTCCGGCAAATCCTTTATAAACTCCTCCGCATTGGCCGCCCTGGCTGCCTCTATCACCTCTTCATCGGTGGCATCCAGCCTGCCATAACGGATATTCTCCATAACAGTGGTGCTGAACAGCATGGTTTCCTGAGGTACCAGGCCGATCTGCTCCCGGAGGGAGTCCGCCGTCACCTGGCGGATATCATGGCCGTCAATGGAAATAGTGCCGCTGTCCACATCATAGAATCGCGGAATCAGGCTGGCAATGGTGGACTTGCCGCTGCCGCTTGGCCCCACCAGGGCAATCATCTGGCCCGGCTCCGCCTTCAGGGAAATATGCTGCAGGGCAGGCTGCCCCTCCTTGTAGGAGAAGGTGATATCCCTGAACTCCACCTCGCCCTTGATAGGCGGCAAAGGCTTCGCCCCCGGCACATCAATAATCTTCTCGTCCAAATCCATTACGGAGAACACCCTGTCTGCCGCCGCCATAGCCCTCTGAATGGCCGCATAGACGCGGGAAAGGCGCTTTACCGGATTGGCAAGATTTACCGCATAGGTCAAAAACGCCACCAGCTCACCGGCGGTAATCACCTCGTTGACAACCTCGTAGCCGCCGAACCACACAATAAATGTAACGGCAATAGCCGCCAGAAATTCCACCGTCGGCGTCAGCAGGCTGCTGAGCTTGACATTTTTCATGGCAGCCTGGAAATTCCTCCAGTTCTGCTCCTCAAAACGCTTGATTTCGTAGGTTTCACGCACAAAGGATTTCACCACGCGGATGGCGGAGATGCTCTCCTGCAAAAGTGATGTAATCTCTGCCGCCCTCTCCTGAATCACCGTGCTGGAGCGCTTCAGCTTGCGGCCGAAAATCTTCATGGCAAAGCCCACCAGCGGAATAGTCATCAGGGTAAGAAGGCTCAGCTTCCAGTCCAGGTAAATCATCATGGCCAGTGAACCAATCAGGATTGAGCTTTCCGTAACCAGCTCGATGAGATTGTCCACGATGGCGCTCTGCATGGCCGCCACATCGTTGGTAATATAGCTCATGACCGTGCCGGTCTGCTGCCTGTCGTAGTAGGACAGGGGCATCTTCTGGAACTTCCTGAACAGCACGCTGCGCACATCGATGATGACCCGCTGCCCCACATAGGACACCAGATAGCTCTGGCCATAGTAGAATACGCCTCTGGTGAACATGACCACCAGAATGCCTGCCGCAATCAAATTCAGCATCAGCATATCCTTGGACATCAGCACATCGTCGATCATGTCCTTGATAATCCACGGCAGGTAAAGATTGGCACCGGCCGCCATGATGATGCACACCACTGCTGCCGCCAGCCGCTTCTTGTAGGGTTTTATATAAGCCAATAGGCGTAAGTAATTCTTCATCAAACATCCCCCGTCCTGCCGTATTTTTCCGCAGCCGCCAGAATCCTGGCTGCCACGCGCCGGGAAGCCCCCGGCTCACCCAGCCTGCCCACGGCTTCCTTCAGTCCGGCTACAACCTGCTCCCTGTAGCCCGGCTCTGCATAAAAACGCCGCGCCGCCTGAAAAACCTGCGGCCCCGTCACCTGCTCCTGCAGAAGCTCCTGCTGGACAGCCCTGCCGGCCAGAATGTTTGGCAGGGTAAAATGGTCTATCTTCACCAGCAGCCTGCCAATGGCATAATTCAAAGCAGCCATGCGATAAAGGGCTACGCAGGGAAGTCCCATAATAGCCGCCTCCAGTACCACCGTGCCGGAGGTGGCGATGGCAAAGCTGCAGATATTCATCAAATCGTATGTCCTGTCATGGGTAAAGCACAGATTTACGCCCCGGCCGGCTGACATCTTCTCCAGCAGTGACTGATTGATACCGGCAGCTATGGGCACAAAGAACTCCAGATTATGGCGTTCCGCCTGCAAAAGAGCCGCCGCCTCCAGCATGGCGGGAAACAGCATCTCAATCTCCTGCTTTCTGCTGCCCGGCAGCAGAAGCACAGGCTCCCCCTTTGGCGAAACCTGAAAATAGTTGCGTGCCTCACTGACGCTCATAGATGATTTTACAGTATCAAGCAGGGGATTTCCCTGAAAGGAAATATTTGCTCCCGCCGCCTGATACACCGGCAGCTCAAAGGGAAAGATCGCCGCCAGCTCGTCAGCAAGAGCCGCGCACTTTTTTGCCCTGCCCTTGCGCCAGGCCCAGGCCGAAGGCGGAATATAGGAAAAGACCGGAATTCCCATGGCTTTTGCCTTTGCCGCAAGCCGCCAGTTGAAATCCGGGTAATCTATCAGCACCAGCAGGTCAGGCCTTTCTGCCGCCATAAACTCCTGCAGGCTATTCAGAAGGCCAAAAATCCGCCTGAGATTTTTGATGACCTCCCATACCCCCATTATACTATATTCCCGCATATCTGCACACAGACGGACACCGGCGCCTGCCATTTTTGGCCCGCCAAAACCAACCAGCTCCACGCCAGGCTGCAGCTCCTGCATGGCTCTGGCCAGGCTTTCCCCGTGTAAGTCACCGGAGGCTTCCCCGGCCGATAGCATTATCTTCATAAAACCCCTCGAAAAAACACACAAAAGACGCGAGAATACAAAGCCGTATCCGCCGCGTCCAAAGTCTCTTATTCCATTGCCACAACAGCAATATCGTGAGCCTCAGCCAAAGCTACTACCTTATCCTGTTCTACCAGCAGCGTCCTGCCCGCTTCAATCACCAAAGCCGAAGCCCCCACTTCTACCATAATCTCCATGGTCTTCACGCCAACAGCCGGCACATCAAACCGCAGATCCTGATTTGGCTTGGCAGTCTTGGCAACTACGGCGCCGCCACGGGCCAGCTCTCCGCCGCGGCGGATGCACGCGTCAGTCCCCTCGATAGCCTCCAGGGCCATCACGGCCTGCTGCTTTACCACCACGGTCTGCCCCACATCAAGTCGGCCGATTTCCCGTGCCATCCTCATGCCGAACTCCATATCCTGAAGCTCCTGCTCCGTAGGCTGTCGCTTGGTCAGAACGCCCGGCTTCGGCATCAGGGAACGAATGAGAGCCGTCTGGTCAAAGGCCTCCAGCCCGTCCTTGGCCAGCTCCCTGACAAAGGCCAGCATCAACGTATCATCCTTGCGGTCAGGCAGGGTAAAAATCAACCCCAGCATGCGCATATCAGGCGCAGCATGCTGGCCGCTGTACAAAAGCTCCTTGGTGACCTTGCCCAGCATGGTGACCTTGGTTACGCCTTTTGATTTTAAATAATCTATAATCGCCTGCAGATGAGCCACGCTGATATCCGTATAATCAGCCGCCCAGTCCTTCAGCTCCGGATCCACGCCCGGTATCAGGCCAACTGCATACACCTCGTAGCCCATGTTCTTTGCCGCACGGGCGCACTCCACAGGCAGCCTGCCCACACCTGCCAGCAGTCCAATTTTTTCCATAAAAGCAATCATCCTCCAATGAATGAGCTTGTGCAAATCTCCCGGCAGCATGGCAGTCCCCTCGAAAACACGCTCTCGCTCCACATTGTACCTGGCGGTGCTAAGCTCTCGCTTCGCCTGACGGCTCGCGACTCACTAAGCACCGAGGTACAACAAGGGTTTTCTCCGGGGACATGCCATGCTGCTGTGCCAGAACCTCCTGGCACAAACGAAATCATTATTCCTCTGCTTCGTCCTTTTTCTTGTCGCCGTTATGGCCGGTCGGACGGCAGATGCCCCGGTCGGCATTTCTCAGGAACTGCAGCATGTGCTCAACCTCCGGACAGGAATCAACCTCCTGCTCAATGGCCTCAATAGCCTCGCTAAGACGCAGTCCGGAACGATACAGCAGGCGGTATGCCTGCTTGATGCTGCGGCGGTTGGCCGGAGCGATGCCCGCCCTGGCGATGCCTACGCTGTTGAGGCCGCAGGCCCTGGCCGGAAAACCATCTACAATGGTATATGGCACCACATCGTGAATATTTCTGGACATGCCGCTGATCATGGACTGCTTGCCCACCCGCACAAACTGATGGACACCGGCCTTGCCGCCGATAATAGCCCTGTCCTCCACTACCACATGCCCCGCCACCATGGCCGCATTGGCCATGATGACATTGTTGCCCAGCACGCAGTTGTGGGCCACATGCACATAGGCCATCAGCAGGCAGTCATCACCGATACGGGTATACTCCCCCTCGCCGGTAGCACGATGGATAGTGCAGAACTCATGCACCTTTGTTCTATCGCCGATGACAGTGTAGCTTTTTTCACCGGCAAATTTCAAATCCTGCGGCTCTTCGCCGATAGAGGCCCCCTGGAAGATGTGGCAATCCTTGCCAATCCTCGTCCAGCCCGTAATAACCACGCTGGGACCTATAATGGTTCCCTCGTCGATTTCCACGTTCTCACCAATCACGGTAAAAGGCCCTATCTCTACATTTTTGCCAATTTTGGCATTCGGATGAACCACAGCAAAATTATGTATCCTTGCAGTAACATCAAAGTTATCCGCCATTTATCCCAACTCCTTTAGTACCCCCGAATCAGCTTATCGTCAGTACACCTAATATCCTACATACAGTCACCAGCCACCTCGCAAAAGCTGACTGTTATATTCCTCTATATTCAGCTGTTTTTACAGGAATACTAAAATTTTCTTTTGATAGCTTGCTTTTTCAGCTCAATCCTCCGGTCTCTGCAGGGCAAAGGTAAAGTCAGCCTGGGCAGCCAGCACATCATCCACATAGGACTCCGCATGGAGCTTGCCATAATCCCCATGAACCTTCAGCAGATTGGCCTTCATAATCATCTGATCCCCCGGCACTACCATCTTCTTGAACTTGATGTTGTCCATGCCGCCAAAAAGGGCAATCTTGCCGCGGTTCTCCTCCGGGTAGAGCATGGCAATGCCGCCTACCTGGGCCATGGCCTCCAGAATCAATACCCCCGGCATGATGGCCTTGTGAGGAAAATGCCCATGGAACTGCGGCTCATTGTAGGTTACGTTCTTGATGCCCACCGCAGATTTGAACGGGTCAATCTCGATGATGCGGTCAACCAGCAGGAAAGGTGCGCGATGCGGCAGAATCTTCTTTATCTCATCAATTTCCAATACCATATTTAAAAACCCTCTTCCATCTTAATATCAGTTATTTTCCACATATATTGCTTCCAAGCTCCTGCCTGAGTAGCTTGGCCATGGTCGTATTCAGGGCATGACCGGACTTGACGGCAACAAAGTGCCCCTTCACTATGCCTGCCAGGCGCAAATCCCCCACCAGGTCCAGTATCTTGTGACGAACCAGCTCATCCGGGTAGATGAGCGGATTCATCCAGCCTTCATCGTTGTAGACAATGACGTTCTCCAGAGTGCCTCCCAGTCCCAGCCCCATCCTGTGCAGGGCCTCAACCTCCGCCTCGTAGGCAATGGTTCTGGCGGCAGCCACCTGACTGCCATAGACCTCCGGCGTAATCTCATAATCCCCGTACTGAATGCCAATCAGGGGATGAGGATTGATGGATGTAAAGCTGACACGAAAGCCGTCATAAGGCAATGCCAGCACAAATTTATCACCATCATCCACCCGGTAAAGCTTGTCCACCACTATTTCATGGCGCTCTGCATCCAGCTCCCGGATACCGGCCCCCTGAATCATCTGAAAGAATTCCCGGCTGCTGCCATCGGCCACCGGCGGCTCCTCCGCGTTAATAATCACCTGCACGTTATCCACACCGGCCCCGTGCAGGGCAGACATCAAATGCTCAATGGTAAACATCTTGATGCCGTTGTCCTCTATGGTGGTTGCCCGCAGCGTAGAGGTCACATTCTCAGCCCTGGCCTCTACCCGTGGCTGCCCCGGCAGATCCGCCCGCACGAACACGATACCGGTACCGGCCTCTGCAGGCCTCAGCTCCATGGCAACATCCCTGCCGGAATGCAGTCCGACGCCAGTATAGCTGACAGCGGAGGCAATAGTCGTCTGTAATGCCAAATTCATCCCTCCCTCATATTTGTGCTTATCATATTAATATTATCACATTAACGGCAATATGTCACTTGATTTTAGTCCAGCCCCAGGGAGCGTACAGATTTCCACCGGTCATGGAGCCAGAACCAGTCCTCCGGATACCTTCTTATCTGCTGTTCCAAAATGTTCACCAGCTCCTGCATGGTACGCCTGATGTCCTCCTGCTTGTCCCTGGTCTTTTCCACATAGATGGGCGGAAAAATAGTAATGTGATGGCCCCCGTCAGGACGATGCCGGATCTGCCCCGGAAAAATCGGCGCATTCTGGAATCTTGCCAGGGTGGCAGGGCCGGTGACGCAATTGGTCTTGCGCCCGAAAAAGTCGAGGATGATGCCGTCCCGCAGGCTTGGGTCCTGATCCATAATCAGGCCGATAAGCCAGCCTTCCTTTATCATCTTGAACATCTCACGGACATCGGAGCTGTATGTTATGTGCATGCCGGACAGCTCCCGGTACTCGATGATGAATCTGTCCGCCTGATGATTTTTCTGCTTCTTGGCCACGCCCACCAGCGGCACTCCATACTGGGCCAGAGCCGCTCCCATAATCTCCCAGCTGTCGCTGTGGTTGGTGGCGATAATGCCCCCCTGACCTGCCTTTATCGCCTCCTGCAGATACTCCAGCCCCTCAATGGAAACATGCTGCCGCATGCGCCCCTCCTTCACCAGCTCCGGATAGCGCAGAACCTCCATGACCATGGGGCCGAACTGCACCCAGGATGCCCTGACAATCCGCTCCGCTTCCCTTTCATCCGTCCCCAGGCAGCGCATCACGTTATCAATGCCCATCCGCTTTCTTTTGCCCGGCACGCCGTACCAGGTCAGCCTGCCCAAAAAATTCCCCACACTAATGCATGTATCCATAGAAAAGCGGCAGGCCAGCCAGCTCAGCACCTTCAAAAACCAGTACATCTCATCAACCCCTAGCACTTACAAAATCACTACCACCATTTTACACTATTTTCAAGCAAAAAAAAATACTCCCGCAAGGAGTATATCAGGAAATAATAATGGCTGATACGGCAAAGCCGTATCAGCCATTATACTATTCTTCTTTTTCTAATGCCGCCAGCTTCTTTTCCAGCTGCTTCACCTTCTTGGCCATATCCGTAATCTTCTGCAGATGTGCCTGCATCCTGAGCCACTCCTGATGAGGCCTTGCCGGGAAGCCTGCGTAGAACACGCCCTCCGGGGTGTTGCCGATAATGCCGCTGCGGGCGGCAAACACGGAATTGCCTCCAATATTGATATGTCCCACCGTACCGGTCTGACCGCCAAAGGTTACATTCGGGCCGGAGGTAGTCGAGCCGGAAATGCCGGTCTGGGCCACAATCAGATTGCCCGGCCCAATCTTGCAGTTGTGGCCGATATGCACCAGATTGTCAATCTTGGTTCCCCTGCCGATGACAGTCGAGCCGATGGTCGCCCTGTCCACACCGGCATGAGCGCCAATCTCTACATCATCCTCCAGCACCACGTTGCCCACCTGCGGCACCTTGGTATGAACGCCGTCCTTGGTGGTAAAGCCGAAGCCGTCCGCACCGATAACGGCGGAGCTATGCACGATAACCCGTCGGCCTACCTTGCAATGCTCCCGTATGGTGGCACTGGAATAAATCACGGAATCACTGCCAATCTCAGCATACTGCCCTATGTAGGTATGAGGATAAAGCGTTGCCCCGTCACCTATTATGGCATAATCATCCACAAAGGCCATCGGCATGATGGTAACGTTCTCCCCCAGCTGTACCCCCTTGCCGATATGAGCCTCCGGGCTGACGCCCTTCTCATGGACAATCGGCGGTGTAAAGGCTGTCAGCAAAATGGCGAAGGCCGCCCTGGTATCCTCTACAAAGACAGCAGGCAAAGGAAAATTCTCCTGAGCTGCCGCCACTGAATTCGGCAGCAGCACCGCCCCGGCCTGACAGCCAGCCGCCTCCGCCACATGATTTTCATCCGCAAAGGTAATATCACCGGCACCGGCACCGGCGATATTGTTCACGCCGCTGATTTCTATTTCAGCAGGCCCCTGCAGGCGTCCGTTTACCCTGGCTGCAATCTCCTGTAATGTCATAATCATATAAAATCCCCTCTAAGCATCATCAGCTCACTGAAGCTTCTGGATAACCTCATCCGTAATGTCCACGCCGCCGCTGACAACCACGCCATCCTTGCCGTTGCTGTTCACCACGGTATCCAGCTTCTTCTCCTTTACTATGTCATCCATCGCCGCATCAACCTTGGCCTTTATCTGGGTAGCGTACTGCTGCTGAACCCCGGCCGCCTTCATCTGCATCTGCTGCTGAAGCTTCTGCATCTCTTCCTCCGAAGCGCCGCCTGCACCGGCCTCCTGGAACTTCTGCTCCGCTTCCTTCTGAACCTCCGTCATCTTGTTCTGCATCTCCTCGATGGAGGTCTTAATCTGCGGCGCTTCATTCTGGATGCGGTTCTGGTCAACGTAGCCCACATTCACCTTGCCGCAGCCGGCAGTAAAAGCCGCCGCACACAGCACCGACATGACCACAGCCGCAATCCTTTTTTTATTAGTCATATTTAAAAGCCTCTTTTCAAAATCACTGCAGTGTTTTCATTTCCTGAAGTATTTCTTCTGTCAAATCCAGCGTATTCACATTCAGCACCGGCAGCAAATCCGGCTGCCATACGCCCATCTGCATCCTTTCGTAATCAATTCCCCGCAGGCTGTCAGCCGGGCTGGACAAAATGACCGTCAGGCCGTGCATGATTGCCAGCTTGGCCGCCCGCCCCGCAATATCATTGTAGATTTTCTCCTGCAGCTGCTGGAGCTGAATCTTCTTCGCTTCCAGCAGGGTTTTCTTTTTTGCATTGCTGATTTTTGCCTGCACCGGCGACAGGGCCTGCTCCATTTCCCTGGCATTGCGCTCCTGCACCGCCAGTCCCTTTTCAAACTCCTGCTGCTGTGCCTGCTGCCTGTTTTCGGCCTCCAGCTGCCTCAGCTCCGCCAGGGGGCCGGCCGCCTCCCGCTCCATGAGCTGGCGGAATCGTTCCTCCTGCTCCGCTCCCAGCCTCTCCAGGGCCTCGCTGCGCTCCTTCTGCAGCCTGTCTATGCGCTCAAGCATCTGCTGCGTCTGCTCCTGGGTAAGCCCCAGCACATCGGCGCTATCCAGCTTGAGGCGCAGATTCAGCACCTCATTCAGATAGGGGCTGCTCACCTGGCTGCGCTCTGCCTCCAGCTGCGGCTTCAGCTCCTGCCGTTTCTGCTCTGCCAGGGCATTCAGCCTTTCCACCAGCTGGGAATGCCGCTCAATGGCATCCAGCCTGTGCTTTTGCCCGGCAGCCTCTGCAAACAGCTCCTCATCCAGCTTGACAGCCGATACAGCTGCCTTCATGCTATCCACGGACAGCTCAGCCTCCAGGCGGCCTATCTCCTGCCGGAGCGCTACCAGCTTATCGTAATCAGGATGCGCCTTCGCCGCCTGCTGCAAATCCAGCACACCCATGACCGGCGCCTCCATAGCCGGAGGCTGGCCGCCAGGCCTGCCATAAACAAAATACAGGCAGGCTGCAAGGAGCAGAACCAGCAGTGCAGCGGCACCGGCCATTGTCCTCTTTCTCACACCTGCGCTATTATCAGCCTTCCGGCTGTCTTCCTGTCCTGCCGCCACAAAACCGCCTCCCATCTGCCGCCCCGGCAATACATACTGAATATCAGTAAAGTACCGAGCGCCAAAGGGGCTCGGTACTGCTGTCAACTATGTAATTATTACATTACTTGGACAGTTTCTTGATAACGTCCTGAGTAATATCAGTGCCACCATATACAACGGTTTCCTTATGGAGAACCACGCTCAGCCCCTTGGCCTCGGCTATAGCCTTTACAGCATCCTCAATCTGCTTGTTTACAGGCTCCATCAGGTCAACATTCTGCTGCTGAAGGCGCTCCATAGTCTGCTGATAATACTGCTGCTTCTCCTCATCGCTCATGTTGGCAGACTTCTCGTTGAAGTCCTGGCGTGCCTGCTCAAAGGCCTTCTGCATCTCTGCATCCACATCAGTATAAATCTTCAGGGAAGTAAACTGACGGTAGTCCACAACGCCAACGTTGGAAGAGGCCGCTGCGGATGCAACACCCGTACCGGACTGGGTCAAAGCCAGTGCAACAACACTGCCTACGAATACCAATGCAATCAGCACACTGATAATTTTTACCTGAGCTTTCTTTAACTGAACCATTTTTCTTTCTCCTTTTTCCACAATGTAAAATATTACAAATGCATCCGCCTTTACCAAAAGGCAACTACATTATAGCAAACTCTTATTTTTCCTTCAACAGAATGGCCTAAAAATAACCAATAAATCTCAGCCAGCTGTTATGCTCATCCATGGCATACTCCAGGCTGAGAAAATCGTGCAGCTTGTAGCGTATGCCGTATTCACTGCGATGGTCTATGTCGCTGTATTCATACCTGAGCAGCCATTTGCTGCTGACAGGCTGAATGAAATCAACCTTCACATAGTCATCACGCACATCATAGCGAAGCCCCAGAGCTGTTCCCGAGGGCAGGGTATACCTGTAGCCCACATCCCAGCCCCACTTTACCGACTGAGGGAAAAAATCCACCTGGGAAAACACCTCGCTCCTCCCTGACAGCATTCTGCCCAGATGGAGCCTTGCCTTCAGGCTGGTATCATGCTGGTTGCCCCAGCTGTTGCCCGCATCCGCCCAGCCCTCCAGGCGAATCCTGTACATATCAGAATCTGAACGGCTCATCACCTTCAGCCTTTCCCCAGGGGTCAGGGCCACCCGCGTGGTCACGGACCAGCTGCGGCAGTCCTCATCCTGATTCATCACAGCTGACAGGTATTCCTCCAGCTCTTCCCTGTGCCGTTCCACAAAATGCACCGGCAGGCCGATCAGGCCATCCACCGCCGCCTGCATCCCCTGGCGCTTCATCAGAAGCCCGGCATTCAGCATGGTATCAGACCGCATGCTCAAATCCACGGTACGCACCACCGGCAAAAGTGGGTAAAGCATCACCTTCACCCTGGTGTCCTCCGCCACCTGCACATCAAAGTCAGCCTTGAACTCAGGTGCCCTCTCCTGCAGGAAAGAAGCCACCTGCTTTTTCAGCAGGCCGTGGGTCCAGTCAGCGGCAGCCACCGGCAGCCCCTGCAGGCTTTCGGCAAAAACCTTCTCCATGCCCGCAGTATCCTGCCTGAGCAGCTTCTCAGCCACCGGTGTCATCCCCTCTACAACCACATCCATCTGCACTCTTTGTATGGTATCACGCCAGGGCACCAGTGAAACCTGTACCTCCGCTGTGCCGAAATCCTCCCCCGGCCCCAGGTGTACAGCTTCCACCGTATAGCCTACCAGCACCTTGTCAAAGACCTGCAAAATGATATCCTCATACTGCTTCCGAGAGCCTTCGACCTCCGCAACCGTCTTGCCCTCCAGCAGCTGCTCCGCAATGGCGGATACGCTTTTCTCCATGCGCTTTCTGACAGGCTCAGGCAGATTGTCCCCCGCCTGAACCTGCACCTGAACAGCCTCCACAACAGGCTTCCATTTGCTGGCTGCGGCTGCCCCGAAAGGCCCCCACAGCCAGCAAAGGCTCATAACCCACAGCGCAGAGAGCAGGCAGGCAGACCGACAAGGCCATTTCTTCTGCATCAGAAGGTGCCGCCCACGTTAAAGTGAACGCGGTTGCCCTGGGTGCCGTGACCCACATCCACGCGGATAAGTCCCAGCGGGGAATCCAGCATTACGCCCACACCGTAGCTGCCGTGCAGCTTGGATGGCTTCCAGCCGTCATCCCAGGCCGAACCAAAGTCGGTGAACAGGGCTGCCTTAAAGTTTTTGGACAGCGGGAACCGGAACTCGATGTTGCCCAGCACCATGCTGTTGCCCCGGAACATATCGTCGCGATAGCCGCGGATGGTATCCTGACCGCCCAGCATAAACTTGGAAACAGTAGGCAGGTTGCTGGTGGAGTGGCCATAGCTGCCGTGGAATACCAGCACCTGGTTGCGTCCTACACTGCGGAAGACAGACCCATCAATGGTAAACTTGTGGTACCTGAAGTCACCGCCCAGACCGGCGTACTCGTAGCCCAGAATGGATTTGTAGCCCTCCGTAGGATAGATGTAGTTGTCACGGGTATCAGTGATGTGCTGGTACAGCAGGGAACGGGTCAGGCCGAAGTTGTCATTCTTCCACTCTTCCCAGGTACTTCTATCGGTACCGCTCTTATGCTTTTCGTACCTATCATCCTTGTTGCGGAAGGTGATGGCGTTGGTGGTATACTCGCTCTGAGGACGGGAGAAGCCCAGGTCAAAGCCCACGTTCTTGCGCATGAACTCCTCGACAAAATCGCCATCCTCGTTGTATTCATTGTATTCAAAGGTACGGTTGTAAATCTTGAAGCTGCCGGCAGTTTCCCTCTTGTCAAGCCACGGACGGCGATAGGAGAAGATAAAGCCCTTGGCGCTGGAATCCGTACTGCTCTTGGTCACAGTCACGTTGACGGAATCGCCGGTACCGCGGAAGTTGCGGTCACCCAGGCTGATCATGCCCACAAAGCCGTCAGCACTGCTGTAGCCGGCACCGATGCCAAATACGCCGGTATTCTTCTCGGTCACGTCAACCTCCAGCACGCAGGCATTTGGCTCCACACCGGCAATCGGCTTCACATCCACGGACTCGAAGAAATCCAGGTTGGTAAGACGCTGATAGCTGCGAACCACATCATTCTTGTTCAGCGGCTTGCCTACCTTCGGGCGAAGCTCCCGCAGCACAACCTTTTCCTTGGTTTTCTTCAGGCCCTTGATCTTGAAGCCCTCAAGAATTCCCTCATTTATCTTGATGACCAGCTTGCCATCATCCCCGACCTCCATGTCGCGGATTTTGGCCATGATATAGCCATCCTTGATATACTGCTTCTGAATGGCGCGCACATCCTCCTTCAGGGCAAGGCGGTTCAGCCTGTCACCCTCACGGAGCTGCATCCTGCCCAGCAGCTTGCTGGTAGGCTCAATATCCGTGTTGCCGTTCAGCTCAATGCTGGAAATCACCGGCGTTTCAAAAAGGTGATAGGTAACGATTACGCCCTCCGGCACCGTTTCAAAGGTAGGATACACATCATAAAAATAGCCTGTAGCATAAAGGCTGCTGGCATCATCAGCCAAAAGGCCGCCGGAGCAGATATCGCCCGGCTTGGACACCTGGGCCAGCTTGACGGTGCCCATAACATCCTCGCTGACACCCTCATACCTCACATCCACAATGGTATTGCCCTCAACCGCCTCGATGGACTTGATTACATCCTCCTCAGCAGGCTTGGCTTCCTCCCAGACATCATTGCGGGTAGGAACGGCATCCTTTACCTCTTCCTTGTCCACGGATTCCTCATCCGGCAAATCAATAGAGCCCTTGCCTTCTGTAAGGGCAGGCGTATTGATCATATCGCTCTTGCCGGTATTAAGGTCCACACCGAAACCAGCCGGAGCCTCACTTCCATCTACAGCTGCAAAGGCCGTCTGGCCGCCAAGACCCACACCCAATGACAAGGCCACTGCACAGGCCAAATACTTATACTCACTTCTCTTCAAGGATAATACCTCCTAAATGTTCTCTTGTATTTATAAATAAAAGCTAAAAAGCTATTTATCGGCTCATTCACGCAGCACACTGCCTGCATCCTGCATCAGCTTCTGCATTTCTATATCCGGCACCCTGACAGGCTGCTCCTCCGGAGCTGACGCCTGATCCCTCTCCGGCGAAGGGACTGCCTCCCTCTCCTGCCGTAGCGGCATCATCCGAAGCTCCTCCACCGGCGGCACTGCCTCCTGCTCATGAACCACAGGCAGGCGCCGCAGCTCCTCTGCCTGCTCCGGCGGCCTGTCCTGCCCCATATCCACAGCAGCCTCACCGGCCGCCTGTACCATTGGTACAGGCACGGGGGGCGCTGCATGGGGAGGCACCGGCCTCAGATACAACACATATCCCACAGCCACGCACAGGGCTGCCGCCAGCGGCAAAAGCCGCTTCATCCAGCACAGCCAGCCTACAGGAGCCTTTTTTTCCTGCGCCCTCTGCAGCTCGGCCTGGGCCAGCATCAGATTGAGATCGCCACGGATATCGTTTTCCTGCTCAAGTGAGTCCTCCGCCTGATTCAGCCAGCCTTTAGCAGCAGCTATATGATTTCGCACTGTTTTATGCTTGTCCATAATATTGCTTCTCCTCAAAAATCACTTACGGATATACTCACCTTGGGCATATCTTTTTCTGCCAGCTATTTTCTGTAAAATTCAGCAATAAACGGCGATTTTATCTGTTTTTCTCACTCTTGCTATCAAATTCGCCCTATTTCCAGTTGTGCATAAAGCGGGAAAGCATGCCCCGGGCACGGCGGACACCGCTTTTCTGCAACCGGTATATGTATGACGTGCTGAGATTCATCTGCTCAGCTACCTCGGATACCTCCCGGCACCTGACATATATCTGCTCCAGCACCATCTGCTCCCGCTCCGGCAGGCGCTGCATGGCGGACTGCAGCTGGCTGGATGCCTCCAAAAGCTCCACCTGCTCCGTCACCGCCGTACCAGTATCGGCCAAAAGCTCCAGCCGGGACAGCTGCTCCTCGCCCCCGCTCTCCAGGCAGGCCACATCGGCACGTCCCTCCTTCTTCAGAAAGTTGTACATGCGCCCCCTGATGCGATAGGAGGCAAACAGGCTGAAGGCCACACCGCGGCTGTAATCGAAGCCCTCAACAGCCTCAATCAGCCCCACCGTTCCCTCCTGCAGCACATCCATAAGATTGTCAAGGCTGCGAAAGGGTGCCGCCGCCTTGAACACCAGCGGCTGATAGGACTCAATCAGCCGTTTCCTGGCCGACTGATTCCCCTCCTCCTTGTAGGCACGCCACAGCTCCTGCTCCTCCTGGTACTCCAGCAGCTTGATTTTATTCAGTTCGGATAGATATTTGTCCAGCTGCACCGAAGAACCTCCTTGAAGCTGCCTAGAACGTAAACCGTGCCTCAACACCGGCATAGTAATCATTATCCTGATTCCGCTTGTAGGTAAGATTTACCCTGTCAGACAGCTCATAGTCAAGACCGTAGCTATAGTCATTGGTAGTCACGCTCTGGGTATACTTTATCAGCGCCTTGTCAGAAATATTCTTACCCAATGTGATATTGTACACCTCATAATCATTATTGTCACGATTTTTTTCTACATCGCTGCCATCTGTACTGCTGTCAAGATTTTTGCTCCCATCAATAGTGTCCCTTTCAATGGTCAGCACATCCAGGTTCAGCGCGTTGCGCATGGCGGCCTCCACCTCCGACAGAATCGTCATCTGCAGGCCGATATTCAGCATGGAGGCAAACCTGCTTCCATCGCTCTTGTCCCTGTTGTAATAATCACTGCGCAGGGTCAGAAGCTGTATGATATCCGCCTCTGACATCTTTGGATTAGACATGAGCCGGAACCTCATCTTGTTAATCAGACCGTCCAGGGACAAAAAGACGCTGGTCTTATTGATTTTTGTTCCCGCCCTCAGCACCAGCTTCGGCATCAGGGTACCGGCCTGACCAAAGGTCATGGAGCCTTCATATACCTTAAAGTTGGTTTTCAGGTAGCTGAGATTTCCCTTCTTTACATATATGGAACCGGAGGTATTCGGCACCAGGGTAGTGCCGCCAAAATACGCACCTCCGGCCAGGCGCAAATCCCCCAGGGACGGGCTGAGGAAGCGGACATTTTTGCCCAGCTCTAGATTGAAGTCCATGCCCACCAGCGGCATATCATCCGAGGACTGCGGCAGCTCACTAGGCAGGGAAATCAGCACATTATCCAAAAACATGCGCCCTGACACCTTCGGAATGAACCTCTCGGTGCCATCCGGCAAGGTAATAGGCTCCTGCCGCAGGTTGACATTGGCCGTCACAGGCCCCCTGAATACCGGGCTGTCCACCTCCAGACCATCCAGCGCAAGGTCTGCGCTGTAGTTGTCAGGCACGATGCCATCCAGATGCACAAAACCGGTGGAGGAAAAGCTGCCGCTGCCCATGGTGCCCCTGCACTGCTCCAGTGTTACCAGATTGCCGTTGAACACCAGCCGCATGTTGAAATCAGTCACAGGCTTGACCACATCGCGAATCTTGAAGGCCCCCTCGCTGACAGCCATCCTGCCGGTGATGTACGGCCTTGCCGCAGTTCCCTGCAACCTGAGCCGTCCGTCTGTCGGACCTACCGCCCAGTCAATATATTGTGACAATGTGGGCAGCAGGCTCAAATCTGCATTTTCCAGAGCAAAGGTCACATCAAACTGGTTGCTCTCCGTCGGCATGGTCTCCCGCAGGGCGGCAAAAGGCACCTGCCCTGAGGCCGTCAGGGAATATGTTCTGCTGTTATAGCTCTTGCTGGCCGTCAGCCTTTGAATATCTACCCTGTCCCCGGCCAGCACCAGCTGCCCCTCCAGGCTGTCCAGCATGGTGCTTTCCACCTGCAGATTCCTGATGTCCACCGGAATATTGGCGTATGGCGCAGCGCAAGTGCCTGTCACATCAAACTCAGTGTTCAGTATGCCGCCCACCCTTGTCCGAATGCCGACCGCCTCCGTAAAGGCACCGACATCCACCGATTTCAGGGCCGCGTGAACATCTACATCACCATCTAGATCTATGGTGCCCCGCAAGCTGAAGCTGCCGGATGCCCCCTCACGTCCGCTGAAATCATCGATAAAAATCTTGCGTTTATCCAGAGCTGCATCCACCATCACATCATCCAGAGGGTAACTGCCCAAAAAGCCATCCGTTACAATGGCATTGACCTTGACCTCCGGACTGGTCAGCGTGCCGCCAATCAGTGCATTGCCGCTGATGGTGCCATTGATGCCGTTGTCAGGCAGTCCCACCGCCGAAACAATGCTGTGAATATCACCCTTGTCAACCACCAGACGCCCCCGCATCCGCTGATTGCTTATATTGGCATTGCCGTTAAACGTATAGGTGCCGTCCTTCTGCTGACAGGTCATATCCTTGAAGAACACAAACCCGTCGCTGTACTGGACAATGCCGCCCACGCCTGTCACCGCCTGTCCGTTGACAGCCAGATCCTGCGCCGACAGCCTGCCCTCGAACAGAGGATTGGCCACAGTTCCGGTCAGCTTGCCGCTGAATCTGGCCTTGCCCTGCAACGGCATCGGCAGATATTTGTTGTACCGGCTCAGGTCGATCTCATGCACCCTTGCATCCAGGTCAATATTGGAGGCAGGGTCTATGGTGCCGTTAAAATCCACATCCAGCCAGGGAGTAAACACATGGAAATCCTGCAGGGTAACTGTCCCGTCCTTGACAAAATAGTCACCATCCATGCCATTGATGAAAATACCGTTATAGCTGCCCTGATAAAAATGCACATAACCGGTTATGTCCGGATTTTTCAAGGTTCCTGTGATGGTGATTACATTATCCACATTGCCTGTGAGCTTCTGGTCAGGAGCCACAGCCTGCATGATGTCCTCCATGCGGGCACTGACAGTATCCACCCGCATATTGATGCCCCTGTCCCCCAGAAAGCCCAGCATGCCCTGGGCATACCACTTCGTTTTTTCGCCCTTTTCCATCACAAAATCGTTTATCTTGACCCCCCGCAGGCTGCCTCCGGCAGACCCGTGCAGACGGTCGAAGGGCTGATGATAAATGCTGCCATCACGGGCGGCATATTTGGCCCGCACCACAGGATTGTGGATATCCCCCTGCATGGTGCCCTTTATATCCAGAAAGCCGGCAATAGGCGCCTCCGACAGCAGCGTGTCCAGCAGGGACAAATCAACATTGGAGCCATAAAAGTACAAATCAACGCTCCTATCCAAAACCACGCTGCCCTCGAGGCCAAAGCTGCCCCCGCCTGGCAGCAGGCAGCTCAGGTAATCCACAGTCACCCTGTCCCCCTGCTTGCCAACGGAGCCATCCAGCTGACTGATGGTCAGCCCCTGATACACCAGCTCCTGCCCCTTAATATTGCCAAACAGCTTGATGTTCCCCGGTTCATTCATATTTCCGGCAAAGGACACATCCCCCGAAATACTGCCGCTGGCAGAAGCAAGCTCTGCCAGGCTGCCATCAGCACCATTTTCCCCGCCGACAGCACTATTCACCAGCGCAGCCAGCTGTCCAGCCTGCAGGCTCTGCAGACCTGCCCTGCCGCTAAACTCATAGGTTTTGGCATCAAAGGTGCCTGTCAGGGAAACAGCGCCGCCCGCTATACCAGCCGAGGCATTATTGACAACAATCATGCTGTCGCCATAGGAAACATCCGCCTTCAGTCCACTGAACCCCATATTCTGCACACGCCCGGAGGCCACCTGCACATTGGCATCCACCCGCGGAGCATCCGCAGCTCCTGTCACATGAGCCGTAAATTTTACATCCCCCTCGTAAGGAATGTCCTTGAAAATCACCGTCGGCTCAAAGCCCTCCGAGCTGACAGTCATATCCAAAAGGGGACTGCCGCCATTCATGATTATCCTGCCATGAGCAGCCGCCTGCTGTCCCCCGGTTTCCGCGCTGGCAAAAACACGGACTTCCTTTTCATTAAAGGTGACCAGCGCCTTTGTCTTTTCCACCTTATTTTCCCCCAGCAAAACAAAGCTGCCATCTGCCAGCTCCGCCTGCCCGCTGTAATAAAGCTCCGTGCCGATGCGCTCCCCGGCAATCTGAAGGCCGGACAGCCGCCCGCTGATATCCTTCACCGTATCCTCCGGAATAGTCCCGGCCGGAAGGTACTGCACGTAATCTGCCAGCTCTGCATTCTGCACAGACAGCTGAAAGGTCTGCCGTGCGCCATTATCCGTATCAACAGTAGCCGAAAGCTGCAGGGACGCCCCCTGATTCTCACACTCCGCCTTCAGGCTTACCGCCGGATAGCTGGCCATATCCACATAGCCTTTTACCCTTTCCAGCACGATATCCTGATTGTTGTAACGGCTGCGCAGTGTTGAATCCGACACATTTATCTTTGCCGTAAACCTTGTATCGCTTTTTTCCTCGCTAACAAGGTCTGCAAAATTCCATGTACCATCCTCCCGCTGTACAATCGTCACATCAGCTCCGCTGATGTCAATGGAGCTGATTCCCTCTGCCGCCGATTTTTCCAGCATGGCAAGAGGATTCAGCCTGATGACGGCCTCATCCGCATGAGCCAGAAGCTGCTGCCTTTTATCGTAGACATCTATGCCATCCACCTGCAGCTCCCGCCAGGATTTCACCTGCACGGTTCCCAGGCTTATGCGGGTATCCAGTGCCGACGCAGCTATACTGCCAGCCTTTTCTGCCGCCGCAGTCATAAACCGCTGGGAGGACAACCCCATAAAAATACATACAAAAACCAGGCAAAGGACACCTATTGCCCCGCCTGCTATCTTCCAACCTTTACGCGTCATCCCCTCATCTCCTCTGTATGCGGTATTTTGTACCATTATATCACAAATATAACTGCCATTTATGAAAAACAGATTAAAAAATTCAACGTTGTGTAACATGAGCATCAATATACTGTTTATGGCAATTTTAAAGGCCACCCAGACAACAAAATCCGAGTGGCCTCATGCTCTACGTATTTTTCCGGAAAAGCTCCGGGTGCTTCACCAGCCAGTTGGTTATGCCAATCAGCATGTCCCGCTCGCCCTCATACTGCATATCACCATAAATCATATCAGCATTTTCCAGTGATTCCCCCAGCTGCTGGTGTATATTGTCATTATAATACCCAATGCAGGCGCTATTCATCCAGCTATACGGCGTCACCACATGCTCTATATTGTCAAACAGAGAACCCTTGAGACTGTAATATTCAAAGCCCTTTGGCGCTATCAGCTCAATCAGCGTAGGCAAAATATTCAGGTGTTCGCCCAAAATGGTGTCACCAAGCATGCCGCCATGCAAATCAGGGTGGTGCATGGAAAAGGAGGTCAGAATGCGCTCCCGCAGCAACGAATCATTGCGCGGCAGGATGCCTTTATCAAAAGGCGCCACAGCCGAAGCATGATCACCTGTCAGGACAAACAAGCTGTCCGGATATGCCTCCCGCATATCGTGAACAAAATCAGCCACAGCCCGGTCAGCGTACAATATCCCGGTAAACCGCCTCATATCCATATCGCCGGCTTTGAGCCTGCCCAGAGGAAGCTCCACAGCATCCTGCTCATGGATGCCATACTCCTCATAAGGAATGTTATATGGCCCATGATTGGATGTTGTGTATATGAAATGAAGCTCCGGCACATCTGAAGCCTCCGCCTTGAGCTTTTCTGACAGCTGCTGCAAAAAAATATGGTCGTACACACCCAGCCAGGTCTGTGGCGAACCGGCCGGACAAAGCTCCGGGCCTCCGGCGCACACATCAAAGCCGACCGCCGGCAGGAAATGCACCAGGCTTCCCCAGTTCAGGCCGCCTCCATACCAAAAATGCGTCTTGTAGCCAAGCTTTTTCAGCTGCCCGGCAAAATTTGTGGGAATGCCCGCCAGATTGCAATTCCAGATATCCACATTTTCATTCAGCTCTATATCGCAATCATAGATGCCAAGCAGGAAACTACTCAGGGAGGTCTGGGATATCATACCGCCAGGCTGAAAATTATCCAGCACCACAGCATTATTTTCCCTGCGCAATCTTTTTGTGTATTTCGCCACATTCAGCATATCGTAGGACTTGTCATATAACAGCTGGCAATGGCTTTCCTCCAAAATAACAAATATATGGCCCGGCTTTTTTATTCTTGCCCCCTCCGCCTTGCGCCTGCAAAGTGCCAATGGATTTTCTCCTGCACTCCCCGTAAAATCAGGGAAAAATGCCTTTATACTCCCCAGAACCTCCTGCTCATCCTTCTGCATGCACTGCGGCAGAGGGTTGCGCCAAAGTATTTTCAGCGCTACCAAATCATCAACTGTTGCCTTGCCCAAAAACACATCATTTTTTACCTCCGGCGGAACCTCATCCCACTCCGGCTTCAACCTATGGCGAAAAGTGCCGCCAAAATTAAACCAGTAATACAAGGCTATGGAAAACAAAAAAATAAAGACATTAAAGCTATACTGCACTACTGTGTTTTCAAAGGACAAAAACGGTATCAATGGGAGTTCCTGTATCCCAAGACCAAGACATGTGCTAAAAAATATATAGGGAACGAAACTGAATAAAATTAACACACCATGATTTTGGTTGAAAAAAATATCCAGCAAGTTCTTTTTATCCGCATTTTTCCCCAGCCAAATATTCCTGTTGTAAATGTCGTGAAAGTGGTAAAAAAACAGCATTTTACCAATAAACGCTATATAAAGAATCAGCAGGTACAAGCCGAACCACAGCAATCTGACTGTCTGCCCCGCCTCATACCAGGCAGCGAAAAACACCCCCGGCAAAGTAGCTACAATCAGGCTTATCAGATAATAGCGGGAATTTATATCCATCCCCCACCAAAAGCCATAGGAAAAACATTTTTTCAGCTTTCCCTTGTCCCACTCTCCAAAGCCGCGTGGCCCATTTATATATATAAACAAAAATCTGAACACAGCACATACAATCGGCGGTACTATTGCCAACCGCAAATCTTGCTGCCACCCATACCAAAATGCTTCCATCCCAGACATATTCATTCACCTCATCCGACCATTTTATTGTACCAAATCTATATCCATACAAACCAGGTACTACTACCTTTGTCCCTGCAACAATCTAAATCTGTATTTTCCGGCCCCATGCCCTGTTACTTTCTCAATAATACCAGCATCTTTCATCAATCTCATAAGCTTGATTGCTTTTCCTTTGGAACACTCAAGCCATTCTTGAACATCCCCCTGACCAAAATATTCAGCTACTCTGCCAGCCTTATAAATCAATCCAATATTCTCTATAAAAACTCCACTAGCCCCTATGTCATTTAGCACTAACCGATATTTTTTAAAATCATTGACCACTTTTTTGCCAGCATTGACTACTTTTTCACCAGAATTGACTACTTTTTCACCAGCATTGACTACTTTTCTAAACAATGTAACTTTAAAACTATCACCAAATTCTTCAAATAGTGGTGCTGGCAGACCATATTCAACACATCTGCTGAGAATTCTAGGCAGACCAGTCCCCCAAGCTTCCACCAATCGCATATAATGGAATGCCTCCGCTATCGCAGCATTTCTACACTTAGATTTGCCCAATTTTATGGTTTCTAAATCCAAGCCACCATAAAGCCCTCCAGGAGATAATACCTCCAGCCTGTCATCAAAAATACAAACCTGCACACAGGACTTATCAAGATAACTTCTATGTACCACAGCATTAGCTATCATTTCCCTGATTGCTGAATTAGACAGCTCGTAAACATCGCTTCTATAAATGCCATTAATATTTGCCCCCATATCAATATGCCGTAACACAAAATTATATGCCTCGCTAATTTGTTGATAAATAGGCCCGTCAAATACCTTTTGGTCTATAAAAATATCACGTGTTAACCCTTTAAATAATGCACATTGTATCCTGGCAAATCTATTTTTATTTTCTGTCAACAACCCAAACGCATTAGCAGGTGACAACTTCCCACCCACCTTGCATAGCACTCCGAAATCTTCCAATTTTTCGATTGTCATATCCTTTACAGCAAGCATTTCATCTTTCGTGTGACATGCTGACATAGCAATTTTTTTCATATTATGACATAACTCTAAAGCTTTTTGCTCATCATATTTTTCACCAATAGCCTGCAATGAATCAAACGATACATTCCGTCCCTCCAGTTCCAGCTCTTTAAGCTTTTCTGCATCAGCAGGACGGCTTGTGCCATTAATACGTATATAGCAGCCAGCCTCTTTGCCCTTACTGCGCAAATAATATGGTCTGAATTTTCCAGGTGCGACATCCACTATTAAATAAAACATTACGTGACCAGTTATTTTCAAGTGTCTTTCTAGCGTAGAATAGTGCTTTATAAATATTTCCTTTGCATTTATCAGCAATTAGTTTATTATGCCCCCATGGAATTCTAAAAATTATGCTAAAATCTTTCTCAAATTTGAGGGTATCTTCATGTGCTACCAATTCGTCCCCAACTTGGGGACGAATCTCCGTAAATTGACTAGGAAATTTACCAAAATATTCTTATACTACTTCTTTATGTTACTCATCGCACTTTACCAGCCAATAACCATTATTTCTGCCCCCGACACGCGTCAAAATAGCCATATCCTGCATTTTTTGATCATGCGCTGCACCATCCGTCTGGAAATACCAAATTCCTCACTCAGCTGTTTTTGTGTTGCTCTTTCATGCAACTTTAAGTAGTCCAAAATATTTTTCTCATTTTCACTAAAAGCGCCATTTAAAGCACCACTTTGTGTTTTTTTATAGTTAAGATCAGGAAAAGTAACCATAAATTCAGAATGGCTCGATGAAAAAACAGGCTCCTTACCAGCTTTAAAGTTAGCCAGCAACTCATATCCTTCGCGAATTTTCCCTAAACCACTTCCCTGGCGCTCCATGACCCCCAATCTATCAAAAATATCTGCTAAAACCGGGTTTCTACGTATAGATGGTATACTAGTTATATCCCTTTCCTGTATGGGTTTGCCATCTGCCATACCGCCCGGAGAATAAATCACCATCCTGTCATCAAACATGTCTACATGTACTTCACTGCCCATAACCATGTAATCCCTATGCACAAGGGCATTAACCAATGCTTCAAAAACACTGCGCTCGCTGTATTCAGGCATCTCCACTCTTGGTAAGCCCATTCCACCTTATACAGAACACTCTTGACCACCAAATAGGCGAATCATCTGCCAACAAAGCACCAGCATTAGTAAGATAACCTTCATCATTTTTTACGTAAATTGTAGCTTTGTATTCCCCTTTTTACATTGTACGCATCCTATGTGTATTATAACAAATCGCAGATAGCAATGCAACATTTGTTTTGCAATCTAAAACTAAAATTGTACCTTAACGAAAAAGGCCACCCAGACAATAACACCTGAATGGCCTTATACTCACAATACTGACGCTTTCTTGCCGATTGCCATGACATGCTCAATTGTCGGCACTCTTTGCATACTCCAAACTACTTATTACCTCTGCACTTTAAAACATATTCTATAACACTTTTTTGAATAGCATTGTAACTCACTATCTGCATAACGAAATAAACCGTTATAACTAACTGTATCCCAAATGCTATAAAGAACACAGCAACTACTTGATATAAAATTTCCATCATAACTTCGTTTGGAATCGATTTTGGCATAAACGATACCCCTGCTGTAAACATTCCTACTACTACAGATATCAATGTGCCACAAAACGGCAAAACTTTATGCTGTTCCATCTCTCCACTAATCAAAATAAAACGCTCCTGCAATTCAATTCGACACATATATTTATACTTTTCTTCCAATGTTTTTACAAAATTTAAATCATGTGGCTTCAACATATCCATAAAAGAAAAGTCATCTTTGTAACATTTTTTATAAAGCAACAGTTCAATAAAAACACGCAATGCACCTGCCAATACAGCAAATAAAATACCGCAACATAAAATATCCACTCAAACACCGCCCAGAAATAAAATTCCTACTTGAAAATTACGCTTGCATTGTCTTCGTACACCTATGTTTTGAAATACGATTACTATTTTACTCGCATTTGTGGGGCACATTCCAAATGTTCAAATCTAAATACACCTTTATACTTATCTGAAAACGAATACTCATCGTTATGTAAAATCATTACCTTACCTAATTCATTATATTCTACGGAAAAAGGAACCACTAAAGCCTTGTCATCCTTCTTCGATAATATAACAAATTCTTTATTCTCTACACTAACAATTTCATAATTTCTCTTATCCTCAATATCTTGAAAAACAGTACTATATGCCCCAAAACATAAAACACAACATTGAACAAAAATTATTACTGTAAAAATATATTTTATCCATTTATATGATGTTTGTGCCGCACCTATAAACATACCTGTACCTAAAAAGAAGATAATAACTCCTAAAATCAACACCATGTAATTCATATAACTCCAACGCACAGCAACATTAAACAAAATACAAAGATTTATATACGTTATAAAAATTCCACCAGCTATTCCATCAAATCTCTTTGCCCAAACGTCAAATTTAGAAGATTCATCCTTTGCGCTGATATATTTAGGAAAAATTAATATAAGCAAAAAAAGTAAAATAAATATTAACAATCTAAAAACATCTACATCTAAATTTTTATGAAAATACTCACTAGGAATTTTGTAAAATTGTTCACATTGAATACCATAAATTACATCATATACTTGATTGTAAAGTGCATAAAGAACACCAATCCCCCCAATCCACTTACTAAGATTTTTTAGCCAATCACCATATCGTCCTTTAGTAAGAATTTTAACAATCTTTTTATTCATGGTACTCAACTCCCAACAACCAACAAATCTTTTGAACTCTTTCCACTGATCCCCCTATACCTTCCCCCACAACACAAAATTACCACACTTACATCATTCATCCGCAATCTTACGCTCACCATACAAAGTCAACAACCTGCTCGAATCAGCATCATACCGTCTGCTGCTTATATCATTTCTGCTTCGTACCAATTATCGATCCTGACCGACATAGTCCCCAGCATGGCATCATCCACACTTGAATGAACACATTTCCTACATTATCTTTTGTTTTGAACTACTCCTTGACTAATAACTAAACCACATCCCATAATCACAAATAATACCTTTAAATAACTGTCAGGCATCTCCGTTTATAATATTCCAATCAAAGTTGCAACTGAAATACCTTTATTAACCGCATTCCATAACTCTGCCTGGAATGTCGCATCATTACACCTGAAATTAGCACCAACACGCGTGGGCTACATGAGATACCATTATGCACTAAAATAGTATCTCATGTAGCTGTTCTTTTAGACTTTAGTACTTCAAAATTAAACCTCGCATCACAAGGTTTCACGTTTCTTTAACAACTTTATATTCCCCCAAGCTAATAACAATCCCATCAAAAACCAATATTCTCGCATAATAGGAACCTGATTAGCATTGGTATCCGTCATACCCTCCAAATGAATTCCTAAAAAAATCAAGATGCCGATCATACCACACGACACACTATCAATATTTTTCTCCTTTCTATATAACAAGATCATTCTATATAAAAAATAACCATGTAGTAACAAAAATGCTGTTATTCCTATAATGCCACCTTCTGCTAAAAATTTGAAGAAATTATTGTGCGGGTGTCCATGCCCTTTCCTATAATCCTCATCACCCCTTTCTTTAGCTAAAGGGGAAATATATTTTGTGTTATACATGTACCCAAACTGATCCTGCCCTATACCATGAAGAGGATAATCTTTAAATATGGCAATAGCAGACTGCCACATAAGCAACCGTTCTGAATTGCTCTGATATTTTGTATCCGTAATTGTGATGAGCCTGCTTTGAAGCGATGGATTTGCATAAATACAAAAACCAAAGGAAATCCCCAATGCCACACATATCGCCACAACCACATTCCGATATTTCTTTTCCAAAAATATCAATACCGCCAACACAAACACAAGCGCAATCCATCCACCTCTAGTGCCTGATAAAATTAGCATTACAACACTAAAAAACAGCACCCCAATCGAAATCCATTTATATTGTATACATCTCTCTCTAACTATCATGTACAAAATCGGCAATGCCATCAGTAAATTGCTTGCATAAAAAGTTGCAGTCCCACTCATCCCTTTAGGTCTATGATTATCAAGTACAAAAAACTGGTACACACCAACGACATCTGTTATCAGCACCGAAAGCAAAAAAGCCATCAATATCACTTTCAATCTTCGCTCAGTTTTTATATATCCCAAAGCAAAAATCAAAGGGAAAAAGCGATACATTGTTCCCCAGACATCACCAAAACTTTCTAACGGATTAATTGATAATCCAGCCACTACACACTGCAGTAAACCATATACCCCTAAAACTTTCATTATTGAAATATCAACGGAAGGCCAATAATCTGTTTTCCATTTTTGAACTGCAATAATAATTGCGGCAAAAACAATACAAGCACTTGATAATGCAGTGGATACATTAGTTGCTACAGCAAAAAGCACCATATTATAGTACATAAGAGTTTCATATTTACACATATTAATTTCTCCAATATAAGCATAATTAAAACAATATCAGCTTTAGATATATAATTATATATACCGAAAATAAACAATACACCATATCTTCATATCACAATATGCAAGATTTATGCATAATGTATTGTACTTTAACATTTATATATCTCGTACATATCTATTCCTCAGATACATATATTTTTTTATCCTGCGCAAGCAGAAATTAATTATACGTTTTTCTATCATTTGTTTTAATCTTAATTTCCACATTACACAATGCTTTTTCCTTTTAATCTCAATAACATCATATATGGTATCATCATCAGCAGCAACCGCTCTTATATAAATTTCATTGTCTCTATCATCTATCACTAATTTATTGCCCAAAAGCTTGCTATTACATTCATTGAGGATTTCTATGTGCACATCACCATCATACATGTAAGAATAACAGTCAAAATTTACTTCGTTAACATCATAGTCTATCCAATAATCATAAGCAAATTCCCCATCAATCATCAATTTTATATGCGGGCGTAGCCCCCCATGCTGAACCCCATCAGAAAACATTTCACATTGATTTATCCCGGCATTTCCCCAACACTCTTCCAAAACTATCCTACACGACTTTATCATCTTTTGTTCAGAAAATATAATATACTGCGGCCTTCCATTATCTGGCAAAGGACCTCCTTGAATAATTTCATCCCCATTAATATTCAACGAATACCTACACACCTTCCCTTCTGCCGTAATATTACCATATAACACTATTTGAGATACAGGCTTACATTCATCCCACGATATTAATATACTTTTCTCCTTATCTTCTTCATTTGGGCACCACATTTTATCTTTGAAGCCTACTTCTAAAGCCGAATGCTTTATACTCGGAACGCCATACACGCAAAAATCCCTTATACATTCTGGATCACCTGATGTAGCAATAATGTCAGCTGAATATAATAAATTATCTGTCCGCCGTTGCCAATATACAACATCTCCATTTATGCAATATTCAGCATGCATTGCAGCACCTTGTGAATGATGCTTCACCAATGCCTGAAAAAGTAAATTTGTATGCAAAAATCTTCCCCTGCAGTTTAAAGGCACCGGAAATCTTATCCTTCTCTCCCAATCGTAGAAAGAATACTCCAATATATCTGTATCATACCCTAACACTTCACCAACTAAAGGCCTTGGTACCGATAATATATTAATATCATAAAAATCAGGCTTTGCCTCATACGCATTAGCATATGCCAAAGTTTTATATACTAAAGGCGCATATGTACTGCCATTAGAATTCAATAACTCACCTAACACATCGTCCAATGCAACAGATAACATTCTGTGATCCCAATGATGATCATAATCCACACACAATATAATATCAGGATAGATATCACATAATATGTCCTTAATATCTTGATAAAAGGCCTTTTTTGTATATGGACTATGCTTCCCTCGCTTTATAAAGCCATAATCACTATGTCCCAACGCACCATACGCTCTAACATGGCCAGATAAAGATACCTGCGGCTCATATTCCGCAAAAAAGATATGCTTGTCCTTTATGCAACCATCTGCATATCCCATGAAAACAATCTTTCTTTCATCTATTCCCATTACTGACAATGCATTTATGACCTCTCTATACCTTGTAGATGCCTTAAATTTATAATCCCCATTCGTTGAAAACACGACATAAATCTCTGCTCCCATACTTTTGAAAGATTCAAGCAATCCACCGCCCACATGGACTTCATCATCCTGATGAGGGCAAAAAATAGCCACCTTTTTCCCATATAGATCTTGCGAAAAAAATGAATTTTGAACACTCATCAGGTACACTCACCCTTCTAACATACAGGTATCTGAATACAAAAAATCCAACTGAGGTACAATCTCTTTATTGCGCACTTTTAATAGTCTAGATGATTGACTGCATCGTATAATGGGATAATTTATTTTCTCTCCACAAAAAAATCTACTATCACATTTTAGTTTGTGATATACATTTTCATGCCGCATTAAAGCCCAAAAAATTTCATGTGCATGTTCAGCCAATAATCTACCATTTTCAACTTTCAATACCATAATACGTTGCCTACCTTTTTTTCCAACAAGCTGATAAAAAATAATACACCGATTCATGGCATCCGCCGTAAAGACTGCCGCCTTGACACCATACTTCTCATTATCCAACAATTCTCTACTTAATATTTTATCGAAGCACTTATCATCAGAAGTTGGAAACTCATGCCTTAATCTTGAAAAAATATGCGGGACAGCTGGAAACTTGTAGATTGTTTTATCACAGTATTGGAATTTATACAAATTTACTAATGCTTCCTCCACAGATGCTCTAGGTTCAAAATCACCAATTACATCAGCGACCTTAAACTGTTGCTTTAATATTTTGAATAAATAAATTCTGTACTCAGCATCAATAGCCCATGTTGTAGGACGCAAAAAAATATAGGGCCTACCATTCTCATCATATCTCTTAGAATATACATTACCGCAAAAACCTACCACACTACCATCATCTAACAAAACAGAGCCATATTTATGTGGGAAATTCATCAACACATCTTCCTGCCAAGAATATTCCAATACTGGTTTTAGCCATTCCGTTGTTTCGCACGGACCTTTTTCAGCCAGCCACGCGTAATTACGCATCAAACATGAAACAACCTCATTCAAATATTTATTCTGATACCCTTCGATTCTAATATCCATTATTTACCCTCATGATATTTATCTAAAAACTCACATATTGCACTAACACTGATAAAATTTTCTGGTTCTATATCATCAACATCAACTTCTATATCAAATTTCTCTTCAATTGCCGGAATTAACATAGCCATTCCCAGGGAATCTAGTATACCACTCGTAAACAAATTCTCTTCTTCAGATACATTTTTAGCATCTGCCTTTATGTTCTCCAACAATTCATAAATACTATCTTTCAATTTCATTTGCAAGCTCTCCCTTCAATTTCTTCCTATCAATCTTACCATTCAAATTTAATGGCATCTCCTTTAGCTTAATTACACGTGCAGGAGCCATATAATCAGGAATCCTGCCCCTTAAATGCAATAAAATGCTTTCACTATCAACATCCCCCACATAATACATAATTATTTGTTTCCTTGGACTATCATAAACACAACAAACCCTTTCAATCAACGGTATAGTAAGTGCAGCATTTTCTATTTCCCCCAACTCAATTCGTCGGCCCATATGTTTAATCTGAAAATCTCTCCTACCTACGTAGATTATTTCATTAAACTCATTATACATGGCAATATCACCAGTACGGTATATTTTTTCCTCATACAAATTGTGTAAAGGATTTTGCACGAACACTTCTCTTGTTTTCTCTTGATTTCGATAATATCCATACGCTACACTCGTGCCTCTTATACAAATCTCCCCTTCTTTATAGGACTCACAGATCAAATGATCATATTCATCTAACAAAAAAACATCTGTGTTGCTACACGCAATTCCTATAGGTATTGACTCATTATCAGCAAGATCTCTTTTTATTACATAATATGTGCTATCATCCGTAGCCTCTGTTGGGCCATATAAATTAACAAACTGAACATCTGGATATTTCTTTTTCCATATTTTATATTGCGGCACTGGCATTACTTCGCCACCAAACATGACATTTTTTAACTTTGGCAAAAAATACTTCTCCACGGCTCCTAGATTTGCCAGATAACACAATGCTGATGGCACCCAAATTAAAGAATCTACACAACGCTCTGCCAAATAGCTCATTAATTTCTTAGGAAACGAGAACATATTTTGAGGCACAATATACAACGTTGCCCCATTACGTATAGTTTGAAATATTTCCAATATCGAATGATCAAAATAAAATGGCGATTGATTGGCAAAAATATTTGATGAATTAAACCCTAAAGAGTTTGAAGCCCATTCTGCATGATCTATAACTGACCTATGACTAACAATTACGCCTTTCGGCATTCCCGTAGAACCAGATGTAAACAAAACATATAATACATCTGTGTCTATAATACGCGCATTAACGTTTTCTATGACTTCTAAAGCATATCCCTGAACAACAATATCATCATAAAGAAGTACCTTAACATCCGCTGACGCTATGTCTCGCGCCATCATTTCATTTTTCTTGTCCGAAATAATTACTGCTGGCTCTAGCACATCAATAATCTTATCAATTCTCTCACTAGGCATACTTGTATCTAAAGGAGTATAAAAATTCCCACTATAAGCGACTCCCATAAATGCCGCTATACATTGAGGAGTTTTTTCCATAAAAACTATAATAGGCTGTTTAAAAACCTCACACCTAATTAGCGCTCCCGCAACACAATGTGCTTCTTCTCTAAGCTGCTTAAAAGTCATTTCCACGTTAATGTCAGCAAACGCTACTTTATCAGGATATATCTTTGCTGTTTTATCTAAATAATCCGTTATGCATTTTACCACTTATTATCTCCTCCAATCTCCAAATCACATTACTATAATCACAATAATCATATATCAATCTGTTAGCATTCTTAGCCATACGGCTACATTCATCCTTATGGCTAATCAACCAAATCATTCTGTCTGCAAATGCTTTATAATCATCAACTGGCAACATAAAACCTGTTTCCCCGTCTTTTACTACATCCTCACACCCACCTATTCTGCAAGTCAATGGTGTTAAACCACTCGACATAGCTTCAATCAATGATGTTGGCAATGCCTCATGCCTTGACGGAAATAAATAAATATCACCAACCTGATAATACTTCTGTGGATGCTCTACCTCGCCTAAAATTACAGCACTATTATCATTTGACCGCCCCATATCCTTCATGGCGTCCATAAGATGCTTTTTGCCGCCGCCAGCCACATATAATCGCGCTTCTGGAAAAACGCCATGCACGATAGGCCAAGCTTTAAGAAGTACCCCTATCCCCTTATCTTCAACAATACGTGCACAAAAAATAACCACTGGTATGTCCGCCGGTATTCCTAATACTTCTCGTTTCTTTTTTTTATCTTCTGCGGATGGCATTATATACTTACTTGTATCTAAGCCATGCGGCAATACAGTAACCTCACTGGCATCAATACCACCACATTCTACGTATCCATTGCCAATTTCATTAGATGTCGCAATATAGTTATTACATTTCGCAAAAATTCTATTTCTCCAACCTTTTTTGCCGTCAAAAATCTCCATTTTAGCAGTTAGTGCCAAGGTAACAGGCTTCTTAAACACTTTTGCCATCAAAATAGCCCATACTGCAAACTTTGGCGTACCAATTATATAGAATGCATCTATTTTGCTATGCGTAGTAAGCAAGCGCACAATAATTTCCAACCATCTAAATGGTGCATGCAAACGAACTAAATCTATGCCATCTATGTTTTCTCGTGCCTTTGTAAAGCGATAACGCTTTTTCGCAAAAATAGTTACCTCATTGCCTCGCCTTATAAGCTGCTTTGCATGATTTTCAGCATGAAACTCTGCACCGCTTTTGGTAGGCAACCCATCTTTGGAAAACTTCTTTCCTACTGCAAAATCTTTGACAAATAATCCTATATGCATAACGTAACTCCGCAAAAATACAATATCAATCCATCAATTCATAGCACTTTTCCAGCACCATCTCCGGCATCACCTGCCACAGGCAATCCGGCTTTGGCCAGCTTGGACAGTCCTCCGGCCCGATTTTGCACGGACAACACTCCGGCTCATAGGACAGCACCCTGGCATTATCATTATATGGATGCCACCGGCTTGGGCTGGTGCAGCCATACATTGTCACCATCTTTACGCCAGTGGTAGCAGCTATATGGGTAGCACCAGTATCAACTGTCACAAATAAATCACTGCGATAAAAAATAGCTGCCAAATCCAGAAGGCTGGTCTTGCCACAGAAATTCAAAATCTTCTCCTGCTGATTGCCATGTTCAACCTCCATAGCCTTTTCACAAGCTGCAATCACTTCGTCGGCGTATTCCTTATCATTGGGAGCACCCACTACAAAAAAAGCCCCATGATACTTCTTATGCAATTCCCTCACCACAACAGCGAAGTATTCCTTCGGCCATGTCTTCAAGGCAAATGTCCCCTTAACGCACAAGGCAATCCGTTTCCTGCCAGCCGACAGGCCAGATAAAAGCTCATCAGCTTTCCGTTCAGCAACCTTCGGAAGCCGTGCCATCACGGGTACCTCATGCCCATCAATACCTGTAAACTTCCTCACAATCTCCTGATAAGTCTCCGCCTGCAAAGTATTCGCCAAATCATGTGCAATATGCACCGTATGGGTATACAGCCACGTTACTTTGCTGTACTTGTCATCAAAAACCCTGTCAGGACCAATCCGTACAGGTATACCTGCCAACCAGCACAAAATAGCTGGCCGGGACTTTCTGTCAAAGGAAATAGCCAAATCAAATTTCCTGCGCCTGATTTCCTTTACCATTGACCACATCCTGCCCAAAGAATTTTCCTTGGCCTTGTAATCAAAAATCAAAACATCATCTACAACAGGATTGTTTTCTACCGCCTCCCTGACTACAGGCCGCACCAGCATTGTAATCTTTGCCTGCGGATAGGCTTTTTTCAACAAGGCAATAGCACTGGTAGTCAATACCACATCCCCTAGATTGACTAGGGAATTTACCAAAATATTCTTATACTGCGTCTTTATTTTACTCATCGCACTTTACCATCCAATAACCATAATTCGTTATCTTTTAAAGCGCCATACAAAGCGCCATCCAAAGCGTCATTTAAATTGCCACTTAAATTACCGCTTAAAATACCATTTAAATACCACTCTATAAAAACTATCAAAAACATCTGCAGCTATTTCAAAATCTTCTTCACAGCAGCCTCTATCTCTGCATCAACCTCATCCAAAAAGGCAAACCGACGCCTGTAAACAGCACGCTTCCTGGTGGGCACTTCCTCCATAGTCTTACGTTTTTCCTTTAGAGGTAGCTCATAAAAACGCTTATCCTCAGTTTCCCTGCCACCAGCTTCCATCCAAAAATCACCAAAGTTTGTCTTGAGCTTCCTATCTGACCTCACGTGGTTGTTAGCATAATAGCCGTAATTGGAAACAGCATATATCCTGTTAATTTCCATAGTGCGTATCATTGCCTGCAACATATACAGAATAAGATTTTTCGTCCGGTAGCCATGGCACCATTTTGTCATTTTTTTTACGACATCCTTTGCCTTGTCCATATTCGGTCCCTGCATGGCACCAATCCAGACGGCATCCTCCCCAGACTTATCCTTTGCCAGCCAAAATATAATCTGATACAAAGGCTCCCCATCCAGCTCCATAATAATTGAAAGCAGGCCTTCCTTACGCTGTCCTACACCAAATTTTGAAAAAACGCTCAGATGCCTGTCCTCAAAATCGTGCTGATAAATCTCATAGCCCTTGTAATCCACATCCCCTAAATTGACAAAAGCCTCTGGCTGCAACCGCTGTTGCAAAAGCTCATAATGCTCCCTGGCCAACTTGACCCTTTCCTCAAAAGTGGATTTATTGTAAAAAAATGCTCTTGTAACCTGCTCAATAGGGAATGCCTGTCGCCGGAAAATCTCATTGCGCAATTCATCCCGCTGAAAAAACTCCACCAGTTCCCTAAGTTCCTTCCTATGCACAAGGCTGCGTAGCAAAAACACAAAATACCGCCGTTTTTCCCGCGGATTTTTCAGGTCATATATCCTCTTGCCAATATCCTTGATTGATGCCATCAGTCCTCATCCCCTACATGCTCATTGGTTCTTTCCAGATAATACAGCTTCACATACTTTGCCATCGTATAAAAATAGTGAAATACCGCCAGCACAAAGCCTATTTTGCCGTCACGCCATCCCCCCTTCAGTATATACATCCTGAAGGATGCCCATGCCGGATGCGCAATAATATCCAAAAAAGAAGCCCTCTTTCCCTTTTCCCTATTCTTCTTTGCCACCAGCGTGGTATAAAAATTCAACTTGTTGAAATAATGCTCCCAATCACGATATGGGTAATGAATAACATAAGCATCATCCGGCAAAGTCTTTAGCTCATAGCCATCATAATGAAACTGCGGATGCACAAAGCCTGTCACATAAACACCTTTTCTCGGTAGCAGGCGTATGCCGTGGTCAGGAAACCAGCCTCCATGCTTCAGGGGTTGCTCCCAGAAATAATTCAGCCGGGCTGTCTGATAGGAATACCGCCTGTCATCCTCTGACACCACCCTGCTGATTTCCTCTGCCAGCCTGTGGGAAATGCGCTCATCAGCATCTAGGCAGTAAATCCAGTCACATTTGGCATTCTGCATGGCAAAGGTCTGCTGCTCCCCCCAGTTGCCATTGAGGGCACGCTGCAGTACTTTCGCCCCCAGGGCTTCTGCAATCTCCTTGGTACGGTCACTGCTCATATCGTCAATCACCAGCACCTCATCAGCAAACAAGGCACTCCTGATGCATGCTTCAATATTTTTTTCTTCATTTTTTGCCAATATCAAAACTGAAAGATTTACGCCCATATCCTGCTGTCCGCCCTTCTCAATTCCTGCTTGTATTTAAAGTATCTGATGCCTGCTCAGCACTGGTGGTATGATACTCGCCTGTCAATATAGCCTCAATCCTATGGGCAAAGGACTCTGGAGAAAACTTTCTCCCAGCCTCTGCCAGCCCTTTGGCATAGCCTGCCACACTGTCGTCATAGCCATTAATGAAATTTTCCAGCACCTGCTGCAAGTCGTTCATATCTCCGCTCTTGAAGGTCATGCCTATATTAAACTTGGCAAAAACCTCAGGATTGATATCGTTGCTGGCTATCACCGGCTTCTGGAAACCAATAGCCGTAAACAGCATGCCACCCCAGTGATAGAGATATCTCGGTGCCGAATAAGGCATCAAAAGCACATCAATCCTTGCAATAGCCTTCTGCCATTCTGCGCCAATCAGCCCCCTATGCAAAAATTCTATACCCGCACAATCCTTGTATTCCTGGATAATTTTCTCAAAATCCTCTGCATCCTCAGGATGCATAGTGGAGCCCTGCACCAGCAGCTTAACCTTTCTGGTGTAATGTCCCTTCACATAAACCTCAAGGAAATCTCGCAACCGCTTTTCACGACGATACTGACCAAAGAAGCCTACCGTCAGAATATCCTTTGCCTCCACAGATGGCTGAAAATCAATATCCCTTGCCGTATAAGTCGGTGGATAAATCGGGTAAATATTAGGCAGCCTATGTCCAAAAATATGATTGACAAAGGTCAGCACCACAGGCTTGATATTCTTGTAAGGCAGCAGCTTCTTTGCCTCACGCAAAAATTTCGGTGCTTCCTTGGGATTAATCCCGTGTAGCACAAAAATAATCGGCACATTTGAACGTCGCAGTATGTTCTTATTAATGGCTCGCAAATAGCGATAGGTGGAGGTCGGCACTATCAGAGCATCTATATCCTTGCGATATGCCGCCTCATAGAGCTGGGCATACCACTTCTGGCGATTGTATTCCCGCTTCACTGAATAGAGCAGCTTCTTGATGCCGCTGACCTTGGAGTAGGAAACCGCCTTACCCCTCAGACGCACCACAGGCACATGATAGTCAAAGCTGAACTCAAAATCCTCCGGCACATAAAAGCTTACCTCATGTCCCCGCTTTTGCAGCTCCTCCACCAAAATACGATCAAAATCCACCTCATGACCGCCCGAAGTCATAATATTTTCAAAAATGCCAATCCGCACCTGCAACACACCTCTTTATAAAGTAACCATTATCTCTTACGCAATCATTTCCAACTATCACATATCAGCACAGACCATTTCCTATTTATTCTGGCAAACACCATCTAGCTTACTGATAAAATAATTAAAACTAGGTGACATATTATGCCTGATATCCATTACTGAACCAATTTTCTCTGCACAATCACACTTAAATTTACCAATCCCATAATACGTCCCGGCATCACGCTTCAATCGTCTAACTCCGCCAGGATGTACAACATCAGCCAACCATTCCCATGTTCCTATTATACTGTCATTCTCATATTTATGCAGCAATGAAAGCTTGGCTGATGGAAAAGCAGTAAGCACAGCATTTTCATCGCCTAACAACCATGCTTCCATTTCCTCTATAGCTATACAAAAAAACACCTTTATTGATAAATTCAAATTAGCGTACATCTCAAGCAAACTTGCTTTCAACAAAGCACAATCACTATCATCTTTGTCTAAAATAACAAAAATCGCCTTTTGGCAAACCATCTGCTTCAGTGAAGTATCATAGCCCCGCAGGTACTGTGGTAAATCTGTCAGCAATCTTCCTGATTTGATATCAGAAAAATTCCCTTTTTTGCAGGGAATTTTTCCCAAGCCTTTAAAGCTTTTGATGCCATAGGAAAAATTATTATCCCCGCCTGCATATTTTTGAAGAATTTTTTCTACCAGTATTTCTCCAGATTTGTCCTCTATCAAAACTACTATATGTGTATATTCAATCATCGCTGCCCCACATCAACCAAAATAACTGCTATACCACAAGTCACCCAAAGGCACTTCCGATTCGCACAACGCCTTTACGTGTTCATATTCCGAAGCCCGCTTGATTGTTGAAAAACCATCTTGTTGCTTTTCCAATACCCATACTTCATCCGGTGACAACGCATTCACAAAAAATGGGCTATGGGTTGTTATAAACAACTGCTTGGAATACATCCCCTTAATACTAGATTTCATCTGAGATGCCAAATCTGCTAAATATTGATGATACAATCCATTTTCCGGTTCTTCAATAAATACCAACGGCCTTGCATCTTTTTCATGCAGAAGCAGATAATAAGCAAACAGCTTTAAAGTACCATCCGACATCTTCTGTGAATAGAACGGCTTACTAAACCCTTCTTCAAAAAATTCCAGTACCAGTTGCCCATTCTGTAGCTTTACAGGCTTGATTGAATTAATCCCTGGCAGCTTCGACTGGATATCACGCAATACCTTTATAAAATCCTTTGGGTCTTCACGATATAAATACTGCGCAACATTGTTGACATTGTTGCCCAAACGATTTAAATACTTTTGCGGACCGGCACTAGGGATTTCACGGGCAGCCATAGGGCTGAAATAGCACAGATACCAGTTCTTCAAAAAGTTCTTAAACTTCACTATACGCGGATGCTCACGCAACTCTCCCAAAGTAACAATCCCCAGCTGTCTTGGATCCGCCAGCTCAACATCAACCTTCTCGCCAACTTCCTGATTATCCTCAGATAATCCGCTATCAGTGCCTTTGAATGCAAAGCCTCTGCCATATTCCAAAAAGAGGAACGACATAGGTCTGCCATACCGTTCCCTGGCTCTCCTTTGACGTAAACGCTCTTTTTCCACTACAGGCCGGCCTGTTTTATCCAGCCCGATAGATAACTCATAAGTGATAGGAGCCTCATTACCTGCTTCCCTATAATACAGTTCAAACTCAATTGAGCCTTCTGCACCTTGGGAAATGAGAGTTTCATAACCTCCCCTTCCATTCAGGTCACAGGCAACTTCAACACCTTTTTCAAGACAATCCGCCAGAAAGCCAAAGGCATCAGCCAAAGTGCTTTTACCAGTTCCGCTTTGACCGATAATTGCGTTGATGTTGGTAAGCTCTTTAGCCTTGGCATCACTGTCAGATAACACCTTGCCAAGCTTCACATCACGCAGTGAACCATAATTTTTTATCTTTATTCCAGCTATTCTTCCCATACAAATTACCTCAACCAATTGCCCGCTTTACGCACTCCAGCAGGCTGCCGCCTTCATACAGCACGCCCTTTGCCCCGGCGGCCTCGCCGCACTCCGCATCCCGTGGCTTGTCACCAATCATAAAGGACTGCCCCGCATCAATGCCCAGCTCACGGCAGGCCTCAAAAATCATGCCGGGCTTCGGCTTGCGGCAGTCACAGTCCACCGCATACTCCGGCACGGAAGCATTGATATGGTGCGGACAGTAATAGAAGCCGTCAATGGGTGCGGCACCCCGCCCCGCCAGCTCCTCATTCATCCACTTGTGGAGGCGCATCACATCAGCTTCCTCATAATAGCCCCGTGCTACGCCGCTCTGGTTGGTGACCACCACCACCAGATAGCCCTGCCGATGGCAGTATTCAATAGCCTCTACCGCCTCCGGCATCCACTGGAAATCTTCTATCCTGTGCAGGTAATGTACATCTACATTCAGCGTGCCATCCCTGTCAAAAAAAACCGCTTTCTTCAAACTATGCCTCCGCATCTTCCCTGACCTGCCGGTGTCACGGCAACAGCGCCCATCATTGCGCTGTGCCCATCACTGCATGCTGCACTAATGATGCATCAATAATGCATCAATTATTTTCCGTACTTGAAATATCCGCCATTGTCAAGAAAATCACAATACTCCTTGACTGCTTCCCTCATATCATAGAAGCCCTGGTCATAACCGGCTGCCAGCAGCTGAGTCTTGTCCGCCTCGGTAAAGCACTGATATTTTCCCTTCAGCACCTCCGGGAACTCCCGGTACTCAATACGCCCCGTCCCCAGCGCGTCAATCACCGCCTGAGCCACCTCATTGTAGGAATGGGCATGGCCAGTACCACAGTTGTAAATGCCGCTCGGCCCCTCATTCTGCCAGAACCAGAGGTTGACCTTCACTACATCCTTTACATAGATAAAGTCACGACGATGCTCACCATCTCCGTATTCGCCATAGCCACCAAAAAGGCGGCACACGCCGTTATCCTTCACCTGATGATACAGCTGATAGAAAATAGAGGCCATGTTGCCCTTGTGATGCTCCTGAGGGCCATATACATTAAAATACTTCAGCCCAACGATCTGGCTCTGAGCATAAGGAAGCTGCTGGCGCACATAGCGGTCAAAGAGCAGCTTGGAGTAGGCGTAAGGATTCAAGGCATCCTCGCACTCGTCCCCCTCCCGGAAGCCGTTCTCGCCGCCGCCATAGGTGGAGGCGGAGGAAGCGTACAGGAACGGAATGCGGTGATTCATGCAGAAGTGCAGCACTGCCTTGGAATAATCATAATTGGCTTCCATCATGTAGTTCACATCATACTCCATGGTATCGGAGCAGGCACCCTCATGGAAGACCACATCCACATCCGTGCCGTCAAAATCGTCATTCAGGACAGCCTCCAAAAAGGCATCCTTGTGCATATAGTCCATGAACTGCAATCCCCTGAGATTTCTGTAGCTCTGATTTTCCTTCTTGCGGTTATTCAAATCGTCCACGATGAGAATATCGGTGCGCCCCTGACGATTCAGCTCCTTGACAATATTGCTGCCGATAAAACCGGCTCCACCTGTAACAATAATCATAAATCTCGCTCCTCACAATTTTTCACAAGTTATATTACTACAGTTGCATTACTACAGTTATATTAATGCAGTTATATCACTCCACATCCGTCAGCACCTTCTGCAATTCCTGGTTGCTGACAGCATAGGTGCCCAGCTTGGCCACCACCACGCTGGCGGCCAGGTTTGCCAGATAGGCCGCCTCCACCGGCTTCAGCCCGCCGGAGATACCCAGGGCAAACACGGAAATCACCGTATCACCGGCCCCCGACACATCAAACACCTCCTGCGCCTTGGTAGGGATATGCACAATCCCCTCCTCCGGCTGCACCAGCGACATACCGTACTCGGAACGGGTGGCCAGCACGTTGCTGACATTATACCTGTCCATGACCTGCCGGGCCGCCTGCTCTATGTACTCGTCACGATTGCGAATAGGCTTTGGCAGGACAGCATTCAGCTCCTTGAAGTTCGGGGTAATATAATCCGCTCCGGAATACTTCCCCCACTCCGTTCCCTTCGGGTCCACAAACACCGGCACGGCCATATTGTGGCATTCATCAATGATGCGCATGCACACATCCTCCGTGCATGCCCCCTTGCCATAATCCGAAATAATCACTGCATCCAGTCCGTTCTGCAGGGACTGCTCCACATAGTCCACCAGCCGCTCCGCATAATGCTCCCCTACCGGCTCCGTATCCTCAAAATCCAGGCGAAGCATCTGCTGATGGCCGCCAATTACCCGCAGCTTGGTGGTAGTAGGGGCCTCCCGGCGGATAATGCCCTTGTAATCTATGCCCCGCGCGGTAAACTTGTCCAAAAGGGTCTGGCAATGGTAATCATTGCCTGCAAAGCCGGCAATAGACGTCCGACAGCCAAGAAGTGCCAGATTGTGCGCCACATTGGCAGAGCCGCCCAGCGTGTCCTTGGTGCTGGTCACATGGTTAATCGGCACCGGCGCCTCCGGCGAAATACGTGTTACCTCGCCATAGTAATACCTGTCCAGCATCACATCGCCTACCACCAGAATCCTTACCCTCGAAATATCATTCAGCACAAAATCCAGCAATTTCTTTCTATCAACAGTCATCGCTTATTCTTCCCCCTTTGCTGCAGCCAACAGTCAAGCTACTAAACTATATCAACAATCACAGCTTTGCCATATCAATCACACGGCACTCATACCTGCCGTACTCCCGCGGCACATTCCCGGCCATATCCCCGTACTCCGCCAGCAGCTCCCGCACATACCTCATAACGATATCCACAGTAATCCTCTTCATGCAGGCCATGTTGTCTGCCCCCTGCTTCGGGCACTCATGAATGCCGCAGGGATGGCACGGCTCCGGCGTCTTTATCAGCACATCCTTGGCATCATAGGGATAAAACCCCGGCACGGGAGAGGCACCGAACATGGTCACTATAGGCACATTCTGGGACACCCCCACATGCATAGGCCCCGAATCCGTGGTCAGGAACAGGGCGCACTTCTTCAGCAATGCCCCCAGCTCTCCCAGTGATACCCTGCCGGTAAACACCTTTACCTCCTGACTGCCCCCGTGCTTCATCTGGGCAATGCACGCCTCCACCAGCTCCGTATCCATGGGCCCGCCGAAAAACGCTATTCCATAGCCCTCCTCCAGAAGCTCATCGGCACAGCGGGCAAAATATGTATCAATCCAGCGCTTTGTCCTCCAGCTGGCGCCGATGTTAAAGGCCACCACCTTTTTATCCGGTGCAAAGCTCTCCTGCCAGATTTTCTCAGCGCTCCTGACCGCCTCCTCCGGCAGCCACATCTCCAGGCCGCCATCGTCGATCCTGTCAATGCCCACCGCCTGCTCCAGCACGTCAAAATGGGAATGTATCTGATGCTTCACCGCCTTCAGATTCGGCAGCACCTGATCAAAAAGCAGGGAAAAGCCCGGCTTTGCATAGCCCACGATCCTGTCAGCACCGCTGAAGGCCGCAATGGCGGAGGCTCTTTCGTTACGGTGGAGATTAATCACCAGGTCAAACCTCTTTTTTCGTATGCCCCAGATATATTTTATAAAGGACGGCAGGCTGTCGTCCCTGCCTTTTTTATCAATCAGCAGGCATTCATCAATATGCCTGTTGTACTGCACCAGGTCTGCCAGCTTCTTATCCGCCAGAAGGGAAATCCTCGCCTTCGGGTAATTGGCGCGCAGGGTTCTCAGCACCGGCGTCACCAGCATCAAATCCCCGATATGCATCAGGTTTATGACCAAAATATTTTTATAATCCCGCGTAATACTCATGCCTCTGTTTTCACCTTCTCAAATAGCTGGATAGAATTCAGCGCCTCCAGCACCATGTTTGCCTTGATGCGTTCCATGCAGCGGCTGCCGCTGCACTCCCCCCTGCCCCAGCAGGGAGAGCAGTCCTCTGCCAGATATACCGTTCTGCTGTTGCTGTTTTTTGGCCCCCATACCTCCGGCGCAGTAGGCCCGAAAACGGCCACCGTAGGGCATCCCACGGCCTGCGCCACATGCATTGGCCCCGTATCCACAGATACCATGGCTGCCGCCCGCTGCAGAAAAACCGCCAGCTCCTGAAGGGACAGGCTTCCTGCCAGCACCCTTTCCTCACCGATATGGCCTGCCCTTGCCATAGCCGACAGTGCCGCCTTTTCGCCGCTGCCGCCGATGAGATACACCGGCTTCTCCCCCTCCAGCTGGCGAATCAGCTGCACCGCCAGGGGCAGAGGCAAATTCTTTCTGTCATAGCTGCCTATAGGGCAAAGCACATAATACCCGCCCTGTCCTGAAAGCTGCCACTTCGCCGCCTTGGCCTCAAAGGAAGCCACCGCTTCCCTGCCCGGCACCAGCTTCAGCTGCAAAGCCTCCTCATCAATGCTTTCAGCGTCAATCCCCCAGGGCTTCAGCACCTCCAGATGATTCAGGCTTTCGTGCTTGATGCCGTCCCGGATATGGCTTGCCGCCCAGGTGAGAAACCAGCCTGCGTGCTGGGCATCATAGCCCAGCCTGTAGGGAATACCCGCCAGCCTCGCCACCGCAGCACCCCGCAGGGCAAAATTCACGCAGACAGCCAGCTCAAACCTCTCACGGCGCAGCGACTTCGCCATCTGCCACATGCCACAAAGTCCCCGATGGCTTCCCTTCTTATCGTAGACCAGCACCCTGTCCACAGCCGGCAGCATTTCTGCCACAGAAGCCGTCAAGGGCACAGTCAGCATCACCAGCTCCGCCTTTGGCCACCTCTGCCTGATTGCCATTGTCAGCGGCCCGGCAAGGATGACATCCCCGATAAAGGCCAGGTCTATAATCAGTATTTTCTTTATGTCCAGCTTATCAATGTCAGGCATAACCACAACTCCGCAACACACATACACAATTCATTGAATAGATTTTCAGGCCTATCAGAGATACCCTGCCAGCTTTTCCTCTATCATTTCCGGCGTAATCTTCGCCAGGCAGTCCAGTCCCTTCGGGCAGGCCCTTTTCCAGCAATACCTGCACTCCCTCGGCACCTCCACGGCGTTTTCCAGCTGTCCGTAAGGGCCGTTGCGATTTGCATCTGTAGGCCCCATAAACATCACCGTAGGCGTCCCCATACCAGCTGCCAGATGCACCGGCCCCGTATCGCCGCCCACCACGGCCTTGGCCTTGCTCATGACATAGGCCAGCTGCTTCAGGCTGGTTTTGCCTACCATGTTTATGGGAGGAATCTCCGCCATGCGGCTTATCTCCTCCGCCAGCTGCTCATCCAGCGGCCCGCCGCCTACGACTACCGGCAGAAGACCCCTGCTGGAAATCCAGTCGGACAGGCGGGCAAAGTATTTGGTCGGCCATCTCTTGTTGGGCCAGTTGGCCCCCACCGCCAGCACCACATAGGGGATATCCCCCTTGCAGCCTGCCACATAGAGATAGCTTCTGGCCATCTTGGCGTCATCGGCGGAAATCTCCACCGGAAATACCACCTTGTCCACACGGCACCCCAGGGCCCGCGCCACATCCAGATAACGCTCCACAATGTGCCCGTTGGCATGCTCACCAACTACCGGCTCCGACACACGGTCACTCAGCTCCCGCATATTGCAGGTTCCCAGCTTTACGGCAGCCCTGGAACTCCAGACAATTGCCGCCGACTTGAACAGCCCCTGCAAATCCAGCGCCGCATCATAGCTGTGCTGGCGCAGCTTTTCGCAGAAAGGCCCGTAATTGGCCAAAAATCCACCCAGGGACTTGAATTTCTTTTTTTCAAAAACAATAATCTCGTCAATATATGGATTGCCCTGCAAAATATTGTACGCAGGCGGCTCCACCACCCATGTGAGCCTGGCCTCCGGATATGTCTCCTTGATGGCATAGGACACAGGCAGGGCATGAATCACATCCCCTATGGCGCTCAGCTTGACCACCAGTACATTTTTTATGCTCATTGCTTCTCACCCTTGATTCTGGCTATCACGTTGGTGGTAGAACGCCCCTCCACCAGCTGAACCAGCTCTACCTTACCGCCATAGCCCAGCACAATCTGCCCCTCCGGCAGTGTATCCAGCGTATAGTCACCGCCCTTGACGTACACATCAGGGCGCACCTGCCGTATCAGCGCCTCGGCTGTCGGCTCATCAAAAAACACCACATAGTCCACAGATTTCAGGGCCCCCACGACCTCGGCCCTGTCCAGCTGGCTGTTGATAGGCCTCGATGGTCCCTTGATGCGGCTGACGGAGCTGTCCGTGTTCAGCCCCAGCACAAGGCAGTCGCCAAAGGAACGGGCCTTGTTCAAATATCTCACATGCCCGGCGTGGAGGATATCAAAGCAGCCATTGGTGAACACCACCTTCTGACCGCCATCCCGCAGCACCTGGCAAAACTCAGCAACTTTATCCCTGGCTATAATCATCTGAACCTGCTCCTTAATTCATCTGCACTGACAACAGCTGTTCCCATCTTTCTCACGGCAATGCTGGAGGCCTCGTTGGAAAGGCGGCTGGCCAGCACCGGCTCCACCCCGGCGGCCAGTCCCAGAATCACTGTAGCCACACAGGTATCACCGGCACCGGATACATCATAAACCTCGCTCTTGTCCGTTACAGGTATATGGGTCACGCTGCCGTCACTCTGAAAAAGTGTCATGCCATCTTCACCCCTGGTAATCAGGGCACCCTTGGCTTCCATGCGCTCTAAAAGCTCCCGGCCTGCCTCCACCAGCTCAGCCTCCGTTTCCAGCTGCCTGCCAGTCGCCGCGGCCAGCTCCGCATCATTCTGCTTTATGTAATCAACCGTTCTGAAGCGCAGTATATCATATCTGGAATCCACCATGGTAGGGATGTCATGAGCCTTGCAGTAGCTGAAAATCTGCTCCAGCAGCCTGTCCGTAATCGTACCGCTGCCATAGTCACTCAGCACCACGCCCTTGACCTTGGGCAGCACCTCTGCCAGATATTCTGCCAGCTGTCTCTCGCACTCATCCGGCATAGGTGCATGGCTTTCCCTGTCCACCCGCACAATCTGCTGGCTGACGGTGGTCCTGCCCCCTGCCACAATCCGGGTCTTGGAAATAGTAGGACGCCCTGCATCCCTGACGAAGCCGGTTACATCCACGCCGCGGCTCGCCAGAATCTCCGCCAGGCCATCTGCACCGCTGTCATCACCTACCAGCCCGGCGGCATAAACCTTGCCGCCCAAAGTGGCCGCATTGTTAATCACGTTGGCGGCACCACCGGCCACCACCTTTTCCGTTGACTGCTCCAGCACCAGCACCGGCGCTTCACGGGAAATGCGGGAAATCGTGCCATACAGGTAGATATCTGCAATCATATCCCCCATGACCAGCACCGGCTGACCAGCCATTTTATCTATTGCCTCCAAAGGGCTCATCATAACACCTCCGGCCTTTTCTTACCACGGTGCAAACTGTGCCGTTACCTTGATCTGATCCCGCTTCTCGCGATAGCGCACAATCAGCTCCGCACAGTGCATGTTGTGATACCAGTAATAATCAGCATCCATCAGCTTGTTGGTTTCCCCGTCAAAGGCCCAGCCTATGACTATCCTGTCCTTCGGGCTGAAGCTGTAGCTGAAGCCCGCCGTAATCTTCTCCGAATAGCTGTCCAGATCAAAATCAAACACGCTGTTCTGGCTGTTGCTCTTGCTGAAGTGATACCCCAGATAGGTGGTCCAGCGGTCATCAAACTCCCGCAGGGCCGTTATATCATACCCAAGGCCGCTCACCCTGGAGTGGTTGTAGGACTCATCGGTAATATCATAGCTGATGCTCGGATACACGCGCCATGTCCCCAGCCTGATAGGGTCAATGCTCAGCCCCGCCTTGTAATATGTATGGATGGAGTGCCTGCCGTCCTGCTCCCAGGCACCATGCTCGTAGGCAAAACGATAGGTAAAGGGAGCCTGCCCCGTCCTGAACTGATAATCCCAGCGCAGGGTCGGCGCCTTGTGAATCCATTTCGCATCCGAATCCTCAAAAAAGCCGTCCTGCAGCTTGAAGGTACCCATACCCCTTGTGGTATAGATAAAGCCACCATGAGAATTAAGCTTGTTCTTCTGGGACAGGAACCAGTCAAAATAAGCATTTACCCTGTCTGTTATCGGATAATAATGGGTGTCCTTGAGGCCAAAGCCGTTGTCATTGTCGTAGGAAGCCTTCGGCATATACTGCCCCTTTTCCCCTTCCTTGCTGACCTGCTTCGGCACAGAGTACACAGGAATACTGCCCAACCAGTAGCTTACGCCATAGGAAATGGTTTCAATACCCGGATAATACTCAATCTTCTTGGCGGTCATCCTGTAATCAGGCTTTTTGGCGCTGCATTTGGTAGCACTGGCATTGTAAAGCACCACCTTGTCAGGATAGAACTCAATGCGCTTTGCCTTGACATACTGATGGTCAATCTTACCCTGGGCGTCCTCCATGCTGCCGGTTTCCTTGCCCCAGTTGTACTGGGTGCGATAGCCGTTCAGAATGATTCTGGCCTGGGCCTCCGTCAGCTGCAGCATGTAGGCCTTGTCCTCCACCTGCACATCCTGGGAAACCAGGTTGCCATCTGCATGCTCCGTAATAAACCGCCGCTTGTCCAGAGAGGTCATGACCACATTTCCCTGCACCACAAAATCACCGGTGTTTTCGTCGTAGAACAGCTCATCGCCCTCCACTGCCACCGGCACATTCTTGGTAGGATCAAGAGGCTCACGCAGATTTTCCTTCATCCTGTAGGCATCCAGCAAAAGCTGCTTCTGATCATCATTCAAGGCATTTTCACGCTCATTGCGCCTGCGGTTTTCCACATAATCCAGAATATTCGCATCCGTGTCACTCTCGCTGTTGTACACAGCCTCCGCCTTTGGCAGATCTGCCAGCTCACTGCCTGAAGCAAGGGTCAGCGCCACCGTCAGGCCTGCCGCCAGGCCACAAATTTTTTCCTTATTCTTCAGCATCAAATCATACTCCGCCTATAATACTTTATAAAAAAACATACTACCTTCTATAATACTTCATTCCAACTGCAAATACAAGCAAAAAGGCCCTCAAAAATGAGAGCCCTCGCAAACCTTTTGAACGCATTATCCGTTCTTTGGTCAGTTTATTCAGCTGTGGTCGGAATTGCGTAAATTACTTCGTCATTCATGGTCTGAATATAAAGCTCCGTTCCCTCCGGCAAATCAATGTTTTTGCCCTGCACGAAGGCCCCGCCAATAATGCCGATAGGACCCAGCACCAGCATACCCGCCACGCTGGCACCGGCCGCCATGCCCAGCTGCTCCATGCTCTTCTTGGATTCCTCACCCAGCACCATGTTCAGCTGACGTCCATCCACAGCGGTCAGATATTTGAAATCAATCTCAATCTCTGCATTCCTGCCAAAATTCTTCGCCTGGGAAACCTTTGTCACGACGCCTTCACCGGCAGCACCCTTGGTAAATAGCAGCATGCCGTCCTCTACTACGTCTTCAGCAGCCTGAAAACGCACCACATCGCCCTTTTTCAGATTCTTGGCATTGAGCCTGTCCACCAGGGCAATTTTGGTCAAGGTGTTAGCAGGGACATTGGTCTGCACCAGAGGAATCGTCTTGGTGCCAAAGGCATCCTGAGAAAGCCCCTCCACGCGATGCTTGAAGGTTCCCTCCGAGGTCTTGCCCCGCAGGCTCATCTCCATGGCATTCACCCGATCCTGCATGCAGTCCATGCTCACCCTGTGGGAAACTGCCCACTCCAGGGCGTTCATCTGGGTAATCAGGGACGGGCTCACGGAATTGTCATAGGTGGCATCATAAAGGGCATTAATCCTGTCCATGATGCTGCCGCCCGGATGTCCTCCCTCATAATCCTTTTCCAGCTTGTTTATCCTGTCCAGCAGGGGGCCGGTCTGCACCGCACCGTACAGGGTGGTCTCCACGGCGGCCAGCTTGTCGTCCGCCGTGTTCTCGACATCCGCAAAGGCCGTCCCCGACATGGTAAACATAAACACGCCGCACAGAATTATTCTAAAAATCTTTTGAAGCATAAGCACTCCTCCTTAAATCTTCTGCAAATTTTTTATAATACCATTATACTTGCAATCATTCCCAAATGCAAAAATCCTGTGCAAATATAATGTAAATTTAATTTACGGAAATTTTACTGGACAAATGCTCCCGTTTCCCTTATACTAGCATGGAACGTAATGTTCAACTCAAAAGCACTTATATTTTTGTTTTTTCATGTGCTGGGCCGGGGCGATGCAAGCTCCGGTCATTTTTTTGTTGCTAATTCAATACACATAATATATACTATACAAAGCAAGAGGTATACCAATACGGTAGGCGGTAAATCCTGCCCCTGAAAGGGGGCGTTGCCTATGACCATGTACGATTTCTTTTTCGCGCTGGTTCTAACGCTGCTCATCATAGTGGCAATTAAGGCATAAGAAAACCCGCCTATAACGCTCCATTAGGCGGGTTTCTTACAATTCACCTGTTGGGGCTACCGTCTACTGGTATACCTCTTGCCTTTATTATACACAATATGAGATAGCATTGCAAGGCAATTATCTGTCAGCCAGATATTCTGCCACCTTTTTCAGTGCCACACCGGCCGCCTCAATGGTGCGGTCAATTTCCTCGTCGGTGTGGGCACCGGACATGAACAATGTCTCAAACTGGCTCGGAGCCAGGTAAATCCCCTGCTCCAGCATGGCCTTGAACCATACCTTGAAGGCCTCCTGATCGGCGGCGGCAGAGGTTTCATAATCTGTAACCTCCCTGTCGCTGAAGAAGAAGCCAAACATGGATCCGGCCTGCTGTACCTGCAGGGTTACCCCTGCTTCCTTTGCCTTCTGAGCTACCCCCAGCACCAGCCTCTTGGTTCTGATGGTCAGCACCCGGCTGTAGTCAGGCTCCCCAGGCTCCGGCGGTGCCGTAATAATCTTCAGGGTTTCCAGCCCGGCTGTCATGGCCAGAGGATTGCCGGAGAGAGTGCCTGCCTGATATACAGGCCCGGCCGGGGAAACCTGCTCCATGATATCCCTGCGTCCGCCATAGGCGGCCACCGGCAGTCCGCCGCCGATAATCTTGCCAAGGCAGGTCAGGTCAGGCTTCACCGCATAGGCGGCCTGTGCCCCTCCCAGGGAAGCCCGGAAGCCGCACATCACCTCGTCAAAAATCAGCAATGCCCCATGCTCCTTGGTTTCCTTGCGCAGAAGGTCAAGATACCCAGGCTTCGGCAGTACCAGTCCCATATTGCCTGCCACCGGCTCCACAATCACCGCGGCAATCTCCGCCCCCTGCTCCGCAAAGACAGACTTGAAGGCCTCAAAATCATTATACGGAATAGTGATGGTATCCTGCGCTGTCCCCGGCGTCACCCCCGGGCTGTCCGGCACGCCGAAGGTAGCCATGCCAGAGCCTGCCTTCACCAGCAGGCTGTCACTGTGGCCGTGATAGCAGCCGATGAACTTCACAATCTTGTTGCGCCCGGTATATCCCCTTGCCAGCCGCAGGGCGCTCATGGTGGCCTCCGTGCCGGAGTTTACCATGCGGATTACCTCCATGGACGGATATACCTCCATGACCTTTTTAGCCAGCCGGCTTTCAATCAGGGTTGGCGCACCGTAGCTGGTGCCGCGGGTTGCCGCCTCCTGCAGGGCCTTTACCACCTGTGGATGGGCATGCCCCACCACCATCGGCCCCCAGGAGCCTACATAGTCGATATATTCATTGCCATCAATATCAAAGATATGGCTGCCCTCCGCCCTTTCGATAAAAGGTGGATTGCAATCCACGCTCCGATAGGAGCGCACCGGGCTGTTGACGCCCCCCGGCATCAGCTTCTTGGCTTCCTCAAAGGCAGCCGCAGACTTTTCCAAATTCAGCATACAGTCATCATCCCTTCAGCCAATATACAGGCATTATTCCTTCAACCAATGCACAAAACTCATCCCTTCAGCCACTTTGCCGCATCAATGGCATGATAGGTAATAATAATATCCGCTCCGGCTCGCTTCATGCTGGTCAGGGTTTCCAGCACAATGCGCTTTTCATCAATCCAGCCGTTGGCGGCGGCCGCCTTCACCATAGCATACTCACCGCTGACATTGTACACGGCCACCGGGTGATGAATGCTGTCCCGCACCTGGCGCACCACGTCAAGATAAGCCAGGGCAGGCTTCACCATGATAATATCCGCTCCCTCGGCAATATCCAGCTCCACTTCCTTCATGGCCTCCCGGCTGTTGGCAGGGTCCATCTGGTAGGCACGGCGGTCACCGAACTGCGGGGCAGAGTCTGCCGCATCCCTGAACGGCCCGTAGTAGCCGGAGGCATACTTCACCGCGTAGGACATGATGGAAACATTGACAAAGCCCTTTTCATCCAAGGCTTCCCGAATAGCGGCCACCCTGCCGTCCATCATATCCGATGGCGCAATGATATCCGCACCTGCCTCCGCCTGGCTCACCGCCACCTTCTGCAAAAGCTTCAGCGTAGCATCATTATCCACATAGTGGCCGCACAGCTGGCCGCAGTGGCCGTGATTAGTATACTGGCACAGGCACACATCACCTACGATGGCCAGCTCCGGCACCTTGGCCTTGATGGCCTTAATGGCCCGCTGTACCGGGGAATTCATATCCCAGGCGCTGGAGCCGATTTCATCCTTGTACTCCGGCAGACCAAATACCTCTACGCTTGGTATGCCCAGGCAGGAAATCTCCCTGGCCAGCTCCACGGCCCTGTCCACGGACAGGTGATAGCAGCCCGGCATGCTTGGAATTTCCTCCTTTACGTTCTCCCCCGGCACCACGAAAATCGGGTACACGAAATCCTTTACGGACAAACTGGTTTCCCGTACCATAGCGCGAATATTTTCCGTTATTCTCATGCGGCGCGGCCGCAGCTTCTGCTCAATCATGACAATGCCTCCACTAATCCATCAACCAACCCATCAATGGTATATTCCTTTGCCACTATATCCACCCGAATGCCCAGCTCCCGGCAGGTAGCGGCAGTCACAGGCCCGATGGCGGCGGTCCTTGCGCTGTCAATCAGCTCTGCCGCACCATCCCCCAGGATGTTCACCAGATTTTTCACCGTAGACGAGCTGGTAAAGGTAATCACATCAATCTCCCCCTGAGAAAGCTGACGGCGGATTTCAGCGTCATCCGCCTCCCCTGCCACCGTTTCATAGGCAGGCACTACGGTAACATCGATGCCCTTTTTAGACAGCTCATCCGGCAGGATATTCCTGGCCTCTGCCGCCCGTGGCAGCAGCACCCTGTCCCCAATGCTTACCTTACTCTCCAGAGCGGCCAGAATCCCTTCCGCCTTGAACTCTGACGGCACCACATCAGCTACGATGCCATGCTCCTTCAGCGCCTTGGCCGTGGCACTGCCGATGGCGCAGATTTTAGCGCCCCCCAGGGCGCGGCTGTCCCTGCCGGCAGCCAGCAGCCGTTCAAAGAAATAATTCACCCCGTTCACCGAGGTAAAAATCAACCAATTATAGGTATCAAGCTCTCCGATGGCTCTATCCAGTGCCCCGAAGCCGTCAGATGGCGGCTGGATGCGGATAGCGGGTGCCTCTATGCAGGCCGCCCCCAGCGCCTCCAGCTTTTCCGCCAGAGCTGATGCCTGGGCTCTCGCTCTGGTAACCAGCACCTTTTTGCCAAAAAGAGGCTTCAGCTTCGGGTTATCAAACCAGGCCAGCTTCTCCCTGAGCTTTACCACGTTGCCCACCAAAAAAATGCAAGGAGGCTTGATAGCCTCACTTTTTACCAGGTCTGCCGCCTCGGCCACTGTAGAGGTCCACACCTGCTGCTGAGCCTTGGTGCCCCAGCGGATGATGGCCACAGGGGTATCGCCGCTCCTGCCGTTTTCCATGAGCCTTGCCGTAATCCTCGGCAGGTTGGCCACCCCCATCAGGAACACCACCGTGTCCGTAGCCGTAGCCAGCTGCCGCCAGTTGATATCAGAGTTTTCCTTGGTCGGGTCCTCATGGCCCGTCACCACTGCAAAGGAGGCGGCTATGCCCCTATGGGTAACAGGAATGCCTGCGTAGGCCGGCACGGAAATCGCCGAGGTCACCCCCGGCACAATCTCAAAGGGCAGCCCGTTCTCCTGCAAAAGCAGCGCTTCCTCGCCGCCCCTGCCGAATACGAAAGGGTCGCCTCCCTTCAGCCGCACCACGGTTTTTCCTTCCTTTGCCAGATCCACCAGCAGCTGGCAGATTTTGTCCTGGGTCATGGTGTGCTGGCTGGAAGCCTTGCCCACATAAATAAGCTCCGCCTCCTTTGGCGCATACTGCAAAATCCGCTCATCCGCCAAACGGTCATACACCACCGTATCCGCCATTTTCAGGCAGTCACATGCTTTCAGCGTCAGAAGGCGGTAATCACCCGGCCCTGCACCAATCAGATAAACCTTTCCACTCTTGCCATTCATAAAAACCTCATAACCTCCTACCGCTTACAGCTCTATGCCAAGGGAGCGCAGAATATCCCTGCCCCCCATATCCAGCAGCCTCTTCGCCAGGGAAATCCCCAGCTCCTTCGCCTCATCAGCAGAGCCCTCCACGCTGTCCCGGAAAAGCTCACCGCCATCCAGTGAGGCAATCACCGCCTCCACCCGAATAGCACCAAAATCCTGCCCATCATGCACATCACAATCACTTGCAGGACAGGCATACACCCCCACCGGCACCTGGCAGCCTCCCTCCACCGTGGCGAGAAAGCCCCGCTCCGCCGCCGTGCAGGCACGGGTAACATCATCATCCAGAAAGGCCAGGAGGCTTCTGGTTTCCTCATCATCCTCCCGGCACTCAATGGCCAAAGCCCCCTGCCCTACCGCCGGCAGGCACAGGGACTTGGGCAGCACCTGGCGGATGCGCCCGCCGAAGCCCAGCCGCTTCAGCCCGGCACAGGCCAGGATAATACCGTCAAAATGCTCCTCCTCCAGCTTGCGAAGCCTGGTGTTCACGTTGCCCCGCAAATCCGTTATCTGCAAATCAGGCCGGGCATGAAGAAGCTGCGCCCGGCGCCGGAGGCTTGATGTGCCTACCTTCGCTCCCTCCGGCAGAGCCTCAAAGCTCTCATATCGATCGCTCACAAGGGCATCCCCCGCATCGGCCCTCTTCGTAACAGCCGTAATCACCAGCCCCTCCGGCACTGCCACCGGCATGTCCTTCAGGCTGTGTACCGCAATATCAATCTCCCCGGTCAGCATGGCATTCTCCAGCTCCTTGGTAAAAAGCCCCTTGCCGCCGATTTTCGCCAGGGGCGCATTGAGGATTTTATCACCCTTGGTAGTCATGAGCCGCTTCTCTATCTCCAGGTCAGGATACCTTTTCTCCAGCTCCCCGATAACAAAATCCGCCTGCCACAGGGCAAGCTGGCTGCTTCTGGTTCCCACCACCAGCCTCTTTTTACTCATCGGCATCAACCTCATTTCCCATTTCGCCAATATCATCAAGCTGGAACAGGCTCTGCATAGCTCCCTTCAGCTCCTGCTCCTGTGCGGTTCCCACCGCAGCATGGACACTGCTCATAGGCTCCCTGAGCAGCTTTCTCACCAGCATCTTCGTCATGTTTTCCACCACGCGGATATCATCGTCAGACAGATTCCGCAGCTTCCTCAGAGCCCTTTTCAGCTCCATTCTCCTGATTTGCTCCGCCTTTTCCGACAGGCGGCTCATCACCGGCTGCATGGAAAGGTACTGATACCTGTCCAAAAGAGCCGCCGTTTCCTCGCAGACTATTTTCTCTGCCGCCTCGGCCTCCTGCTGGCGGTGCTGCAGGTTGTCATCCACCACCGACTCCAGATCATCTATATTAAAGAGGCTGATGCCCGGCAAATCACCTACCGCCGGATCCACATCACGAGGCACGGCAATATCAATCAGCACCAGCTTCCGCTCCGCCCTGCACCTCTCCATGGCCTTGGCCATCTCCCGTGGGCTGATGACATAGTGGGGCGCACCCGTGGACGTAATTATGATATCCATATCCCCCATCAGCTCATACACCTGGGTCCAGGGCACGGCCTGTCCCAGAAAACGGGCCGCCAGCGCCTCCGCCCGCTCAATGTGATGGTTGGCCACAAACAGCTTCGGCACCCCCTGGCTCAAAAGATGGGTGGCCGTCAGCTCCGCCATTTTCCCTGCACCAAAAAGCAGCACCCGGCATCCATCCAGCTGCCCCAGTGTCTTTCTGGCCAGCTCCACCGCAGCATAGCTGACAGAAACTGCGCTGTAGGCAATCCGCGTTTCCGTCCGCACCCTTTTGCCCACAGCAATAGCCCTGTGAAACAGCAGGTTCAGCATGGTATCCGTACCGCCATTTTCCAGGGCAACCGCATAGGCATGCTTCACCTGGCTAAGTATCTGCCCCTCGCCTATCACCAGCGAATCAAGGCTGGCAGACACCCGCAAAAGGTGCCGCACGCAGTCCCTGCCCCAGTAGGTATAGGTGTAGGAGGACAAAAATTCCTCATCCAGCAGCACCCCTGTCAGCCAGTGCCATACCTTCACCACAGGCAGCAAATCACCTGCCTCCTCCACCACGGCATAAACCTCGCTGCGGTTGCAGGTGGAAAGCACCACTGCCTCCTTCAGCCCCGGCACCTCCTCCAGATTTGCCAGCACCATCATTATTTTTTCCTGCAGGACACTAAACCTTTCCCGAATCTCTACCGGTGCCGTCCGATGATTCAGTCCCAGCACCACTAATCTCTCTTCTGACTTCATCTTTCGCCTGTTCCAATCTACGCTGCAAAATTAACTCTATAAGCTCCGGCTTCATAGCGCGCCGCCACAGCCTCTGCCGCTTCTGCGCACTATCCACAGTGTGCAGAAGCTCCTGCCTTGCCCCGGCCAGCCACGTCGCAAACTCACCGAAGCATTCGTGATAGCGCGCCTCCACATCCTGCCGCAAAAGCCTGGCAAAAGCGGGACTGTCACCGCCGGTACCTACGGTCAGCTCCACGTCACCCCGCCGCACAACGGCCGGCACAAAAAAATCACAGTCCGCAGGCTCTGTTGCGCTGTTGACCAGCGCCCCGGCCGCTCTGGCGTCCCGGCATACCCGTCTATTTACCGCGGCATCATCCGTAGCCGCAAAGACCAGGCGAAAGGCTCCGTACCGCCAGCGAAACTCGTCATACCTGGCCTGCTGCCAGATGACGCGGCCGCTTGCCATCATCGCCTCTATCTCCGGCACAATCCTGGGCGCCAGCACTACCACCGTCGCCTTTTCCTCCACCAGCCGCTTTATCTTCCTGCAGGCCACATTGCCGCCGCCCACCACGGCAGCCGCCTGTCCCTCCAGCCGTATACTGATTGGATACATTTTCTCCCTCACTCATCATACAAATTCGTCGCAAAAAGCGAATAACGTTCACCTTTTTATTATATTACAAACGGCGGCAAAAAAAAAGACCATGATTCAGTATCACGGTCCTTCTCATCAAAAATTAATCCAATTCCATCATATTGTGCTTCAGCACATAAATCAGCGCCTGGGTTCTATCATTGACATTCAGCTTGCGGAAAATATTCGTCAAATGATTCTTGACGGTCTTTTCACTGACAAACAGCGCCTGGGCTATGTCCTGATTGCTGAAGCCCTTGGCAATACAGGCCACCACATCCATCTCCCTGGCCGTCAGGCGCTCACTGCGCCCCTCCCGCCAAAGGGTTCTGGCCCGTTCCTGCATGTCATCGCTGGGCTTTATGTTGCCAAAAATACGCTTCTGCAGCTCCGGCAGGATATAAAAACCGCCCTCCGCCACCCTGTGAATGGCCTCCAGCAGCACATCCGGCTCAACGCCCTTCAAAAGATAGCCATAAGCTCCGTTCCGCAAAAGCTCCAGCACATAGTTATCGTTATCGTGGATAGTCAGCGCAATAATCTTGACACGGCACCTGGCCGCCGCAAGCTGCTTGCACACATCCATACCGCTCAGGCCCGGCATATTTAAATCCAGCAGCAAAATATCAGGCTGTAACACCAAAGTCCTAGCCAGCGTTTCCTGGCCGTCCTCCGTTTCACCTACAACCTCTATGTCATTTTCAAAATCCAATACGCCCTTAATTCCCTGCCGAAGCAATGTATGGTCATCTGCTATCAAAACTCTTATTGGCATATCCTAATCCCCCAATATATATCTTGACCACTATCAAAATACAGTTTGGGTACATTATACCATACCTGCCAGATTTATGAAACTATTTTAGCCTTTAATATGATAAAAATTTCAGAATTAGTCACGCTGGAATGCACACTTTTAAAGAAATTGCCCAACACAGGCAAATCACCTAAAAACGGCACCTTGGACATGGACTTGATTTCCTCCGAGGAAATCAGCCCGCCTATCACCATGGTTTCCCCGTCCTTCAGCCGTACCATGGTGTCTGCCGAGCGCTTCTGAAAGCTGTAGGCGTTCATTTCCTCCACATACTGGGGGGAGCTGACCTCCGTGTGGATTTTCGAGGTGATATAGCCATCCCCGTTCACCATGGGCAGGCACCGCAGGATGATGCCCGCCGGGCGATACTCAATAGAGGTGGTCACCGTGGAATTGGTGGTGGAAACCGTAGGCACCGGCACCTCGCCGCCGATGTTGATGACCGCCTCCTGCCCCTGCATGGTGACGATATTCGGCCTGGACAGCACATCTGCCTTGCCGTGGCTCACCATGGCCTCAATGGCCGCCGAAAACTGCCACTCGTAGGGCCTGCCCTCAGGCCCCTTGCCAAAGCTGACGATACCTCCTGCCGTGCCTGATTTTTCAAACGCCGGGCGGCTGACCTCATCCCCGTCATAGGTGTACTGGGGCAGAGTTGTCCAGTCCCACTGTATGCCCAGCTTGCTGGCATCCTCCTTGTTGACGGACACCACCTTTGCCTCTATGGACACCTGCCTGGCAGGCACATCCAGCTTCTGTACCAGCTCCCGCGCCTTCTCTGCCTCCTCCTCCGTGCCGTACACCAGAAGAGAGCCGGTGCTGACATCCGCCCTCACCCTCTGCCTTTTCTTTTCCGCCTCCCCCTGGGACTTTGCCTCGTCCTTGGCTGACTTCCCCTGATTTGCCTCCGCCTTGCTTTCCCCCGGCTCAAAATACATGGCCACAGCATTTTTTACATCCTGCAGGGGTGCGTATTTTACCGGCAGCACATGCACGCTGCCAAAGCCCTGCTGCAGCCTCCCTTTCCCTGCCACAATCCAGGCACTGCCCTCCCTGGTCATATCAAGCCCCCCTGCCCTGACAATCTGGCGAAGCATTTCCTCCGGCTCCGCCTCATCCACCTTCAATGACACACTGCCGGTCACTGTGCTGTCCAGAATAATGCTTATATTGCCCATTCTGGCTATAGATCTTAGCAGCTCCCCTATATCACCATTCTGCACATTCAGCGACATAGCGCCTGCACTGCCACCGTCCAGCCAGAAAAGACATGCCGCCATCACCGGCAGCAGCCCTTTCAGTATCTCCTTCAGCTTCCCCATCATCGCACTCCCTCATTTCCCTGTAATTGCACTACACCCGTTACGCCTGTACGGACACTTTTTCCCCTATCTGCAGGCGGCATCTGGAGCCCCCTGCCAGAACCACCACCTCATCCTGCCCCACATTCTCCAGCAGGCAGCCCTCCAATGTTTCCCCCGCCAAAAGAAGCCTTGTATCAGCGCCTATCAGCAGGATGGCCCCCGCCCCTTCTCCTGTACTGATAATCCCCTGCAGCTGCAGGGTGCGCTCATTACTGCCGCCAATGCCATTTGCTCCGCCTGACCAAGCGCCATCCCCGGCCACCTGCCTGGCAGCACCTGCTGATGTCCTTCCTGCCGCCGTACTTTCTTCAAAAGCCTTTCCTCCGGACTCCGCCCTGCTGCCCCGCCTGCCGGGCGTCAGATAATGTCCCCCCTGAATCCCTGCTGCAGCCTGCTTATCCCTCATGGCTCTCTGCTGCTTTTCATCGGGATGCTCCGGCAGAAAGGGATTCCGCAGCCTTTCCACCGCCACAGCCTCACTGCTGCCGCGAATCGGTTCCGCCGCCCTGCCCCGTATTTGTCCGCCGCCATTGATGGTTCCTGTCGACAGCGCGGTATTCCCCCGCCCATCTGCTATATCCTCCCACGCAAAAAGAGCCATAACGGCACAGACGGCCAGTGTCACAAACACTGCCGCCCGAAGCCGCCACGACTCCCTTAATTTCTGCAAAAAGGCCCGGCCTGCCTGCCGGATTCTCTCCCCGTTCAGCTCTCCAAGCTCCATCACAATGCTCCCCCTCAGCTCTTGCCGCAGGCATGTATCACAAAGGGGAGGCACCCATGCCTGCATCATATAAAATTTTCAAGGAGCATCCCCTCATATCCGCAGCCACATCGCAACCTCAGCCACATAACCATATAGCTCCATCACAATCTGCCACATAGCCGCATAACAGCACATCAATACAGCCACGGATAATCCACTATAGCGCACAGGGCATTGGCACACAATTCCCTGACTTGAACTCATTATACTTCAAGCCTCGCAAGAACGCAAGATAAATTTTCAGAATTTTTCTGCAATTAATATTAATATTAATATCTATACTAATATGTATCCAAGCAAAGAAAAATTTCAGTTTTTCGTAGTGCTTGTTCGTTACTTTGAGGAAATATGAAAGTTTTAGAGATTAGTGCAGGGGAGCTGTCATGCAAATAATA
>CAMFES010000004.1 GCA_945949525.1 uncultured Veillonellaceae bacterium
GCGACAGCCTGATTAACAGTCAGGTGCTCTACCGACTGAGCTATCGAGGAGTGTTATGTCACATGACGTCGACAAGTGTTATTATATGATATCCAGCAAAAAAATGCAAGCACTTTTTGAAAAAAAAATCAAAAATTTCTCAAAAAACTTTGCTGGCTACTTCAGCCACCTCTGCAATACCTTGGCCAGCGCCTGTAAATTAAGCGGCTTTGCCACATGCTCATTCATGCCGCTCTTGATGGCCGCCTTCACATCATCCGCAAAGGCATTGGCTGTCATGGCAATAATCGGCACCTGCCTGCAGTATTCATTCCTCCTGCCACGAATTTTCCTGGCCGCCTCATAGCCATTCATGACCGGCATCTGCACATCCATAAAGATCATGTCATAGTAGCCATCCGGATGGCTTTCCAGCATGCCTACAGCCTCCTGACCATCTGCAGCACGTTCCGCCTCAAGGCCCGTCACCGACAAAATCTCCATGGCAATCTCCGCATTCAGGTCGTTGTCCTCGGCCAGAAGCACCCTATGCCCGTGCAAGTCCAGCTCCTCAAGGCTCTCCAGCGGCGTTTCCTGGCTCTCCAGCCCCTCGTCGCCCTTTTCCTTCTCCTGGGCATCCTGATGCTTCAGATACACGGTAACAATAAACTGGGAGCCTACTCCCAGCTTGCTCCTGACCTCAATGTCACCGCCCATCATGCGGACAATATTCCTGGTAATGGCCATTCCCAGGCCCGTCCCCTGAATATTCTTCAGCCTTTCATCAGACGCCCTGACAAATGGCTCAAAAATCTGCTTGATGTAGTCCTCGCTCATGCCAATGCCGTTGTCCTCAAAGACAAACTCATAGCAGCCGGTCTTTTCCTGGGCACAGGGCTTCTCGGAGGCCTTCAGCTTGAGCTTGCCGCAGTCCGGCGTATACTTGATGGCATTGCCCAAAAGATTGGTAAACACCTTCTGCAGATGCAGGCTGTCACCGATGACGGCCGTATGCCTCAGCTTGCTCACGTTTACCGTCAGCTTGTGGTGATGCTCATCAATATTCGGCTTCATGATGTTCACCATGTTTTCAATCAAATCCTTCAGGTCGAATTCCTCTTCTATCAGATCCACCCGCCCGGACTCAATCTTGCTCATGTCCAGCACCTCGTTGATGAGCCCCAGGAGATGCTTGCTGGCCTTGTCTATCTTCTGCAGGCTGTCCATGACCTTTTCCCGGTCATCAGCATGGCGCATGGCGATAGCCGTCATGCCGATAATGCCGTTCATCGGGGTGCGGATATCATGGGACATGCTGGAAAGGAACATGGTCTTTGCCTTGTTGGCTGTTTCCGCCGCCGAATAAGCCACCTGCAGGGCCATCTCCTGCTCCTTCTCCGCCTTGATGAGATTGTCCACGTTGCGGGTTCCTATCACGGCCACCTTGCGGCCGCACTCCTCCTGCACAAAGGATACCGCCACCTGCAGATAGCTCACATCGCTGCCGGACATGCGCTCGTAGGTAAAGGAATAGTTGCGCTTTCCCCGGCGCAGCCTTTCAATGGACAGCTTTTTGAGAAATTCCCTGCGACCGGCCTCAGCCACCAGCTCCTCCGCATAACTGGCCAAGCCCTCCGACCAGCCGCCACGGACATCCTTGTACGCCCTGAAGCGCTCGCTAATCTCCTCGCCCGTCCTGCTGACCTCCCTGTAGATAGTCACCATATCCGCCTCGGTGTCCACCAGCAGGACTGAATAATAGTCACAGCCGATGCCATTGATAATATCCCGCTGAATCTCCAGCTCCTGTATCAGCTTATTTTTCTGCTCCATTTCCTCATGCAGCCTGGCGTTGGCTTTCTCCAGATCATTCATGGCAGCAGCCAGCTTTTCCTGCTGTACCTGCTGCTCCTCCAACAAGGCTGTCAGCTCCTCATTGGCCTCCTTGATTTTTCTCTGAGCCTCCAGCTCCTGTATTTTGGCCGCATTAATGGACTCCGTGGCAAAAATCACATGCCACAGCCTGCCGTTGCTGTCACGGTCACATTCGATAAAATTGCACTGCACCCATTCCTCGGTCAGCCCCGATGCCAATCTCGGCCATAAAACCGGGCTGAGATACTGATGGGACACCACCCTGGAATTTCCCAGCCTGTCATCCAGCGTAGCAAGCTCCACAAAGCTATGCAGCTCCTCGTAAAACTCAGGCAGGGACAGCTTCTCCGGCAAAAGATTCAGCTTTTCCTGCGCCTTGCCGGAGGTACCGATGTAGGCCCGCACCTCCGGAATAGAGGTCAGCTCCATAAAGCTGTCATTCAGTATGTCAATATAGTACACAGACGTGTAGACCCTGCTCAGGGACTGTATAATCTTCACCCAGTCCATCATCTGATCCAGAACATTTCTTTCCTCCGTCTGCGCAACACAATCCCTCTGCTGACAAGAAACCACGACACAGGCCCCCTTGCACCCATTCACCACAAGAACATATACCGTTTACAGCTCCAGAATTTTGGCCTGCACCTCATCATAGCAGGCCGACACCTCCGCCACCAAAGCGCTGTCAGCCGGCTCACCGCTGCTCCTGAGCTGCTCTGTCAGGGCAGCTGCCGCATTGTAGAGCCTGGTCAGGCCGATGTTGCCGGCCACTCCCTTGAAGGCATGAGCCGCCTCAAAGGACGCCGTGGCATCACCGGAGGCAATGGCATCCATCAGCTTCTGATAGCTGCCCTCCTTCTGGAACTTCAGCACATACTTCTTTATGCGCTCATCTGTAAGAAACAATTCCTTGACAGCGGCGTAGCTGCCGCCTACCGCACCATAAAATTCTTCTATCGTCAAATCAATTACCCGCTTTCCTGTTCAATGTACATCCTTTTTCTGTCACATATATGTTCTTATAAAAGTCACCGTCACCTGGCATCATTTTCCGCAATGGCAATCAGCTGGAACTTGGCCGCTTCAAAGCACTCCAGAAGCTCCGGCGAAAATGTGCCGCATTCCCCGGCCTTGATCATACGGATTGCCTCATCAACAGCATACGGCGCCCTGTAGCAGCGTGAATCAACCAGTGCATCAAACACCTCTGCAATGGATACAATCTGCGCCCACACAGGAATCTCATCACCCTTCAGCCTGTCAGGATACCCCTTGCCGTCATAGCGCTCATGGTGGTAGCGGCAGATATCATAGCAGTATCTGTAAAAGTCCTTGTCATCCATCTCCTGCTTGAAGCACTCGAGAATTTCGCAGCCCCTGATGGTATGGGTCTTCATTATCTTGAATTCCTCCGGCGTCAGCTTGCCCCGCTTCAAAAGAATCTCATCCGGAATGCTCAGCTTGCCGATATCGTGCAGGGCGGCGGCATTTACCATCAGGGCGATATCCACCTCGTTGTAGTCAAATTCCTTGTGCAGTGCCGCCCAGGTATGGAACAGCACCTTGGCCATAGGCCGCACCTTGTCAATATGCAGGCCTGCCTTCATGCTGCTGCGGAACTCCACCACGGAGCTGAAGGCATTTATCAAAAATTCCGTGTTGGCCTCCAGCTTTTTCCGGCTCTGCCGCAGCTCCGTTTCCGTTTCATCCAGCTTCAGGGCCAGATTTCTTCTCTGCTCATAAAGCTCTATGATGTTCAGGGCGCGGCGAGTGATGACCTGACGGGAAAACGGCTTGTAGATAACATCTGCCACGCCGTACTCATAGGCCGCCACATCTGTATCATAGGTAGCCTCCCCCGTGATGATAATCACCGGCACCAGCTCCAGATAGCCGTACTTTTTCATGTACTCCAGCACATCAAAGCCGCTCTGCTTTGGCATAATCAAATCCAGAAAAATCAGCGACAACTTCTCAAAATTTTCCTGAATGCAGGCAATGGCTTCTTCACCATCGGCAGCCTCCAGAATTTCATACTGCTCGCCAAATATCTCACCCAGCACATCGCGGTTAAACTCAACATCATCAGCGATTAAAATCTTCTTCACAATACCCTTCCTTTCTCCAAAACTCATGCCGTTCCCATCCGCATGATTGCCTTACCATCCTGCGCCTGTCAGGCCAGACATCCCCAACATGCCGGTATAGACTTCCGCAACTACTTCTATTATGTGATTGAATGCCCCGCCTGTCAATAAATTTTATATTTTCATTTTACCGTTATACTGATTTGCTGCTTGCGTCATATTCTGAACGATATAATTGCATATACTAAAGTATGCGCCAGACCTGTGAAAGAGCATCATGGCATGTGCCATTCGCAGGGCACTTAGACGCGCCTCGGTGCTTAGCAATACGCGAGCCGCAGGCGAAGCGTGAGCTTAGCACCGCTAGGCGTGGATAGTAGCGCGAGCGTGCCTGCGATGGTACTGCCATGATGCTCTATAAAAAGGTCTGACCGTACAAACGTACAAATATATAAATATACAAGCAATTAAGCACGCAGGAACTTAGTCAGCGCCTCCGCAACCTCCTTCATATTGATCGACTTGGACACAAACCCATTCATGCCATGCTTTTCCGCGTCCTTCCTGTCCTCGTCAAAGGCATTGGCAGTCATGGCAACTATCGGAACAGCGGCCAGTGCCTTATCCGGCAGCTGGCGGATGCGCTCAGTGGCATCATGGCCGTTCATAACAGGCATCTGAATATCCATCAGCACCATGTCGTAGTAGCCCGGCTGGGACTTCGCCACCATCTCTACCGCCTCGGCGCCATTCTCCGCAGTTTCCACCAAAAGTCCGTAGTCACCCAGGATTTCACAGGCAATCTCCCTATTTATGCCTGTTAACGAAAAAAAGCACGGCGGAGATGGTATACACCTCCACCGTGCTTTTTTCAATTCTTCAACCTAGTTCCATTCCTTGCCTATGCAGCAATTTTTATATTTCTTGCCGCTGCCGCAAGGACATGGCTCATTCCTGCCTATCTTGCGGCCCTCCCGTACCACGGCAGGACGAGGCTGGCCGGCAGTCTCTGCCAGGGTATGCCCCTTCAGCATCCACAGCGGCAGATTTTCATTATAGGCGCCAATCAGCTGATACAGCTCCTCCGTATCAGGCTTGTTGCCCATCTTCAGCTGATTATCTGCCAAAAAGCCCACGATTTCCTTCATGCCATAGCCATTCTGGATAATGATGGTAATGCTGCGCACAGCCTCTGCCGCCTGCAGCACATCAAGTCCCTTCTTCTGCATGAAATACTGTGCCAAGGCACGATATGCCTCGGTGGACTCAATGTAGCCATCCTGCCCTGCATCATAGAGCTTGTCATAAGGCAGGTCAGCATAAGCAAGGCCTCCCTGCTGCCGCTGTGCCTGCTGCAAAGCCTCCGGATTCATGAGGGATTCATGCATCAGGTCATGCTGACCCGTTACCACATGAGGATACCAGCAGCCACCGTTGAAAATGATGCCCATAAAATCAGAAAAATCCAGCTCAGCATCAATATAATCACAGACCTTCTTAAACAGCTCATCATAATTGATGATGCCGTAATAAAAGACCATGCCAGCCGCCAGCCGCATTACCTCGGTATTCAGATTGACCGCATCGGCAAAGGCACCGTTGTTGATTTTCTGGTACTCTGCCTGTATTTCCTCCGGCATGAACCATACCAGGCTGCCATCCTGCATGCCGCAGAACAGCACACCGATGCCCCGGAGATAATCCAGCCGATAATCCTCCCACTGCACATTTTCCAGCAATCCCTTGTGCTGGCAGGCATAGTCAAACAGCTCCTTCTGCTCCTGAAAAGCACTGACAAACCAGCGTCCGGCGAATTTTACCACCTCCGGCCCCACCATGGCCAGCATCTCTGCTTTCTTGACACGGTCAAGGTTTTTGGCAATAGGCAGATTCAGGTTGTACTGAATATCCTCCAGTTCCTGCTTGGTCATGCCCTTCAATGCTTCCTCAAGGGTCAGCTTCTCCGGCAGCTTGTGGCGGCGCAGGCTCTTCATGCGCTCCGCCTTCTGTTCGTCCATCAGGGCATTATACTCAGCCTCGGAAAAGGTAAATTCTCTTTCTGTTTCCATCTTTGCAAATTCACTCCAGTTGCTATCGAATATCATCTGCCAGCTGTCCGGCACAAACTCAGCCAAAGAAGCTGCGGATTCCCTTCAGAAGACCCTCGGCAGCCTTCTTGATGCCTGCCTCGGAATTCATCAGCCGCTCTTCCTTGTCGTTGGATATAAATGCCATCTCTATCAGTGCCGCCGGCATGGTTGTATGCTTCACCACATAGAAGTTACAGCTCTTGGTTCCCCTGTTGCCTGTTCCCAGCTCTGTCACCAGCCCCTCGGCCAGCTCCCTGGCCAGGCGCTGGCCCGCCTTGGAGCCGTTCACATAATAATACCCTGTCGTACCGCTAGGAGAGCTGTTTGTAAAGGAATCCATGTGCATAGAAATAAAGATGTCCGCATTTTTATCATTGCCTGCATCGCATCTTGCCTGTAGCTCCTCAATATCCGAAGCCTTGGCCTTCTTTGGCGAAACCTCCGTATCGGTACTGCGGGTCATGATTACCGTAGCACCTTCCTTGACCAGCAGCTTCTGCAGCTCCAGCGCCACCCGGAGAGTGACCCCCTTCTCCGTAACGCCTGTCGGGCCTATAGCTCCCACATCACTGCCGCCATGACCGGCATCCAGGGCAATTACTTTCCCCTTTATGCCCGGCGTAAAGACAGGCTCACCCTTGACCACTACATCAGTGCCTCCGGCGTTGCCCTGGTTCTTGTCGGCAGCGGTACCAGTCCCAGTACCCGTGCTGCTGCCTGTACCTCCCCCGCTGCCCGCAGTTTCATCCTTTGGCTTCGGCTTTGGATTGAAGTCTATGGCAGAGCCGCTGCTGCTGCCCCCAAGATTGCCAAAATCCAGCACAATACGATAAGCCGTACTGCCGCCCTTCAGGGGAAAAACCTTGTAATTATTCTTGCCCACACTGCTCTCAACCACCACGCGCACCGTGCTTGGGTCATGCTGGGCAATGCGCACTGCCTTGGCAAACCTGCTGTCAATAGTAGTGGATTTCTTGACGTCGGGAGCAAGCCATGCATTCTGTATATCCACCACAATCCGCTGTGGATTGGACAGCACGCTGACCTTGTAGGAAGCCTCCTTCGTCCCATCCAGCACAATACGCGTCTTGTCAGCGCTGTTGCTTACCCTGACAGCCTTTATTTCCGACATGGAACCGGCTCTTTCCGCAAAGGCTGCCTCGACGCGCGCCGTACCAAATATGAGCATGAAGCCAGCGATAAGCAGCATCGCCTGCCCCAGCAGGCCCAGCCACGCTCTTTTTTCGCAATATTGCATATTTGATTCCTCCAAATGTTCTTATAGCAGTTACAGCATATTTTTCAGGAATGCTATGGTTCTTTCCTGCACAGGATGGGCAAAGAATTCCTCCGGCCGTCCCTGCTCCACAATCACGCCGTCAGCCATGAACATCACATGGTTGGCCGCCTCCCTGGCAAAGGCCATCTCGTGGGTCACCACCACCATGGTCATGTGTTCAGCCGCCAGCTCACGCATGGTTTTCAGTACCTCTCCCGTAAGCTCCGGGTCAAGAGCCGAGGTAGGCTCATCAAAAAGCATAATATCAGGCTTCATGGCCAGGGCACGGGCAATAGCCACCCGCTGCTGCTGACCGCCGGAAAGACGTCCCGGATAGCAGTCCCGCTTCTCAAAAAGACCCACCTTCCTGAGAAGCTCCTCCGCCTCCGGCCGCACCTCCTCCGCCGGACGCTTCTTTACCTGCACAGGTGCCTCCAGAAGATTCTGCATGACCGTCATGTGAGGAAACAGGTTGAACTGCTGAAAAACCATGCCCGTGCAGGACAAAATCTCCCGCGACTCCACCTCACTGACGTATTCGGCCACGCCGTCAGCATTGTTCTGCACCAGCACCCTGCCCTTGATTTCGATGGTACCGGCATCAATCTCCTCCAGCCTGTTGATACAGCGCAGCATGGTACTCTTGCCGGAGCCGGAAGGCCCGATAATCGCCAGCACATCACCCTTGGCTACGGAAAAATCAATGCCCTTCAGTACCTCCAGCTCGCCAAAACGCTTGTGGATACCTCTCATCCTCAGCATGCTATTATCATTCATCATATTTTGCATAATGCGCCTCCAGCTTCTTGAATGCCCAGGTCAGAACAAAGGTCATGGCCAGGTAAAACACGCCTGCAATAACAAAAGGCGTCATATCAAACTCCCGCTGCACGATGGTCCGGGCCACCCGCAGCAGGTCATTCATGGCGAGAATATAAATCAGGGATGTATCCTTGACCAGATTAATCGTTTCGTTGCTGATCGGTGGCAGGACGTGACGAATCATCTGCGGTATAATAATCCGGCGCATGGTCTGAGGATAGGTCATGCCAAGGGTCTTGGCCGCCTCATACTGGCCGCGGCTGATGGACTGAATACCGGCACGAAAAATCTCCGCAAAATAAGCCGCATAGTTCAGCACAAAGGCCAGCAGTGCAGCAGCGATATCCGGCAGCTTTATCCCCACCAGCGGCAGGGCAAAATACACAAACAAAAGCTGCAGCATCAGCGGCGTACCGCGCATTATCCACACGTAAAACTCCATCAGAAGGCTGACAGGCTTCAGGCTGCTGATGCGCCCCAGCGCCGCCAGCAGGCCGGTAGGCAGTGCCAGCACCAGCGTAATACAAAAAATCTCCAGCGTAACCTGGGTGCCTTCCAACATTAACACAATAGTGTGCAGCAGGTTATCCATAAGCAAAAAAACTTCCTTTCATACAAAAAAGCACAGATATTTATATTTTACTTCAAATCCGCGCAAAAAAAAAGACCTGCCGACAAAAATCAGCGGTCTTTTTTCCTTCCGGCATCATCACCGGACAGCAGCCCTGAAAAACAAGGGCAGATTATTTGGTTATATCCTTGGCGAACCACTTCTCGGAAATCTTTGCAACAGTGCCGTCAGCCTTCATCTCGTCAAACACCTTCTGCACCTCATCCCGCAGAGCCTGGTCATCCTTGCGGAAGGCAAAGCCGAACTGGCTCACATCACCGATGACGGTTTCAACGGCCTCGATGTTCTCCGGATGCTTGCTGATGTAGTAGCGGCCGATAATCTCATCGCCCACCACAGCATCAATGCGGCCGCTTTCCAGATCCATGAAAGCGGTAATATAGTCAGGATAGTATTTTACTTCCTTCATGGAGTCCTTCAGGGCGGTATTCTTGGTGAAATACTCCTCAGTAGTGCCGCCGCTCTGGGTGCCTATTGCCTTGCCGGCCAGGTCAGCCTCGCTGGCGATGGCAATTTTGTTGTTCTTGGAAACAAAAACAATCTGGCGGTTGTCCATGTACGGGTCGCTGAACAGCATGTTTTCCTTGCGCTGCTCAGTGATGTCAAGACCGTTCCAAAGCACATCCACGCGGCCGCTCTTCAGCTCCGCCTCCTTGGAATTCCAGTCGATGGCCTTGAACTCCACCTCCCGGCCCAGGCGCTTGGCGGCCTCCTTTGCCAGGTCAATATCAAAGCCCACGATTTCGTTCTTTTCATCCTTGAAGCCCATCGGCGGGAAGTTGTCATCCAGACCAACGACAATCTTCTTGCCCTCTTCCTTCTTGGCAGTATCGCCGCCGCAGCCGGCCAGGGCAGTAACCGCCAGAACCAGCATCATGCACAACGCAAAAATCTTCTTCATACCACTTGCACTCTCCCTCTATGTATACTGATAAAATCACTATGCCTATTATACTTTAAACCATTAAAACATGACAAGCCTAAAATCGTGAATATTGTATTTTTTCCACCGCCCGGAGGATAAATTTTCACGCCGCGAAAATCCTTCCCAATTTTACCGGAGCTTTGACAGCATGCCGGATGGCGTGCTATATTCAGGACAGCAGCACGAGGATGCAAAAACAAAAAAGAGAAGGGGAATATTCTATGACAGAAATCGCAAAATCTGAATTCGGCAGGCTGCAAAACGGCAGCATGGTTTATCTCTACACCCTGAAAAACAGCAGCGGAGCCAGTGCCGGCATCATCACCTACGGAGCAAGGCTCCAGAGCTTCCTGGTGCCGGATAAGGATGGTCAGCTGCAGGACATAGTACGCGGCTTTGACGATGCCGCCGGCTACGAGGGAGAAACCTTCTACATGGGTGCCATCGTAGGTCGCCATGCCAACCGCATTCAGGATGCAAAGATTACCATCAACGGCACGGAATATCAGCTGGAGGCCAATGACGGCCCCCGCGGAACCAACAGCCTCCACAGCGGCAGCAGGGGCTTTCACTGCCAGCTGTGGGGAGCAGAGGTGCAGGCTGACAGGCTGGTCATGACACATTTCAGCCCTGACGGGGACGGCGGCTTTCCGGGCAATTTCACCGTCCATGTCACCTACCAGCTGACCGAGGACAACGCCCTGAAAATTTCCTACGAGGCGGCTTCCGACGCCGATACCATCTGCAACCTGACCAACCACAGCTACTTCAACCTGAATGGACGCGAGGCTGACAGCATCCTTGACCATCGCCTGCAGATTTTCGCTGACAGCCTGACGGAAGCAGATGCTGAATCCCTGCCAAACGGCACCATCTATGAGGCGGCAGGCACACCGATGGACTTTCGCCGCCTGACCGCCATTGGAGAGCGTATCGACGCAGATTTCCAGCAGTTGAAATGGGGGGCAGGCTATGACCACAACTGGATTCTCAGCGGCGCAGCCGAGAACGGACTGCGCAGGGCGGCATACGCGGAGGGTGACAGGAGCGGCATTACCCTGACCGTATTCACGGATATGCCTGGCCTGCAGTTTTACAGCGGCAATTTCCTGGACGGCACCATCGGCAAGGGCGGCATCAGCTACGGCAGGCGCAGCAGCTTTGCCCTGGAAACCCAGTATTTTCCAAACTCACCAGCCCATCCGGAATTTCCCCAGCCACTGCTGAAAAAGGGAACGAGCTGGCAGTCCGCAACTATTTTCCAGGCAGGCATCGTAAAATAAGACAGCCCATGACCCTGCCCAAAGCATAGCCTGCTAAGAGGACATTCCACTACTTATGTCCTCTTATTTTTTTTTGCCAAATATGGTAGGATATTATATATAAATATCTGATACATATACGATATACATAAAAAAGAGAGGGAGATTCTATTATGAAAGCTCTAACAGTCGGCCAGCTGCAGCCGGGGATGGAACTAGCACGCACCGTCGTCAATGACGATATGGTGGTAATTTTGTCGGAGAACACCCTGCTTACCAAGGCACACATAACAAGGCTCAGCTTCCTGAATATTCCCCAGGTCTATGTCAAGGATGAATACGAGCTCAGTCCCAACTATCAGTCTGTAATGACCATATTCAACCGCAGCAATGCCTTTGCTGCTGAATACCGGGAGGTCATCCGCGAGGTCAACAACATATTTGAGGCCACTGCCAGCAACGGCGAGATTCCTGTGGAAAAAACCCAGACCCTGGTGCAGGATTCACTGGCGCCTATGTCGAAGCAGAGCGGCGTCATTGACTATCTGTACGGTCTTAACCACATGGCTGACGACCTCTTCAACCACTCCATGCGCGTATCCATCCTGGCGGGAGTTATCGGCAAATGGATGTACAAGAAGACCAGCGTGGTCAACGAGCTTATCCTGGCAGGCTTCCTGCACGATATCGGCAAGACCAAGTTTCCGCCACGCCTGCAGTCCCGCCGCGTAGAAACGCTAAACGGTGATGATTTCGAGCGCTACATGCAGCACACCATTGACGGCTCCCATCTGCTGAACGAAAACAGTAAGATTCCTGACGGCGTAAAGCTGGCCGCCCTCCAGCATCACGAATGCATGGATGGCAGCGGATTTCCTTTTGCCGTAGGCGGCGGGGAAATCCATGAGTATGCCAGGATTATTGCCATTGCTGATATGTATGACAACATCACCACGGAGCGGGAGGGCTTTGTCCGCCAGACGCCTTTCACCGCTATTGCCAAAATCACGGAGCAGATGTACACCAAGCTGGACCCGACCATCAGCGTGGCCATCCTGAAGCGCATAAAGGACGCCTTCCTGGGCTCCACCGTGGTACTCAACAACGGACTTGCCGGCACCATCATCAACTATCCTCACGATTTTGCCGAGCATCCGCTGGTGCGCATTGACCAGGATAATATAATCGACCTGAATCAGCACAAGGGCATCAAGATTGTGGAATACAATCCAAAGCAGTAGCTTTTATCAGCAATATAAAAATATATAGGCAAAACAAAAATCACCTGATACGCGCGTCTTCTTCGTGCATATCAGGTGATTTTTTCAGTTGTTATTCATACCGCAGGGCCTCTATCGGATCCAGCCTTGCCGCCTTGCGCGCCGGCAAAATGCCAAACAGCAGGCCTATGCCCACCGAAAATGTAAAGGAAATCAATATCGGAGCCAGCGTGATTACCGTAGTAAATCCCCCCACACCGGCAATTGCATAGGACAGGCCGCACCCCACAGCAATGCCGATAATGCCGCCAATTACGCCGATTACCACCGACTCAATCAAAAACTGCATCATGATGTTGTTGAAGGTTGCCCCCAACGCCTTGCGGATGCCGATTTCCCTGGTGCGCTCCGTCACGGACACCATCATGATGTTCATGATGCCGATGCCGCCTACAATCAGGGATATACCGGCCACACTGCCCAGAAGCAGGGTAATCATAGTGGTAGTCTGATTCATGGTTTCCATGAGGCTGGTCAGGTTCCGCACATGAAAATCGTCCTCATTGTCCCCGATAATCCTGTGCCGCTGCCTGAGCAGCACCTCAATATCGTTCTGCACCTGATCCATGTACATGGCATCACTGACCTGCACGCTGACGGACTGCACGTAGGTGATGCCCAGCATGCGCTCCTGGGCCGTAGTCAGGGGAATGATTACCACATCGTCCTGATCCTGCCCCATGGAGGACTGCCCCTTGCTTTCCAGCAGGCCAATAACCCGGAAGGGCTGGTTGTTCACGCGGATATTCCTGCCTACAGGGTTTTCTGCACCAAAGAGATTTTCAGCAACCGTAGCGCCGATAACCGCCACCCTGTCACGCTTGTTCATATTATCGTTGGTGATAAAGGAGCCTGATTCCACCGTCAGGGACTTGATATCCATGTATTCGGGGGTTACCCCCTGCACGCTGGTATTCCAGTTCTGATTGCCGTTGACAACCTGATAGCTGCCACTGACGCTGGGTGACACAAAATCAATATTCTTGATCTTGGCCTGTATGGCCTTTGCATCATCGTATTTCAGGGTCTGCATGGACCCCGCCGCACCCCGGGGGCCGCCCCGGTTGGAGGAGCCTGGGGAAACAATCAGCATGTTGCTGCCCAGGCTGGCGATGGACTCCTGCACATTGCTGCGGACGCCCATGCCCACGGATACCATGGCAATAACCGCTCCCACACCGATAATAATACCCAGCATGGTCAGAAGGGAGCGCAGCTTGTTGGCATAAAGGGCCGTAAAGGCCATGAGAAAGCATTCCTTAAACAACATCCAGCACCACGCCCTTTCCCTCATCACGGGTAATCACGCCATCCCGCACCAAAAGCTGCCGGTTGGCACAGACGGCAATCTCCGGCTCATGGGTAACCAGAATGATGGTGCGTCCCGTGCCGTGCAGCTTCTGGAAGATGTCCATAATCTCCCGCGTCGACTTTGTATCCAGGTTTCCTGTAGGCTCGTCCGCCATGATAATTTCCGGCTCGTTCACCAGCGCCCTGGCTATGGCCACACGCTGGCGCTGACCGCCTGACAGCTCGTTGGGCATGTGTTCTGCCCTGTCTGCCAGACCCACGGTATCGAGAAAATGCATGGCCCTTTTCCGCCGCTCCCGCGCCCCGATACCTGCATAAATCAAAGGCAAAGCTACATTATCCAAAGAGGAAATCCTGGACAGCAGGTTGAAATTCTGAAACACAAAGCCGATATGCCTGTTCCTGGTCAGTGCCAGCTCATCGTCAGAAAGATGTGCCACCTCCCTGCCCTCCAGCTCATAGGAGCCGCAGGTGGGCCTGTCCAGGCAGCCCAGAATATTCATCAGCGTGGATTTGCCGGAGCCGGACGGCCCCATCAGTGCCGCAAACTCGCCCCTTTTTATATCCAGGTCAATGCCGTCAAGGGCGGCCACCTGCTGCTGTCCCATCTGGTAGAGCTTTTTTATGCCCCGCAGGCGAATGACATGCTCTGCGCTGCTTTTTATCTTTTTTTCCTTCATACGCACTCCACGCCCTTCTTACATCGGAGGCGGGCCGCCCATGCCGCCCTTGCCGGAGCTGCTCTTGGACTTGTAGCTGACAGCCAGCACATCACCATCGCTCAGCCCCTCCAGTATCTCCACATACTCGTCGCTGTAGATGCCGGTGGTCACATAGCGCTTTGCCTGCTGAGGCGCACCATCGCCTCCGGCCTCTCCCCGCCCGGTCTGCACCATTACGTAGGAGCCTGTGGAGTCAGTCTTGAGGGCGGAAATAGGCACTGCCAGGGCATTTTCCTTTTCATCCGTCACAATCTCCACCCGCGCCGTCATGGCCGGCAGCAGAAGATTTTCCGGATCATCCACGTCCAGCACCACGTAGTAGTAAATTACGCTGGCAGAGCTGGAGGAGCTGGAGGAATTGCTGGAATTGGTATTCCAGCTGTTGGTGACATCTGTCTGTGATATCTTGGAAACCGTTGCCGTGAAGGTTTTGCCGGTATAGGTATCCACCGTAAAGGTGGCCTTCTGCCCCACCTTGACGCTGCCGATATCCGTTTCATCCACCTTGGCCAGAATCTGCTTTTTGGACAAGTCCGCGATAGTCATGATGACAGTAGGATTGCTGTTGCCCTGCACGGCCATGGTACCCGCCGTCTTTGGCTCCCCTACCACGATGCCGTCCATAGGCGCAGTAATGACCGTTTCTGCCAAATCCGACTCCGTCTTTGAAAGGGAGCTTTCCGCCGTATCATAGTCGTACTCCGCGTCCTCCAGCTCCTCCTTGGACTTTGCCCCGATAGAATACAGGTACTCCGCCCGGTTGTATTTGGAGCGGGTATTGGCCACCTTGTAGGAAGCCTGATCCTTGGTGGCCTCATAGTCCTTGCCATCCAGAATCGCCACGGTCTGCCCCGCCTTCACCACGTCATTTTCCTTGACCAGCACGGATTTGATGCGGGCGGTGATCTTAGAGCTTACCTCCACTGAATCCACCGGCCTGATGGTGCCCGTAGCCGACACCGTGGACTTCAGCCTCTGGCGGGAAACCTCCACCAGCTCCACGGAGGCCGCCTGCTTTGCCGCCTCCTGCTGACTGCTGTAATAGCTGTAGCCTCCCACGGCCGCCGCCAGCACCAGGGCACCTATTACAAGCCATTTCACTTTTCCTTTTATGTTCATCTGCTGCTCTCCTTATACGCACAGCTGACGGGCAATCCCCCCTGCTGCACAGCTTACGATTACTGACGGCTGTACTCCACAGCCATGCCCATGTCGCTTTCCAGGGCCGCCTTGTAGCGGGCATAGTCGTACTGGGCGCTGATATAGTTGTGGCGGGCAGTGGAAAGAGCCTCCTGGGCGTCAATAATATCCAGCATGATTCCTTCCCCGGCCTTGTATTTTTCCTGAGCGATGAAGAAATCCTCCTCGGCCTGCTTCACGGCGGCCTGGGTGGAATTGAACCGCTCCTCCGCCTCCCGCATGCTGTTGTAGTCCTTGCGCACCGCCAGATCTATATCATTTTTATCCTTTGCCAGCGTCGCCTGAGCTATGGCCAGCTCTGCCCTGGCCGCATCCACCTTGCTTGCCGTAATGCCGCTGTCAAAAATATTCCAGCTCACTCCCAGGGAGGCCGTGTAGTCGTGGTTGTCATTGTCCGGCAGAACCTGCTTGCTCCAGCCTGCCCCCACGCTCACATCCACCGTGGGGCCATAGCCGGCCTTTGCCGTCTTGACCGCCAGCTCCTTCTGCTGCAGCTGATAGTTGTCCATCATTATTTCCTTGCGGTTATCAAGGGCATAGGACAGACACTCACCTACATCACCTTCAAAGGCAATGTAGGAAAAATCATCTGTCAGCTCCAGCGGCTCACTGCTGTCAACATAAATCAGGCTTCTCAGGGTACTCAGGTTGTTGTCATAGCTGTTCTTACCCTTAATCAGCTCCTGCTGTGCATTGGACAGCTCCACCTGGGAACGCAGCACGTCAATCTTGGCCTTGCTGCCTGCCCCATACAGCTGCTCCACGTTTGTCAGATGCTGCTGGTATTTGTCTACCGTATCCTGGTAGACGGCAATCTTCTTCTTAGCCTCCAGCGTATCATAGTAAGCCTGAATCACTGCCAGGCGGGTTGTCTCCCATTTTCTTTCCGTCTTGAGCCTGGCAATATCCACTCCCAGCTCGCCGGATTTTATGCTGTTCTGGTTTGCCCCGCCGGAATAGAGGGGCAGGGATACGGAAATTTTATTGCTGTTGCCGTTTTCCCAGTCGCTGTTACCGGATTCGGAGCGGCTGAAGCTGCTGCTGGCCTTCCAGCTGAAGCTGTTCTGCCCCCTTGCCTGCCGCAGGGATGCCCTGGCCGTTTCCTCACCCAGCCGGGTAATCAGCACATCAGGATTATTCTTCAGGGCCAGCTGCACAGCCTTTTCCAGCGGCAGCTCCATGCAGCTGCCCACAGTGCCTTGTGCCAGCAGACAGCCCGCCAGCACGCCGCCCAGTACCAAGCTTTTCAATTTCATAAAAAACACCCTTCCTTATGGTGAAATATTCTAGCCTGTATTTTATTACACAAATCTTAAAATAGCATTAAAAAACGCAAATAATATGAACCCCCGCAGCCATTCCAGCCGCAGGGGTTCATATTATTTGCCCGGTTTATTTGCCAAGCTTTTCCTTCATCACATCTACAGCCTTCAGAAGCTGCACATCCTGCACCGCTCCCTCCGGCAGCTCAACGGTCACATCAGGCTCCACGCCTGTGCCGTCAATGCTCCTGCCTGACGGCGTGTAGTATCTGGCCACCGTCAGCTTCAGGCCGTCACCATGGGTAAGGGGGAGCATGGTCTGCACGGAGCCCTTGCCAAAGGATTTGGTGCCCACTATGGTGCCGCACTGCCTGTCCTGCACAGCCCCTGCCAGAATTTCCGAGGCGCTGGCACTGTTGCCGTCAATCAGCACCACCAGAGGATAATCCAGACCGGACAGCTCCGAATCATACACCGTCCTATGTCCGTCCCGATCCACCATGGACACGATTTCCCCGGCGGGGATGAGCTGGTTGGCTATCTCCACGCAGGAGGTCAGAAGCCCGCCCGGATTTGCGCGCAAATCCACAATCAGCCCCTCCATGCCCTGCTCCTTCAGCGCTGCCAGCTCCTTCTGAAATTCCTTGCCGGTGTTTTCACTAAAGGAAGCAACCCGGATGTAGCCAATCTTCGTATTGTCAATCATGATGCCCTTGGCAGTAGTCAGCTGGATAGCCGCCCTGGTAATGGTGACATCAAAATCCTCCTGGCCCTGGCGGCGGATGGTCAGCACCACCTGGGTGCCCTCCTCGCCCCTTACCCGGCCGGCCATTTCCTCCGGCTGCATGCCGGACACGGCATCGCCGTCAATCTTGATAATTTCATCCTTTTCCTGCAAGCCTGCCGCCTCGCTGGGGGTATTCTCCATGACGGACATAACCTCGCAGCGTCCCGGCTCGGGAAAGCCCATCACTACGCCTATGCCGCCAAAGGAGCCCTCCGTCTGCTGCATCAGCTGCTTGAACTTTTCATCATCCATGTAGATGGAATGCTTATCCCCAAGAGCCCTTGTCATGCCGTCAATGGCGCCGTCCACCAGCTTTTCCAGCGGCACCTGGTCCACATATTTATTCTCAATAAACAGCATGGTGGTCACCAGCCTGCCAATCTGGGACACATTTTCCTCGTTGGCCCCCAGCAGGCTGTACAGCCCCATGAATATACCCATGACGACAAGCACCGCCGTCGTCAGGGCCGTTATAATTATCTTTTTCATACTACATTACCTTTGCATCATTCTGTCAGCCATAAGTGTAACTTATATCGCAAACGGGAGCATACCGGCAAAGGGATTGCCGGGCAGCTCGCCTCAAAACAAAAAATACTCTTTAATGCTTATAAATAATTATACGGGCTGACAGGCTCTCCATTCTCACGCACCTCAAAATGGCAGTGAGGCCCCGTGGAATTGCCCGTGGAACCGCACATGGCAATCACCTGGCCCTGGCTCACCGTCTGGCCTACACCTACGTTCAGTGAATCATTGTGTCCGTACAGGGTAGTGACACCGCCGCCGTGGTCAATGATCACAGTGTTGCCATAGCCGCTTATCCAGCCTGCGTGGATAACCGTGCCGCTGGCCGCCGCATAAATAGGCAGGCCGTAGTCACCGCCAATATCCAGGCCGCTGTGAAAGCGCGCCGTCCCAAAAATCGGATGGGTACGCCAGCCAAATTCCGAGGTCACCGGCCCGTCCAGCGGCCAAATCATGCCACCGGCACCGGCAGGAGCGCCGCTGTAGGTCATGTTGCTGCGACGAATCATGCTGGCAACCTCCTCCGAAGCCGCCATCAATTCCTCATAGGCCTGCTCCGAGGTATCCCTGTCATAAATCGCCTTGTCCAGAAGGTCCTGCTGCTCGGCTTCCTTTTCCTCCACGGCAGCCCGCTTCGCATCAGCATCCGCCACCAGCTTTTCCGCCTCGGCCTTGTCCTTCTCCAGCTGTGCCCTGGCCGTAACCACAATCTCCTTTTCCTGCTTTACCTTCATTATCAGATCGTAATCATGCTTGATAATGCGCTTGAGAATATCCATCCGCGTCATCAGGTCGGAAAAATCCTTTGCCCCGAACAGCACATCCACATAGCTTATCTGTCCGTTGATATAAATATCGCGTACGCGTTTTTGCAGCTTTTGGTTCTTTACCTTTAAATCAGCCTCTGTCCTTGTCAAAAGCGCCGTATTTTCATCAATCTTGCCCTCCACGGCATCCAGCTGGAACTTTACCTCCTTGTAGGCTGCTGAAGCCGTCCGCAGCTCCTCCTGTATCGCCCGCAGGCGCTCGGAAACACTCTCCACCTTGGCGGCGGCCTCATTGGTAATCTCCTGCTGACGCTCAGCCTGACGCTGCAGGTCAGCCAGCTGCTCCTCCAGGTCATCAGCCTGTGCCGTGCCCATGCCCGCCACGGAAATCAGCAGTACCAGTGACAAAAACAATCCCAGCAGCCTGAAGCCGCCGGCATGCTCCTTCATTCTCATCCTGCCATCACCTCAAACCTTCAGGAAGCGCTTGATGGATACTGCACTTCCTACCGCACCCACAGCCATGCCGCTCAACACCACAATCACCGTAATATAAGTCAAAAACGGCTGCTCAGGAATCAGCGGGAAAAAGGCCAGCGTATCATATACCTTCTCGGCGATGCCCGTATAGGTCACCCGCAGCACCACGGCCGCCACAAGGCTGCCGAACAGTCCCAGCACCATGCCCTCCAGCACAAAAGGCCAGCGGATGAACCAGTCCGTTGCCCCCACATACTTCATGATGGCAATCTCCTTGCGCCGGGCAAACACAGTCAGCCTGATGGTGTTGGAGATGATAAACAGCGTGGCCAGCGCCAGCACCAGCATCAACGAAAAGCCGAAAATCCTGATAAGCCGCGTCATCTCAAAAAGATGCTCCATTACATCCTGACCATATTTGGCGGATTCGACCCCATCAAACCTCTCGATGGACTCTGCCGCAGTCCTGACCAGCTCCGGCCGCGTAATCGTCACCTCAAAGGCATCTGGCAGCGGGTTCGTGTCATCCAGCGCCTCCAGCAGTGTCTTCTGGTCGCCAAGACGCTCCTTGAAGCGCTCCATAGCTTCCTCCTTGGAAACAAATGTCACCTTTTCCACGCCCTGCATGCCTTTTAAATCCTGCTCTATGTCCCTGGCGTCCTCCCTGCTGACAGAATCCTCCAGATAGACATTAATCTGCACCTGTGATTCCAGTGATTCAGCCATCTTGTTCATGTTCATCACCAGCATGAGAAACATGCCGAAGATAAACAGGGAAACTGCCACCGTGCCGATGGAGGCTATAGACATCCAGTTATTGCGCTTTAACGATAAAAACACTTCCCTGATGAAATACTCTGATGTTCTAATTTTCATAGCCGTAGCCTCCCTGTGCCTCATCCCGGACAATGGTGCCATCCTCAATGGCGATTACGCGCCGCTGCATGGCATCCACAATAGTTTTGTCATGGGTGGCCATTACAATGGTCGTTCCGGCTGCATTAATCCTCTGAAAAATATCCATGATTCCCCAGGAGGTTTCCGGGTCCAGATTGCCCGTAGGCTCATCCGCAATCACAATAGCAGGGTTGTTGACGATAGCGCGGGCTATGGCCACACGCTGCTGCTCGCCGCCGGAGAGCTGATTCGGGAAGCATTTATACTTGTCCCGAAGCCCCACAATATCCAGCACCGAGTTCACACTGCGCTGCATCATGCGGCGGGGCGCCTCAATAACCTGCATGGCAAAAGCAATATTTTCATAGACAGTCTTGTCAGGCAGCAGGCGATAATCCTGAAAGATTACCCCAAGGCTGCGCCGGAGGTACGGCACATCACGACTCGCCATGCGTATAACATCCCTGCCATTCACGGTCAGAATGCCGGAGGTAGGCAGCACCTCCCGAAACAGCATCTTGATAAAAGTGGATTTTCCTGCACCACTAGGGCCTACCAAAAAGACAAACTCACCCTTGCGAATATCCACGTTGATATTGTTCAGGGCCACCGCGCCATTTTCATAGACCTTCATAACATCCTTCATGTGTATCATACGAGTAAAACCTCATTTCCCTATACAATCTTTTTCATTATACACCAAATCCAACATAAATAAAACATTTTCTCAATTGATGATACATGCCAACGAGCTATTGATTTGTAAGCGGGGTGTGGCAGTGACCTGAGAAAACTCTAGTCGCGCCTCGTTACTTCATTCATCAGAGCGTCATAGACGCGATAGATGAATGTTTGTAACGCGAGGCACGACTTGAAGCGAGAGCGGGTTTTCGACCAGGTTACTGCCACACCCCGCGATACACCGCGACACCCCCCGCGCCACAAACAAAACATTTTCTCAATTGATGTCCATCCCATTGGCAATAACAGCTATTTTCACAACGCCCTTACTTTGTAAACTTATTTTCAAAAAATATATTCCCTTATCATCTTTAACATGTTATAATATGTATGTACCATTTTATTTGCTTTTTTGCAGGGAGGGATTGATTTGATTACAATGGAGGAACTCAAGGCGCAGGCAGTCTATGCCATAAAATACAAGCTGCGCCTGATAGACGATGCGTTTATGCGCAAGGTGTTCGAGGGACATGATGAATGCGTAGAGCTGGTTCTGCAGATTGTGCTGGAAAAACCGGATCTGAAGGTTATTTCCAGCCAGGTGGAGTACACCATAACCAGCCTGCAGGGGCAGGAAATACGGCTTGACATTCGAGCGGTGTTTGATGGTAAAATAGTGAATATAGAAATCCAGCGCGCTGACAGCGGCGCTGGCATCAGGCGTGCGCGCCGCAACAGCAGCTACATGGATGCCAACCAGGAGGATATTGGCGTATACGGCGAAGAGCTTGCCGAAACCTATGTTATTTTCATCACCGAAAATGATAGATTCAAAGGCGCCCTGCCTATGTATCACATTGAACGCTGCATCATGGAAACAGGCGAGCCTGTCAATGATGGTGCGCACATCATTTATGTCAACGGCGCATATCGCGGTGATGATGCCGTCGGCAGGCTGATGCACGATTTCTTCTGCACACAGGCTGATGAAATGAACTACCCTGTGCTGGCAGAGCGTGTCCGGCAATTCAAGGAAAGCGACGAAGGAGTGAGCAGCATGAGCAATATTTGGGACGAACTTTTGGAAAAGAGCAAGGAACTCGGTCATTATGAGGGCAGGCTGGAAGGCGAACGCCAGGGCAGAATCGAGGGAGAACGCCAGGGCAGAATCGAGGGCGAGCGCCAGGGCAGAATCGAAGGAGAGCGCCAGGGCAGGATCGAAGGAGAGCGCCAGGGCAGGATCGAAGGCGAACGCCAGGGTATCAACAATATCAACACCCTGAACAGCATCCTCATCCGGGATGGCCGTTTTGATGATTTGACTCGTGCCACCTCCGACCCGGATTACCAGAAAAAGCTGATGGAGGAGCTTCTGCCTTCCGCGTAATCATAGGCATTAACCAGAAAAATCCCCGGATTCAAAGCCTGAATCCGGGGATTTTGCATAATTCATATTAATTTACATAAACGCATGATATTATCATTCACGCCTTGCCAATCACATCGTAGGCCAGCTCCGCATTGCGCATGGCCAGGCGGCGCAAATCATCAAAAAGCTGTTCATTCTGCTGGCTGAACCCGGCCTTGCCATTCCACTTGCCACGAATCTGCTCCATGAGCTTTTCAAACTCCACATTCTCCAGCGTGCCAACAGGCTGCTCCCCCACCGACTCTAAAAAGCGGTCAACCTTCGGGTCATAGGAAATGCCAATCATCGGCACCCCCATCACCCCGGCAAAAATCAGGGCATGAAGCCGAATAGATATCAATAATTCCATATTGCCCACAATAGACAAAAGCTCGCCGGTCATGTATTCCTCCGGCAGTATCGTCACCTCATGCTTTGCCATGGATGCCACCAGCTCCGCTGTCCGCACATCCTCCGGATACTGCATCGGCAAAAATACCACCTGGGCCCCGAACTCCTCCACAATCCTGTCTGCCGCCCGGGCCACTACCTCTTTGTAGTGGTTCATGCCGCACCACTCCCGAACAGAAATGCATACCAGCGGCTTTTCGCCCACAGTCACGCCATAGCGCTGCAGAATCTGCCGCCCCTTCTCCCTGTCCACCTGGTGAATAGCATGCACAGGGTCCGCGGTAGGCTCAATGGGCGGACGGGTGATGCCAAGCGCCTTCAGCTCCGCCAGGGAGCCTCTGTCCCGGACGGTAATCATCTTGACGCGATTACCTATGTAGCCCATAAACCAGCGCGCAAAGCCTCCATTAATCGGCCCTATCCCCTGGGCGTAGAGCATCACAGGCGTTCCTACAAGCTCCGCCAGCCAGATAATCAAAAGATAATAGTACAGGCTTCTGCGGCTGGTAACATTCTGAAGCAGGCTGCCGCCGCCGCTAATCAGCAAATCAGCCCTCCTGACGGCAACAAAAATCCCCCGCAGGTCCAGCCAGCCCACAGCATTCACGCTATGGCGCCGCCTGGTATCCTCCGGATTGGCAGATATAACAGTTATATTCACTTTTGGATTCAAATCCGATAAAACCTCTACCATAGCCGCCAGCATAGCTTCATCGCCGGCATTCCTGGAGCCGTAATATCCGGAAATTACAACATTACTCATGCTCTGTTGTCATTCCTTTTCTCCGTCGCAAGCTTCGGGGCAACATATTTAATCCACAAATCCACCAGCACCATGCAAATGGCTCCCACGCCCGCTCCCAGTACCAGTCCGCCAATGCCTCTGGCAAAGGACATAAAGACAGGTGAGCGCATGTGGGCAAAGGTCTCCACCATGGAGCCCTGACCGATAGTTGCCACCAACACCAGCACAAACAGCACCATAGTCGGCCACTTGCGGAACCAGGCCATCGACGCCAGCATAAAGGCCGGATGCCCGATCATAAATTCCTTGGTGCGCGGGCGGGCATACATAGCCTGTTCAAGAAAATCCCTGAACTTCAGCTCAAGGGAAGATACAGGCATACCCATGGTATGGCCGGAACGGGCCACAAAGACCACGCCTGCTACCAGCACCAGGAACAAGCCCAGCAGTGTCTTCACCTTGACAGGCATATTCAGCATCTTCTTGAACTGCTCCAAAAAGCCCTCTGTATCATCCATCCTGCCATCAAAGACATCAAATCTCTGCAAAAAGCCCACAGCCACCAGCACAATCGGCATGATAAAGGTCAGCTTGATGCCCCGGAAGATATTTACCTCCAGCAGATACTCCGTATCCGCCAGGGAGCCGGACAGATAAGCCGCCCCCACATAAGACATTATACCACAAACAGCCAATGCGGCAATACCCGTGCCAATCATGCGCAGCAGGCCGTACCTTTCCTGCACAATGCGCCCTCTGATGCGGTCCAGCATCCAAAGCACGGAAATGGCAGGAAAAACATTGGCCGCCGCCAGTGCGGCCACTACGCGGAGCTTGTTGCCATGCCCCATCAAAACCGGCACAACAGCCGCCAGTCCCAGTACCAGCAACATGCCGTAGACATACCTCGGCTTCATCCCCGGTATCACCAGCGTAAGATAAAGAACGCCGCCAGCCACAACGCCCAAAAGCACCAGCGCACGCAGCAGGCTTGAAGGATAGAAATGCTCAAACACTCCCGCCCTGCCCATGGTAAAGCCCTGAGCCTCCAGCTTGTCCCTGACACCGGACACATAAGTCATATTGGTTTCCAGAAGTGTCATACCCGGCGCAGGCTTCTCAAAGGTCTTCAGCAGGTTAAAGCGGATATTGCGCTCATCATCCGTAGTGCCCCAGCGGTCAACCGCCTCGCCAATCTTCATCTTCTTCTGCTCATCCTTCGGAATGGAATACAGACGGGCAGACTTGTAGTCCATAGCCTTGGCAATCTCCAGCATGCCATCCTGATGGAAGAACTGCAGCTGAGTTACCCCCTCGATCATGCCCAGGGTCAGGTCACGCTGCAGCATCTGCTCCGCCATGTACTCCGACTCATCCGGCGCTCCCAGGGTCTGGGAACCGGAGAAAACTATGCCGGAAACCCTGAAGCCATCCAGCCGGTCAAAAAAAGCATCAACATCATCACGGGTACACTGGCGATAGTTGGTAGGCCGGGCCAGTACATAAAAGCCTGCATCATTGACAGCCTGCATCTCATCCGTCGGCATGCCCAGATCCATCTTTTCAAACTCTTCATAGTTGGCCTTTACCTCCAGCACCCGCTGACCACTGACAGTCATCTCCTTTACCCTGTCACTGCCCAGACGGCGCACCAGATCCTCATGTACCTCCTGAAAGGTCTGCTGATGATGTCCCGTCACATATACGTTGGTGCCCTTAATCTGCCCGCTCTCCACCAGCCTGCGCCAGCCCTCATCACTGATGCCGCCATTCTGATAGTTGGCAAGGATGGTGCTGCCGTTGACCGCGGTGGCCTTGCCGTTGACATTCAGCTTCTTGAAGGTGGTTTCATAGACAGCCAGGGAGGTAACCCCTGCTTCCTTCGCCTTTGCCATTACGGCCTCAGGCGCTACGCCCTCCTTCTCAGCCAGCTCCACCAGATCCTCATAATCCATAATCAGCTCAATGGATTTATTCTGCTGCTCCACCTGATAGCGCTCCACATCAATCACCAGTGAAGCCAGAAGTCCGACTGCAATCAGCAATATTAAAAACTTATTATACTTGAACTGCTTCATCTCTTCATATCCTTATCGCGGGATGCCCCGCCTGAATGCCGCTTTCCGCGCATCAATCTATGACACATCAATTTCCTGCCACGGCCCTTATGACCACATAGCCATCATGCTGCTCCACATCGTCAATCTCCGCCCTTACCGGAGAATTGTACAGGTCGAACAGAAGGATATCACCAAAGAAATTGCCCAGCACGGCCTGCCCGAAAACGGCGTTTTTGATATCCAGCTGTGTCATGTGGAAATACAGGCCGCCGTCCTTTGCCAGCACCCTTCCCTCAAGATGGATATCAGCCACACGCCCGATGAGCTTTACCTGTCCGGCAGCCGTCAGCTTGTCTCTGTCCATGGAAGCTGTGAGGTTTTCCACCTTGTCCAGCTTTTTTTCCAGCATATCCTGCAGGGCCTGGCTGGTAATGGTTCCCGTCAGCTCCAGTCTGTCCGCCGACCTTATGGCCGAGCCGTCACGCTTGTCCAGGGCCGAAAAATCCGCCTGCACATTTTCCCCGTGCAGGGTCAGCTTCTCCACCTGAATATCCCCCAGCTGCGCCCTGTCAGCAACAATGTCTATCCCATCTGCCTGTCCGGCCAGCAGCCGCACTCCCGGCATGGACCGCAAATCCACGTCTACGGTCTTGGCCTGAAGCTCCTTCTGTATCAGGCTTCCCAGCCTGTTTTCCATCAGTCCCGGCAGCACCAGCTGACTAAAGGCCGCCGCCAAGGCCAGCACAGCCGCCAAAACAACACCAAATCTGCGCATACAACCTCCTGTATACTTAGAGCTGATGATTAGCCTTTGCCCTTAAAAATGCCTCGATAAACATATCAAGCTCGCCATCCATCACTGCCTGAGTATTGCCTGTCTCCGCACTGGTGCGGTGATCCTTGACCATGTTGTACGGATGGAACACATAGGAACGAATCTGACTGCCCCACTCTATCTTCTGCTGATCGCCCTCCAGAGCAGCAATCTCCTTTTCCTTCTTTTCCTCCTCCAGCTCAAATAGCTTGGCCCGAAGCATCTTCAGGCACTGCTCACGATTCTGAATCTGGGAGCGCTCATTCTGGCACTGTACCACAATGCCGGTAGGCTCATGGGTCATGCGTACAGCAGAAGATGTCTTGTTGATGTGCTGACCACCGGCACCGCTGGCGCGGTAGGTGTCCACACGCACATCATCCATGTTGATTTCCACCTCTACGGTATCGTCCAGCTCCGGCATGATATCACAGGCGCAGAAGGATGTATGGCGGCGTGCCGCAGAATCAAATGGTGAAATGCGCACCAGGCGATGCACGCCCTTCTCGGATTTCAGGAAGCCGTAGGCATTGTGCCCCTTGATAAAGAGGGTGGCCGACTTTACTCCGGCCTCATCCCCCGGCAACAGGTCAGCAGTTTCCACCGTAAAGCCGTGACGCTCCGCATACCTGCCGTACATGCGCAGCAGCATGCTGGTCCAGTCCTGTGCCTCGGTGCCACCGGCACCTGCATGAAGGGTGAGGATGGCGTTGTTGGCATCGTACTTGCCGGACAGCAGCACCTCCAGCTGCAGCTCCTCCAGCGCCCTGTTGATGGCATCCATGTCCTCACGGACATCCGCCTCTACGCTTTCATCCTTGTCATCCATGCCGATTTCCCACATTACCTGCACATCGTCATACTTGGCCAGGAGAGCCTTGTATTTGTCCACGCTGATTTTTACATCGTTCAGCTCCTGATTGATGCGCTGGGCCTCCTCCGGATTATCCCAGAAGGTAGGCTCCCCCATCTTGTATTCCAGCTCTGCTATTTTTTCTTCTTTGCGGGCCACATCCAGAGCCTTTTCCATCTCTGCCAGACGCCCCTGGAGAGCCGTGATTTCCGGCTTCAAATCCTCCAGCATTATATTCACTCCTTAATCTTACTCTTTCCTGCCGCAGCAGTTCTTGTACTTCTTGCCGCTGCCACATGGACAGGGATCATTTCTGCCCACCTTGCCGGTGTTTTTTACCGGCTGCTTTCTGACCGCGGCATCAGACTCGTCACCGTGGGTCTGCCTTGCCGCTGCCATGCGCTGCTGAGCCTCCCGCTCCATAGCCTCCTGCTGCTCCTGAGTGATGATATTCACCCTGAAGATCAGGGAAGCAATATCGTTCTGAATAGAATCTATCATCTGGCCAAACATCTCATGACCCTTAATCTTGTACTCAATCAGCGGGTTGCGCTGGCCGTAGGCCAAAAGCCCGATGCCCTCACGAAGCATATCCATGCGGTCCAGATGCTCCATCCAGCGGTTGTCCACCACCCGGAGCATAATAATCTTTTCCAGCTCCCGCATGTTGGCCTCGCCAAAGAGCCGCTCTCTCTGGGCGTAGGATTCCTCCGCCATCCGGTTCAGGAAATCCTGCACCTCGTCGCGGCTCATTTCCTCCAGCTCCTCCAGCTTCAGCCTGCCGGTCGGCGCATAGATACTCTCCGCATCCTTGATAAGCTCATCCAGGGACCACTCCTCCGGATATAGCTTTTCGTTGGCATACTGATTCATCTCCGCCTCAATAATCCCGCCAATCATGGACAGGATATGCTCACGGAGATTTTCGCCCTTCAGCACCTTCCTGCGCTCGGCATAGATAACCTCACGCTGCTGGTTCATCACATCGTCATACTGCAGGACGTGCTTACGCATATCAAAGTTCCTGCCCTCCACCTTCTTCTGGGCATTGGCAATGGAACGGGTTATCAGCTTGTGTTCAATCGGGTCATCCTCGCCCATGCCCAGCCTGTCCATGATGCTGGAGATATTGTCGGAGCCAAAGAGGCGCAGCAAATCATCCTCCAGGGACAGATAGAAACGGGATTCGCCCGGGTCACCCTGACGGCCGGCACGGCCACGGAGCTGATTGTCGATACGGCGTGACTCATGACGCTCAGTGCCCACGATGAAAAGGCCCCCCAGCTCCGGCACGCCCTCACCCAGCTTTATATCGGTACCGCGGCCGGCCATGTTGGTGGCGATGGTCACGGCGGATTTCTGTCCGGCATCGGCAATAATCTCCGCCTCCTGCTCGTGGAACTTGGCGTTCAGCACACTATGAGGAATATTGCGCTCCTTCAGGATATGGCTAAGCTCCTCCGACTGGGTTATGGATGTAGTACCAATCAGCACCGGCTGCCCCTTGGCGTGGATTTCCGCCACGTCATTGGCAACAGCCTTGTACTTGGCACGCTTCGTCTTGTAGATAACATCAGGATGATCGATGCGGGCCACCGGCCTGTTGGTCGGAATCACGATTACCGGCAGCTTGTAGATTTTCAGGAACTCGTCTTCCTCGGTCTTGGCGGTACCGGTCATGCCGGACAGCTTGCCGTACATGCGGAAGTAGTTCTGGAAGGTGATGGACGCAAGTGTCTGGGACTCCCGGCGCACCTCCAGCCCCTCCTTGGCCTCTATGGCCTGATGCAGGCCGTCAGAATAGCGGCGCCCCTCCATCAGACGACCCGTAAACTCGTCCACGATGACAATCTCGCCATCCTTGACTACATAGTCACGATCCCTTTTCATCAGGGCCTTGGCCCGCAGGGCTGCCGTAAAGCAGTGGGACATCTCGATATTCTCCGGATCGTAGAGGTTCTTGACTCCCACCAGCTTCTCAATCTTCGGAACGGCACTGTCGGCAGGAGCCACGGTCTTGGCCTTTTCGTCAACGGTATAATCCGTACCCTCCTTAAGATGCTCCACGGCCTTGGCCATCTTCACATAGCTGTCGGTGGACTTGGAGCCAGGTCCCGAAATAATCAGCGGCGTCCTGGCCTCATCGATGAGAATGCTGTCCACCTCATCCACGATGGCGAAGTTCAGCTCCCTCTGCACCATCTGATTCAGGTCCACCACCATATTGTCACGGAGGTAGTCAAAGCCGTACTCGTTGTTGGTGCCAAAGGTAATATCACAGCTGTAGGCAAATTTGCGCTCCGGGAAGTCCATATCATGGCGGATAAGTCCTACGCTCAGCCCCAGAAAGTTGTACAGACGCCCCATCTCAATGCTGTCGCGCTTTGCCAGATAGTCATTGACCGTAACGATATGCACGCCCTTGCCAGTCAAAGCGTTCAGATAGGTAGGCAGTGTAGCAACCAGGGTCTTGCCCTCGCCGGTACGCATCTCGGCAATCCTGCCCTCATGCAGGCAGATACCGCCCATCATCTGAACATCAAAATGACGCATGCCCAGCACACGCTTCGAGGCCTCCCGAACCACCGCAAAAGCCTCCGGGAGAATATCATCAAGGGTCTCACCGGCAGCCAGCCTGTCCTTGAACTTTTCCGTATAACGGGTCAGAGAAGAATCACTGAGATTATTGAGGCTGTCCTCATAGGAATTAATCTTCTCTACAATCTGCCGAAGGCGCTTAATCTCTTTATCATTGTTGTCGCCCAAAAAGCGTTTAAAAATACCAAGCATGAACTCACTCCTATTTCATGGTTTCATCTATAATTAAGATACAATCTACAAAAACTCTACATTAGTTTATCAAAGTATCAACTATAAGTCAAAATTTCACAAATATTTTTCTCCGAAAAAGAGGGTTTTTGCATGCTTGCGGCGAATATAACAACCATAGTCTACTAGAAAGGGGATGTTATTATGGCAACATTCACTATTAGAGGAAAAAATGTAGAAGTTACACCTGCCCTGAGGGATTACGTGGAGAAGCGCGTCGGCAAGGTTACCCGCTACTTCAACGACGTGGGCGACATTTCTGTGCTGCTCAGCGTATCAAAGGAGCGCCAGAAGGTTGAGGTAACCGTTCCTGTACAGGGAGTGCTGCTCCGTGGTCAGGAAGTAACTAACAATATGTACACATCCATCGATTTGGTTATCGAAAAGCTGGATCGTCAGATTCGCAAGCATAAGACCAAGATGCAGCGTCGTTTCCGTGATGGCACCCTGCTGGATGAGGCTTTTGCCGCTGCGCCTTTCGCACCGGCAATTCCTGACGAGGAGGACGAGTTCCCTATCGTCAAGAAGAAGAAGTTCAATGTGCGTCCGATGGATGTGCAGGAAGCCATCATGCAGATGAATCTCCTCAATCACGACTTCTTCGTATTCCGCGATGCAGACACCGAAACCGTCAGCGTGGTATACCGCCGCAGCGACGGAAAGTACGGCCTCATCGAGTCCGAATACTGAGCATATAGCGTATATTAGCTAGTTGAAAAAATCAAAGGCACCGGATATTGATGTATCCGATGCCTCTTTTTATATTACAGCACTTTGGACAGGAACAGCTTCGTCCGCTCCTCTTTAGGATTTTCAAATACTTCTTTTGGCGGGCCCTGCTCGATGATATTGCCGCCGTCCACGAACAACAGGCGATCCCCCACCTCACGGGCAAACCCCATCTCATGAGTGACCACCGCCATGGTCATTCCCTCATTGGCAAGGCTCTTCATTACATCCAGCACCTCATTTACCATCTCCGGGTCCAGTGCCGAGGTAGGCTCATCAAAGAGCATTACCTTCGGGCGCATGGCAAGAGCCCTGGCAATGGCCACCCGCTGCTGCTGGCCGCCGGAAAGCTGCGGCGGATAGGCATCTGCCTTGTCTGCCAGCCCCACGCGCTCCAAAAGCTCCCTGGCGATTTTCTCCGCCTCATCCTTGGCCATGTTGCGCACCTTGATTGGCGCCAGGGTAATATTCTGCAGGACAGTCATGTGAGGAAACAGGTTGAACCGCTGGAACACCATGCCAATTTCCTCCCTGGCCTTGTTGATGTCAGAGTCCCCGGTCAGGTCAATGCCGTCCACAACCACGCTGCCGCTGGTAGGCTCCTCCAAAAGATTCATGCAGCGAAGCAGGGTGCTTTTGCCGGAGCCAGACGGCCCGATAATAACCACTACCTCCTGGGGATTGATGTGCAGGTCTATTCCCTTCAGCACCTCATGATCCCCAAAGGATTTATGCAAATTCTTTATATCAATCATTTCGTATCCAACCTTTTCTCCAGATATGCTACCAGACGGGAAATCGTCAGCGTCATTATCAGATAGATAATCGCCACGGTAATCCAGATTTCCAGCGAGCCGTAGGTGCGGGCAATAATCAGCTGGCCGCGGCGGGTAAGCTCCTCAAAGCCGATAACGGACACCAGGGAGGAATCCTTGAGAAGCGCAATAAACTCGTTGCCCAGGGGCGGCACAATGTTCTTGAAGGCCTGGGGCACGATGATATAGCGCATGGTCTGCACCCAGGTCATGCCCAAAGACCTGCCTGCTTCCATCTGCCCCTCATCAATAGCCTGAATACCGGCCCGGAAAATCTCAGCGATGTAGGCACCGCTGTTGATGCCGCAGGCAGTAATAGCTGCAATGAACGGGTCCACCCTCTGCCCCAGCAGTACCGGCAGGGCAAAGTAAATCAGGAAAATCTGCACCAGCAGCGGCGTCCCCCGCAGAAAATCAATATAGATTGCCGCCAGCCAGCGCAGCAGTTTGACATTAGAAATCCTGGCAATGCCCACAAACATGCCGATAATCAGGCCCAGTCCCACCGAAATAGCCGTAATCTGTATCGTAATTCCGGCACCTGCAATCAGCAGGGGAAGTGAATTGATCATCAGATCAACATTCAAATTCATATCCATACACGTCCTCTAAAATAATATTACTAACATATTATATGAAACCAAAGCACTAGTGTCAACAAAATAAAAATGCACCATCGCCAAAGCAACAGTGCATTTTGCATTACTTATGTAATTTGCATGGTTTTGCCAGCCGCTGCACCACAGGCACTGCCTGGGCAGGCCGGCAGCATGACAGCACCAATTACTTGCTGGTAGTGCCGAACCACTTGGTGAAGATCTCGTCATACTTGCCGTTCTCATGCAGCTTTCTCAGTGCATCATTCACCCTGTTCAGAAGCTCTTCGTTCTTCTTGGATACGGCAATACCGTAATCCTCGGAGGTCAAAAGGTCAGGCAGTGCCTTTACGTTGGTCTCGCCGCTCTTCATGATATAGTAGTCATTTACAGGACGGTCATTTACCACTGCATCAACGCCCTTAGCACGAAGCTCCATGAAGGTATCAGCAGAGGAATTGAACTCCTTTACCTCAACGCCCTCAATCTTCTTTACCTCGGCAGCGGAGGTAGTGCCAATCTGCACGGCAACCTTCTTGCCCTGCAAATCCTCGAACTTCTTGATGGAATCGTTGTCCTTTGCCACGATGATGGACAGGCCGGACTTGTAATAAGGATCGGAGAAGTTAACCTTCTGCTTGCGCTCCTCATTGATGGTCATGCCGGAAATGCAGACATCAATGTTGCCAGCCTCCAGGGCAGGAATCAAGCCGTCAAAGTTCAGGTTGTTAATCTCTACCTTGTAGCCCATTTCCTCGCCTACGGCACGGATCAGGTCCATATCAAAGCCCTGATACTCCTTGCCGTTCTCGTCCTGGAACTCAAACGGAGCGAAGTCTGCATTTACGCCAACCTTCAGGACCTTCTCGCTCTCAGCAGCCTTCTGCTCACCGCCGCAGCCCGCAACCAAAGCAGCCATAGCCATCAGGGCAGCCATGCACAACACCAATAATTTCTTTGCCATGTAAAAAATCCCCCTTGCTTCAAATAACATTTTACTGGTTCAACAATCGCCAGTCATAAAATAAAGCCCAAGAAACATTTACGAATCCTGGGCTTCATTGCCACATAAAATTATGCGATTTTACCGCTGCCGGACATGCCGCCAGACAGCCAAATCATATCAACCGTTTCTCTTGGCCTGGAAGCAGTCGCGGCAATACACCGGACGGTCATTCTTCGGCTCAAATGGAACCTCGGTCTCCTTGCCACATTCAGCGCATACCACGGTGAACATCTGGCGCTGTTCCTTCTCTCCACCCTCACGATTGCGACGTCTCTTGTCGCGGCAATCACGGCAGCGAACCGGCTTGTTCTCAAAGCCCTTTTCTGCGTAAAATTCCTGCTCGCCTGCGCTGAAGATGAATTCCTTACCGCAGTCCTTACATACTAAAGTCTCGTCTACAAATGCCATGAAAAAAATCCCCCATTATAATTTTTGAATATCCCATATGTGCGCTTACTTCTTTTACCTAATCCCAGGTGGACAAAGAGACATCCTACTACGACCTAGTATACTTGCCTGAGTGAAAAAAAGCAAGTAAAATTTTCTGACAACTCTTCTTTTGAGACTTTCGGGCACACCGCTGCTCATCCTGTCAGCACCCGTCACAAAAAATAACGTCAAAAAATCACACAAAAAAAATCACGCCAGAATATCAATGTTTCCCCCTACACCGGTAAGTGCGGATACGTCGATTGTTTCCAGCATATCCATCATTGCCGTTTCCGATGTTTCCATGGCCATCTTCAGCACCGATGTCCCTACCTGCATGTCAAGCTGTTGCTGATGCAGGCCCACGGACATAGCCGCTATGCTCATGTAATCCATAAAATTCCCTCCTTTTGTAGTACCAGATACCGTATTTAGTGCCAAGTACCGTATTTAGTGCCAGGTACCGCATCAGGGCAATACCCCTCAAAAACCCGCTCTCGCTCTTAGTTGTGCCTCGCGTTACTAACATTCATCTATCGTGCTTCGCACTCTGATGAATGAAGTAACGAGGCGCAACAAAGGTTTTTTCGGGGTACATGCCCTGCTGCTTACCAGTCTGCTAATATGTAACATGATGTTTTTGCGGGTAAACCGCAGGCTGACACATGCTAATGCACCACATGGCTTTTCCTGCAAATACAAAATCTGTTACCTATTTTATCGGCAACAGGCTGCCGCTGCAATAGTGCTGCCAGATTTTTTTGTAGGCGGCCTCCACATCCTGCATGTATGCCTTGCCGTCCATCAATCGGGAATTGCGCATCATATCAGGCAGCTCACGGTGCAGCTTGTTCAGAAGGATGCCGTTGCTGGCCAGCTGAACGGCCTTTGCCACATAATCCCTGGAGCTGTTGGCAACCAGCTCCGGAAGCCCGGCCGCTGTCAAAATGGACGCCCCGTAGCGGGAGCCGTGGGTCCTGCCCCGCAGGGCAATCACCGGCACCCCCATATAAAGGGCATCGCAGGTTGTCAGTCCGCCATTATAGGGAGCAGTGTCCAGGACAATATCGATATCGTTGTACTGGGTGAGATAATCCGGCGTAAAGGGACGAAGCTCCAGCCTGTCTGCATCTCCGCCCAGCCTGCGGAAGCGCTGACGCACAATCTCCTGCCCTGACGGCACGCTGCAGATTTTGCACTTGATGACCAGCCGCGACTCCGGCACTGCCTGCAGAATATTCCGCCACTGCACCAGCATGGCATCAGTCACCTTGGCAAAGCTGTTGAAGCTGCCAAAGGTAATATACCCCCGCTCTATACCGGGGGCATTATGTCCCTGAGAGCGCAGCTCCCGCATGGTTTCCGGCCGATAGCACAGATGGCAGCGGGGCAGCCGGAGAGGTATCTCGGAAAAACCGCCCTGCCTTTCACCCTTTGGCATGCAGCACTCATCCGTCAAAAAATAATCCACCGCCGGAAGGCCCGTGGTGTTGATATAGCCAATGCCTGACACCTGCACCGGCGCAGGGCGGCAGGCCAGCACCGGCAGGCAGCTGTTCTGGCTGTGCCCTGATAAATCCACCAGTATATCTATGCGGTCATCATGAATCAGCCTGGCAATCTCCTGGGGCGTACGCCCGTGGACATCCCGCCAGCGGTCAGCCATTTTCTTGAAACGCTGGGTGATGTGATCCTCCCTGCAGGTGGAATAGCCATACACCGAAAATTCCGTATGATTGCCGTCCTTCAAAAGTGCCGTAAAAAAATATGCCGCCGCATGGAGGCGAAAATCCGGGGAAATATAACCGATGCGCAGGGCGTGAGGCTTTCTTCGGGTGCTGACATCGTGGGGAAAGCCCACCTGCTCCGGATACATCAGGCCATACTGGGCATGCTTCGCCGCCAGGCTCTGAGAATCAGCCGCCCGGTAATTGCTCAAAAACAATCCCTTGCTGAAATAACCTGCTCCTGCCGCCCTGTCCTCCAACATGCTGCTCACCATAAAGGCCGCCTCTGCCGCCTTTTCCGTTTCCCCCGCCAAAAGGCAGGTATCAGCATAAAAGCTGTAGCCCCGCATGACCAGCCGCCTGTCAAGCTCATTCCAGCCCGGCTGGCCGGAAATAAAACGATGCCTGGCAGACAATCCCTTTCTGATACCCTCCTGATAGCGATTAAAAAGCTGCTCATAGGCAGGCATGGCCCTGTCCAGCTCATAGCGGGCGCCAAAAAACACCGCCGCCGCCAAAAGTCCCCGCAGGTTTGCCGCTGAGGCACTGCGCTGGCTTGGCAGACCCCAGAACCGCTCCAGATATTCCTCCGCCGTATCAAAATCCTGCAGATAGACGGAAGCCTCTGCCACCAGTGCCAGTCCCTCCGGACTGTCCGGCTCTTCCTCCAGAAGCTGCTGCCCGCAGGCCCGCATGCTGTTCATATCACCGCGGGCAAAACATCCCTCTGCTGATTTTACCCACTCATTTACAACTTCCAGTTCCATCCTCTATCACCACATACTATATTTCAGGAGCCAGCTCACTGCCGTACTCCCGCAAAAAACGCCTCTGGTACAACTTGTATGACCCGTCCAGCGGCTTTTCCTTCGGACAATGGATGCACCAGAAGCTCTCCTGCCGCGGCAGGGCAACCTTGTACCCGCGCCTCTGCAGCTCCTTGCACATGCTGACATCATAAAAATGCCAGCCGTCAAACAAATCCTCCCGCCAGGGCACATCCACCGCTGTTGCCAGCAAAAGCCCGTCCGCGGCCTCAACCTCCGCCCAGGCCCCCTCCGGCTCCATGCAGGCGGTTTCCACCACGCATTCCGGCTCACAGGCATGAAGCACTCTGCCACAGGTGCGCATGGCATCCCACCACACGCCTGACGCCGGCAGCTTCCGCGCCCCTATCATGCCCACCGCACCGATGCTCTTATCCGCAAACAGCGCCAAAAGGTCAAAGACAAAATTTTTATTGACAATCAGCGTATCCTGATGCACATACACCTTGTAGGCGGCGGATGTTTTGGCCATGCCCTGATTGTAGCCGCCGCACATGGAGCCTGCCCCCTCTATGGGGATGAACTCGGCCTCCATGCCCTTCGGCAGGCGCAGCTGCTTCATGTACAGCAAGGCCTCCCCATACAGCTCCGGCCTGTTCACGCAGGTTATAAAGGCAATCCGCGTCCCCGGCGGCACCGCCATGTCCGGCACCTGCCCGGCAGGCAGCGGCTCCGGCTGACCCTGCCGCCAGTCCATAACCACCTGAAAATCCTGCCTGTCCTCATACACATCCTGCATTTCCTCCAGAAGCTCCGCCCAAAACTCCCGCTGCTCCGCCACAGCGGATTTCTGCCATGGGGACAGCTGCCACAGCAGGCTGTTGGTGTGTACCACTGTTTCCTTGACAAAGGACGCCAGATAGGCAGGAAAGATGAAATGCTCCCTGCACAGCTGCCACAGGAGGGACAGACTGTCCCTGCCCTCGCCATCCAGCCTGATGCCGTACTCCAGACGCCGCAGCAGGACAGCCAGCCTCTGCCGGATAACAGGCGTATACATGCGCTTCAGCTCCATGATTTCCGGCGTTGATTTGGCAGCCCTGACCAGCCACGTCCCCGTCAGCAAATCGTTGTCTATATTCTGAAAGCCTCCCGCCTCCAGCCTTTTAACAAGCCCCTCCGGCGGCCTTCTTCCCTCCACCGGCAGGAACTGCACATCCTTGTAGAAGGAGGCCGCCATGAGCTTCGTCATTTCATCACGGGTAAAGGCACGGGTACACACATGATAAAAATGCCCCTCCATGAGATTGCTGATAATCCGCCAATGGCGCATGTTGGCAAAGCTCAGCAGAAGGTAGCCTGTCGGCTTCAGGTAAAGCCCCAGCCCGGAGGCAATATCCTGTGGATTAGCCGCCTGCGAAAGCCCATCCTCCGCCACAATATAATCAAAAAACTCCTTCTCCAGGGGCAGCTGCCGGGACAAATAATCCGCAAACACCCAGTGCACCCCAAGGCCCTGCACATCCTCCTCATCGGCCACATCCCTGTCAGCTGCAGTACACCACAGCTCCCCATTGGGAAACATCTCCCGCAGCGGTGCCAGATACTCCCGCCTCTCCAGCACCAGTATCCTGTAGGGTGTCCCGCAGGCAGTCAAAAACCTCAGAAGGCTACAATCCCTGTATTCCATAGCATTTCTCCATCATGCCGCCAACCACCGGGCGCATCCATCACTCAAGCTTTCCCGCTTCCAACAATCTCATCTTGCCGGCCGCCAGCAAAAGCCCTATCAGCAGCCAGTATTCACGCATGACGGAAATCTGCAGCATGCTGCTTTCCGTCATGCCCTCAAGATGAAGCCCCGCCAGAACCAGTATGCCTATCATGCCGTATGAGGCAGTATTCACGGAACGGCTGATGGATTTTTCCGCCTGATACAGCTTCACAAGGCGATACAGGATATAGCCCTGCAGCATCACAAAGGAAGCCAGCCCCACAAAGCCGCCCTCCACGAATATCTTGACAAAGCTGCTCTGGCTCAGCACCGACGCCCAGGTAGCCTGGCCACTCCAGTCATTCCAGGACACGATGGCATACATGACCACCGAAAAAGCCAGCATAAAGGCAGGTATCGTCCTGTTGGCAAAAACCCCTTCATCCTGACGGCACATAAGATAAAAAATCGGTATGGCCATCATCAGATGGGTGGCATAAAAGGAAGCCGCCGAGCTTGCGCCAATAGGAGTATAATCATCCCAGACCACCAGCTGATATGCCCCCATGGCATCACAGACCAGCACCGACACCGCAAAGGCCACCAGAATCCACGCCATGCGCCGCCGCGTCTGCAAATAGCCGATGCCCATAAACAGCGGGCTGAGGCGATAGATGGTACCCCACACTTCCCCAAGGCTCTCCGCCGGATCCGGGGCAATCAGCGCCGCCACCACCTGCAGAACGCAATAAAAGGCCACAATCTTGACCAGTCCCTTGTCCATGTCAGGCAAACTGCCGGTACACACCTTCTGGGCAATCACCACCACAGCCCCCAGCACAATGCACACACTGGTAGCCGCAATGGAAAAATTTGATGTCAGGGCAAACAACATCATCACTATATACATTAACTGATTCCAGATTCCCAAAACCACCACTCCATACTTAAAGAAAGCTACTAACCCCCTTAGTATACCACAAAAAAACAATCCCGACTACGGCTAGACGGGATTGTTTCAGCATTATATCATTATTATATTATTATTCAGGCACTAGCGGACAAATCCACCTTCTCACCCTTTTTCTCGCGCACTACCACGCGCTCCTCGTAGTCAAAGCACTCCCTGGCAATATCCTTGCTGAGCCACAGGAGGCAGATGAGGTTCGGAATCGCCATCAGTCCGTTGGCCGTATCGGAAAAGTCCCATACCAAATCCAATGTCTGGGTAGCGCCGATGTAGGTAATAAAGGAGAAAATAACCCGGTATGCCACCAGAATATCGTGATTGCTCACCAGATACTCCAGGGCCTTCTCACCGTAATACTCCCAGCCAAGAATGGTGGAAAAAGCAAACAGCGCCAGGGAGGTGGAAACAATTACGCGGGCATGCTCGCCAAAAACTGTAGAAAATGCCATAATCGTCATCTGGGCGCCGGAAACAGCCTTGCCGGTAGCCGGGTCAATGGTGCCCAGCATGCCGGAGGAAGCGATAACAAGACCTGTCAGCACGCAGATAACCATGGTATCAAAGAAGGTACCGGTCATATTTACATAGCCCTGGCGGGAAGCATGGTCCGTCTTGGCTGCGGCAGCCGCAATCGGCGCAGAGCCGAGACCTGCCTCATTGGAGAACACGCCGCGGGCAACGCCCCAGCGCATGGCAGTCAGCATGGAGGCGATAATGGAGCCGCCTACGCCGCCTGCAACAGCCTCCGGCGCAAAGGCCATCCGGAAAATCTCACCGATACCGGCCGGCAGGTTGCCTGCATTAACCACGATAACAATCATGGCCATCACTACGTAGAAGGCCGCCATAGCAGGCACAACGATACTGGAAACAGCACCGATACTGCGCACGCCCTTGAACAGGATAACCATGGAAAGAATAACCAGAATAGAGCCAATCAGGGCAGGGTCTACGCCAAAGCTGGTGTTAAAGGCGGCGGCGATGGAGTTTGCCTGGGTCATGTTGCCGATACCGAAGGAAGCACAGACAGCAAACACTGCAAAAAGGAAAGCCAGCACCCGGCCCGGCACGCCGCCGATGCCGTTCTTCATGGCATACATCGGACCGCCTGCCATCTCGCCCCGCTCGTTGGTTTCACGATACTTTACTGCCAGCACGGACTCGCCGTACTTGGTAGAGAGGCCAAAGGCGGCAGAAATCCACATCCACACCAGGGCCCCCGGGCCGCCCAGCACCATAGCGGTGGCAACCCCCACGATGTTGCCTGTACCCACGGTGGCGGACAAAGCGATCATCAGAGACTGGAACGGCGTAACATCGCCCTCCGTGTTATCCTTCTTGGTCAAAATCATCTTTACCGCATAAGGCAGGTTCAGCCACGGCTTGAACTTCAGGCGCACCGTCAGAAAAATACCGGTGCCTACCAGAAAGCACAGCATGACGGGGCCCCATACGAAGTCATTCACCTGCTTCATAATAGCTGCAAAATCCATACACAATTCCCCCTATAACATTTATAATGCCTTTTGTATACATCTATGTACATTTTGTTATAATGTTCACTGTACATAGACATTAGTCTTTAACGACTACGTGTGATAGTATACCTTTCATAAACACATTTGTAAAGGCGGTTTTGCATTTTTCACAAAAAAGCAATAAAAAAAAGGTGTCCCCTTTGAACACCTTTAATTTATTCCCATGTTTCTCCGTATTGAGTTTTATATATATGGCTCTTCTTCCAGTCCAGGGCAAACTCCACAACCTCCTGCAGCATGGTACTCTTGCCGTAGGAAAGCTTTTCCTGCACATTCACCGCGCCGCTCATCAGCTTCTTGGTTTCATAGTTGTACACCTTGGCATTGCGGTATTCATAGGAGCCCTCCACAGTATCAAAATAAGCCCGATAACGGTACATGTACCTGCTGTGCAGCTTCACCAGATACAAATCCAGCACCACCTCATGCTCGCTGGGCTGCTCAATGGAGTTGACATCCACATAGTAGCCGGTATTTCCCTCATAATCCACAAAATATCTGTCAACCCTGGCGGCCTCCACGCCGCCTGCCCACAGAACCACCACGGCGCACACAGCCACAGCCGCAGAAACTATCCATTTTTCTTTGCTCTTGAAAAAATCCACTAAAAACAGACTTCCTTCCCAGGGTACAAATGATATATAATATATACTGTGAATATATTATACGACGGCAAAATGAAATGGCAATGACTGCAGGACTATTCTGCCCCGGTAACCACCGCTTTTACCATCCGCTCAAATTTGACACGGGGTATCATCACAAAATGGCCGCAGCCCTGGCATTTCATACCAAAATCCATGCCGGTGCGAGTAATCTGCCAGATATCGCTGCCGCAGGGATGAGCCTTGCGCATTCTGACCACATCTCCCACATTAAATTTTAATGGCATAAAAATCATCCTATCTATAGAAAGGGAGTTACACTATCATGAAAATATCCATTCTTCAGCTGCCCATTGAAGAGGGCAACATTGAACACAACCTGGATGCCATGGCCGCCATGCTGGACAAGGCCATGAGCAGTGACCAGCGTCCTGACGCCGTCCTGCTGCCGGAGCTTTGGAACACCGGCTTTTATCCGAAGCCAATCAGCGAATACGCCGACAGTCAGGATATCTGGAAAAAGCACATGAGCAGGCTGGCCTCGGAGTATACCGTCAACATCATTGCCGGGTCCATTGCCGTAGAAAGAAAAAAGAAAATCTACAACACCTGCTATGTTTTTGACAGAACCGGTGAAAACATCGCCGTATACGAAAAGACCCATCTCTTTTCCCCTGCCGGTGAAAACACGGATTTTACCCCCGGCAGCAGGCTGACCACCTTCAGCATAGACGGCATCAAATGCGGCATCATCATCTGCTACGACCTGCGCTTCCCGGAGCTGGTGCGGCAGCTGGCCCTGCAGGACATCAGCATCCTCTTTGTGGCTGCCGCCTGGCCCGTAGAGCGCATCCAGCACTGGGATACCCTGCTCAGGGCCCGCGCCATTGAGAACCAGTTCTTTGTGGCCGCCGCCAACGGCATTTCCTCCCATCTGGGAGAAGCCATGCACCTGGGTGGCGGCTCCGCCATCTATGACCCGTGGGGCAGCCTGCTGGCACAGGGCTCCACCGACAACCTGGAGGGCGAAATTCTCCACGCCAATCTCCAGCCCGGCATGATAAGCCAGATACGGAGCGACATCAACATCTTCCGTGACAGGCGCCCGGAGCTGTACGACCTGCCCCGCTGAAGCCTGCAAAGCTGGCCCCCCTGCCAAAAAGCCAGGAAAGGGCAACAGGGCTAAAGCCTTTAAACATTAAAGCGGAAATAAGTAACGTCGCCGTCCTGCATGATATAATCCTTGCCCTCAAGGCGCACCTGCCCCTTTTCACGGGCGGCGGCAGTAGAACCGGCCGCTACCAGATCATCAAAGTTGACAATCTCCGCCCGGATAAAGCCCCGCTCGATATCAGAATGAATCTTTCCGGCGGCCTTCGGGGCAGTGGTTCCCTTGACAATGGTCCAGGCACGGCACTCATCAGGGCCGGCCGTCAGGAAGGTCATGAGGCCCAAAAGGTCAAAGGCGGCGTGGATGAGCTTTTCCAGTCCGGACTGCTCCAATCCCATCTCCTGCAGGAACTCCTTGGCCTCGTCATCGTCCAGCTCTGCAATCTCCGACTCCACCCGGGCAGAAATAGCTACTACCTCTGCACCCTCGGTAGCCGCATACTCCTTTACCTTCTGCACGTATGGATTTTCCGCATCGGCAGTGGCAACCTCATCCTCGCCTACATTAGCTACATACAGGGTAGGCTTCATGGTCAGGAAATTCATCTCCCTGATAAGAGCCAGCTCATCATCAGACAGCTCTACGCTGCGGACAGTTCTGCCCTCATCGAGAGCTGCTTTTATTTTGTCCAGAACAGCCTGCTCCGCCTTGGCTTCCTTGACACCGGCCTTGGCCAGCTTCACCAGCTTCTGCATGCGGCGCTCCAGCACCTCCATATCAGCCAGGCACAGCTCCGTGTTGATAATCTCAATATCCCGCAGAGGGTCAATAGAGCCCTCCACATGGGTAATATCCCCGTCCTCAAAGCAGCGGACAACCTGCGCCACTGCATCCACCTGACGGATATGCTCCAAAAACTTGTTGCCCAGACCCTCACCCTGGGAGGCACCCTTTACCAGACCGGCAATATCCACGAAGCGGAAGGCCGCCGGCGTGGTCTTCTTGGAGTTATACATCTCATGCAGTACCTGCAGGCGCTGATCCGGCACATCCACGATGCCCACATTCGGCTCTATAGTGCAGAATGGATAATTGGCCGCCTCGGCCCCCGCCTTGGTAATAGCATTGAACAATGTGCTTTTGCCCACATTCGGCAATCCCACAATACCTACTTCTAAATTACTCAAAACCTTATTCCACCTTTATAAATTGTACTTTTGAAAATATTACCCGTATAGTATATCACAAATCACGGCAAGAAAAAACACAAAAACGTATTTACGCTTTTGTGCCTGTATAGTATAATCAGGAGCATAAGCCACTCCTAAAAATGCGCTAGAAAAGCCCCGATGGTCGGTCGGGGCTTTTCGTGTGCAGCGTATCCTATGGAGACTGCATACTTCATTGCAACTAAATTGTACCACACGTCAGCAAAAAACACAAGATCACATTACTTCTCTTTTACATCCTGTATAAAAGGAATAGAAAACGCCCCGACGGCACATCGGGGCGTTTTTGCGTGCCTCACATGGACGCACTAATCACCTTTAGCTTTCGCTACAGTCAGCGTAGCACATTTCACATAATTTGGCAATATTTCTTTTACATCCTGTAGCCATCAGGATTATTTTTTTGCCAGTTCCAGCTGTCGCGGCACATATCAGCCAGGGTGCGCCTGGCTTCCCAGCCCAGCACCGCCTTTGCCTTTGACGCATCCGCGTAGCACACCGGCAGATCCCCGGCACGGCGCGGCCCGATAACATAGCTCACCTTCACATCGTTCACCTGCTGGAAGGTATTCACAATATCCAGCACGCTGTACGGCTTGCCGGTGCCCAGGTTGATAATCTCCACGCCCTTGTGCCCGGCCGCAAACTCAACCGCCTTCACATGACCGTCCGCCAGGTCCATGACGTGAATATAATCCCGCAGGCAAGTGCCATCCGGCGTGTCGTAATCACCGCCAAACACCGTCAGCTTTTCCCGCCTGCCCACTGCTACCTGTGACACATAGGGCATCAGATTGTTGGGAATCCCCTGGGGATCCTCCCCAATCCTCCCTGACTCATGGGCGCCGATAGGATTGAAATACCGCAGCAGCACCACCCCCAGCTCCGGATTTGCCACAGCTGCATCAGACAAAATCTGCTCCATCATGGATTTGGTCCAGCCGTAAGGATTTGTGCAAAGACCCTTGGGCATCCCCTCGTTATACGGAGATGGATTCTGCTCCCCGTACACGGTTGCCGAGGAGGAAAAAATAATCCTCTGCACGCCGGTTTCAGCCATAGCCTCCAGCAGCGAAAGAGTTGTATTTATATTATTGCGATAATACTTCAGGGGTTTTTCCACAGATTCCCCCACGGCCTTCAATCCGGCAAAATGAATCACCGTATCCGGCCTTTCCTTGTCCAGAATCGCCCTTACTGCCGCCTCATCCTGGATATCAGCTTCATAGAGGGCGATCTTGCCACCGGCCAGCTCCTCGGCACGATGCACCGCCTCCGGGCAGCTGTTGTCATAATTATCCACCACAACAACCTCATAGCCGCCCTTCAAAAGCTGCACTGCCGTATGGGTGCCAATATACCCGGCACCTCCTGCCAATAATACCTTCATAACTATTGCTCCTTCATCAGTGCCTGCAGATAATTCCTGAACTGCGGTCCCAGATCCTCACGCCGCAGGGCAAACTCCACCGTGGCCTTCAAAAACCCCAGCTTGTCCCCCACATCATACCGCTTGCCCTCAAAACAGTAGGCCCAGACCGGCTCAATCCCCGCCAGCTGCTTCAGTGCATCCGTCAGCTGGATTTCACCGCCCTTGCCCGGCTGTGTATGCTCCAAAATCTCAAACACCGTCGGGGAGATTATGTAGCGCCCCAGCACCGCCATATTGCTTGGTGCCTCACCCAGCTCCGGCTTCTCTATCATGTCGCTGACCTTCACCAGCCGCGAACCGGCAATCTCCCTGCCGGCCACAATACCATAGGAAGAAACCTTCTCATCCGGCACCTGCTGACACCCCAGCACCGAGCCGCCATAGGCATCGTAGATATCTATCAGCTGCTTCAGGGCCGGAGCCTGTCCGCCTGCCCTGTCCGCATACACTACATCATCTCCCAGAAGCACCGCAAAGGGCTCCCCCGCCATAAAGGATTTGGCGCAGAGAATGGCATCCCCCAGGCCGCGCATTTTCTTCTGGCGGATATAATGCACATTGATGTCTGCCGTTTCCCGCACTATGGCCAGCAAATCCTCCTTGCCCTTCTCCTCCAGCTCCCGCTCAAGGTTCGGTGCCGAATCAAAATGATCCTCAATGGCTCTCTTGGCATGGCCGCTGATAATCAGAATCTCCTCGATGCCGCTGTCCAGGGCTTCCTCCACAATATACTGGATAGTAGGCTTGTCCACGATAGGCAGCATTTCCTTCGGCGTTGCCTTGGTGGCAGGCAGGAATCTTGTCCCGTAGCCGGCCGCCGGAATTACCGCTTTTTTTATTTTCGCCATAATCTCACGCCCCCACGAAATAATTGCTCCGTCTAGTATACCACAAAACAAGCCTCACTGCCATATCAGCCGGTTACATTGTCAGCCAGTTACATTGTCAGGAGGAAAAAGATTATCGAGGGTTGCCCGCATCCTCAGCTTCCCCTTCTCCGTCACATGGGAATAATATTTGGCCGTAATAGCGATGCTGCTGTGTCCCAGCCGCTTGGATACAGCATCCATTGTTTCCCCTGCCTCCAGCAGCATGGTGGCGTGAGTATGGCGCAGGGAATGAGTAGAGCCGCCCCCAAGATTTTTCTTGCACCAGGCGTTAAAAAAACGAAAATCCGGCGCACATATCTGCTTGCCGCTCTCAATCCGGCAGCAGACATAATCCCCCTTGTTGTACCTGCTGTTTCCCACCGACTGCCGCACATCCATCTGGCGCAGCTGCTCCGTCTGCAAAAGCAGCTGCAGCTGTGTGCCATAAAGTTTCAATACACAAATTCAAACTGCTTTACGAACATACATAAGTTATGCTATAATAAACATGCTGCTCATCTGCCTTCTCCCAGGGAAGGAGGTGTGAAGATGGAGACGTTTGGTACGTTTTTGTTATCTGTCGTGGCAGGTGTAGTTTCCCACTACATTTGCAAATGGCTGGATGGGTAATACGTGAGCAGTCAGCCTAAAGGCTGGTCCACCTTTAAAAAATTGGAATAGAAAACCCCCGATCTACCCATCGGGGGTTTTCGTTTGGGTGAAAATGGAAACGTTTTTGTCGTTCTCACGGTCATTATAGCAAAAAAATATATAAATTGCAAGAAAAATACAGTTCGATATCTCTACTCACCTATATCATATTTTACAACAGAGCAGATATTACTCTTGCAACAAATTTAAGTATCTGCCATATTCGCTCTTTGGAATTTTTAGTATTTCCATAGCTTTTTCGGCAGAATAATTCAGCGTCTGCATGATAGCACGAATGCTATTTGTTGTAGCAATGGATAGTCCTTCATTGCGGCCTTCGATTCTGCCCTGTTCTTCGCTCTTTTTCTTTTCACGTGCAATCAAAATGTTCAGCGTCATATATTCTCGCCTCCAGTCTTCGCGTCTTTTCGCCCGTATAACCTCGCCGTCAATAGACGCAATAGTTTCTGTATTCGTTTTATCATACCGAAAACATATTTTGAAAATCTTATTTTTTATTGAGAACATACATAAGATATGTTATAATGATGATGCTGCCACCTCCAATCTCTAGAAAGGAGGTGTATATATGTTGGTGCTTGTGTCATTCATAGTGTCTGTTACGGCAGGTATAGTAACGCATTATATCTGCAAATGGCTTGACAGCCACTTAAACAGCAGGCAGTAAGCCTGGAGATTAAGCCTCTCTTAAAAATAGGAATAGAAAACCCCCGACCGCCATCGGGGGTTTTCGTTTTTACAGCGTATATATGTCTTACGCTTGCGTCATTCTGCGTTTTTAGTATATCACATCGTAGCGTGAATTGCAAGAACAATAATGTTCGACATTAATATTTGCTTATATATATATTTGACACAATAGAAGGACGGCTCGATGAGCCGCCCTTCGTTGTTTTTATGCTTTTTTGAAGCGAGTGACTTGCTAATCCTAAGATTAGAACAGGAAGTCAACACGGCTCCATACGCCGGTAACCTTGTCATCAGTGGTGAGCAGGGTATCCTTGCCGTTGAAGTACTTGAAGGTGGATACGATGTTCTTTGCCCAAGCGTAGTCAGCACCAATCTCCCAACCCTTCAAGGAACGGAGACCTGCAAAACCATTCTTGTGGTCATAGGTAGCCTCGAAAGCTGCGAATGGAGCCAAGGAGCGATATGCTACATAAGCACCCCAGGAACCCTTGTCAGCAGCGTTGGCACCCTTGTAGTTCAACTGAATGCTGTAAGCATTCTTTGCAGCTTCAATAAACTTGCCAGTTGAACGGTTAACAGATGGACCAAAAGCATAGTCAGCAGTCAGCTTTACGTTCTTGTCGAAGGCATAGCCAACACCCAGGTCAACTACACGGAAGGAACCATCATCACTAGCCTCATCCTGGAAAGTCTCGGTAGCAGTTACATTGTGGTAGCCGATACCTGCATCCCACTTGCCATTCTGATAACCAGCCTCAACAGCCCAGTAAGTACCATAAGGCTTCTTACCAGCACTAGCAGCCAACTCTCCGTTGGTATTGTAACGACCAGCAGTAGCCTTTACCTTCCAGTTCTCAGTAGGAGCATAAGCTACCTCAGCACCAGTTACGCGAGTATCGAATACGAGGCCATGGGAAGCATCGGAGAAGGAACCGAAACGACCGAGCTTAACATTAGCCTTGCCGTATACACCCTCAGTCCAAATCTTCTCAACAGTAACACTACCCGGGGTGGAAGCGTCCAAATCAGCAGTATTATCAACAGCAATGTTGTAATCAATCTGAGAATGGCCAGTCCAATTCTCATTGATGGTGATGGATGGCTCAAAACGCAACTTCAATTTGTTGTCCTGGGAATCCCTGTGGTTATCGCTGTGCTCATAGTTAGTGGTGTTCCAGTCATAACGGATCAAGCCGTTCCACTTAACGTTGTCGGTCTTAGCCTCCAGGTTAGCAACGCGAACGCCCAGGTTAGCCAGCTCATCGGAGAACTCTGCGGACAGCTTCTCGATGAGAGCCTTGTTGTTGTTGTCAGCAGCATCGGACTTAGCCATAGCCTTGGCAACAATCTGAGCCATCTCATAACGGCTCATGCTCTGGTCACCCTTGAAGGTGCCATCAGCGGAATAACCGTTTACTACGCCGTCCTGTACCAGCTGAGCAACAGCATCGTATGCCCAATGGTCTGCAGGAACATCAGCGAAAGGATTAGCAGCTGCAAAAGTAGTGGATGCAGCGCCTACTACCAGAGCGGTAGTCAATGCGGATACGAGAGTCTTCTTCATAGAGAAATTCCTCCTTTTACAAATAAAAAACACTTATTTGTCGGAGATGAATCTCGAAGCCTTATCCCAAGAGTTTCCATGTTTCCTCTGCAATGTACTTCGTTTTCACTTCCAACATGTTTATATACTAACACACCTTGCACATAAAATCAAGTCCACGGAACAAATTTTAATGCTGCTCTAATTTTTGCAAGCCGCTAAAATTCCGTTAGGCCTGATAAATACACGCGGTTTTCACAAATCCCATAGAATTTAAAATTCACAAAACAAAAGCGTCCTGCCAATGACAGGACGCAAAATTTCGTATGGTGACCCAGGAGGGACTCGAACCCCCGACCCTTTGATTCGTAGTCAAATACTCTAATCCAGCTGAGCTACTGAGTCAATCAACGCTACATATCATAGCACTGTATTATATGATTGTCAAGATTTTATAGAATTTTTTTATCAAGGCACAAGAAAACCGCCTTTAGCCTTCCAGAACTAGGCAGTTTTCTCACAAACCAAATACGACTGGGGGGCGACCGTCTACTGGTACACCTCTTGCTTTTATTATACACATTTTTAATTCTCTTTTCAAGAAATTATCACATCAAAGCCAAAACTCTACTGCCTCACAGGCTGGCCTTGCTCACGCCGTCAGGCACCAGTGCGGAACTCATCTGCACCCACACCTTGTCCTGCTCGTTGCAGGAGAATATCTTCTGGTGGTCTGCCTGAATCACCTGATTTTCCTCTGCAATGCTGATATCCAGCTGCAGGCGATGGCTCTTGTCCCGCCGGAAGGAATACTCCCCCCTGGTGGAAAGCCATTCATTGACCATCTCAAGATTGACAAAAGAAGCATTTTTGTTGTACTCCCTGTACACATCCGTGGCGGCGGCCGCCGCCTGCTTCATATCGCTGAAAGCGCCTATCAGAGAAAAATCTATGCTTTCTTCAGTGGTTACCAGCTTTGTAACTACATACGCCAAGGCTCATTACACCCTTTCACATTAATTTAGCATCGCTTTAACATTATTTTCGCATTGCTCGCGCATTATTCTTTGCATCATTTTGCATCATTTTTGCATCATTTTGCATCATTTTGCATCTTTCGCAGCATTACCACGCTATTTCACATTACTTTTTCCACGGCAGCCTGGATTTCTTCACATGGGACATCTCCCATACGAGAATGGCCTCCAGCACGGAGCCGGAGATACAGCGGGATTTGGCTGAAATGGTGACGCAGTTGGTCGGCATGGTGCTAGGGTCAATCTCGGCAATCTTCAGCCCCGTGCGCACAGGGCACCCGTCATGCAGAAGTCCCCGCAGCACCCCCTCCACCGGTGCCTTGATATCAAATACATGGCCGCCCTCCATGTGGAGCTTGGCGATGGTTTCATTCTTCTTTACGATGTAGGACAGAGGATGCCCGGCCTCCAGATAGCCGTCACAAGGGGCGTTTATGGAGTGGGATGCCCGCATCAGGGCGCGCACCTCCGTGGTTTCCTTCTCCGGCAGTGCCTGCCCCTCATAAATCAGCCTGCCCAGATTGTGGCCACGGGTGGTTTCCACCACACAGTTTACATCCTTGCCGGCAGTAAAGCCCGGCCCGATAGCAATGGTAAAGTCGGCCATATCCTTACTGGTGCCCATGTTGCGCTTGGCATAAATGGCATCCACCAGAATCCGCGGCTTCAGCCTGGCCAGGCAGGCCGCCTCCGGGTCAACCATGATTACCAGCTGACCATCCTTCAGCATTTTTTCTGCCTCCTGAAGATTTGCCGCCTTGTAGCACACCAGGCGCTCCACCTTCTTTTCACCCTCATAAACGGCCTCTGCAAAAACAATGCTGCGCCTGATAGCCGAAGGAGCCGCCTTCTCCAGCATCAAAACCTGATAACCGGTATTGTGCAGGCGATGGGCGATGCCGGTAGCCAGCTCACCGCCGCCGCGAATAACAACCAACTTTTTCATGATTCTCCGTCACTCCCGTTACAAATTCAGCTGTCCTCATAGACGCGGACTCTCAGCTTCAAACCTTTTTCATCACAAATCCTGCGGCATGCGTCAATCTCCGCCTGATTCTCCACCTTTTCCACCACGGTCAGTACCACGTTGGGAATATACTCCTTGCAATCCTCGGCAAACTTCAGCATGGCCTCAAAGGAACCAATGCCATACTTTGCTCTGGTCAGCTCCAGATATCTCTCTGCGTTGGAGGCATTCAGGCTGATGGATATGGTATCCACCAGTCCCTCAAAATCCCCGGCCACGGAACGGCCATAGGCCAGGTCGGCCAGGCCGTTGGTGTTCAGCCGTATAGGCATCGTAAGGTGCTTCTGGCGCACATAGGCCATCAGCTCCAGCAGCACATCCAGCCGCATGGTTGGCTCTCCAAAGCCGCAAAAGACAATCTCGCTGGCCATATCCCAGGGCAGCTTGTCCAGCTCGGCCTTGACCTCCTCCACGGATGGCTCCTGCTTCAGCCACAGGGTGCTTTCCTCTGCCATGTGCTTCATGGTACGCAGACAGAAGGTACAGGCACAGTTGCACTGGTTTGTAATATTCACATAAAAGCCGCGCTTGCCCTCCGGCTGCTCCCGCAGGCTGTCTGCCACCTGCACATAACGGCCGCCCTCATGCACGGCATAAACTAACATACTCAAAATACTTCACTCCGCATCACACATCATACACACATTACAATCATACACACATCATATATCATACATCACACATGATGCATCACACATCATGCATCATGCATTAATTCAGCTCCGTCAGGTACTCCTCAAAGGCCAGGCCGTAGTTCCACGGCAAATCCAGCTCCACCGTATAACGGAGCGCCCTGGTAATAAACCCTGCCGCCTTTTCTACGGATTCCTGCAGGGAAAGTCCGTTGACCAGCCCTCCCGCCACAATAGCGGCAAAGGCATCACCAGTGCCGGAGCGGTCACCGCCGATTTTTGGCTCCCGCACCACGGAATGACTGCCGTTTTTCTCGTAGACAAAGTTTAGCACCTGCCCATCCCCCTGCAGTCCGGTAATCACCACCTGAGCCGGGCCGCGCTCCGCCAGCCCCCTTGCCATCACCGCCAGCTCATCCTCGCTGATAACGCCGTTCTCAGGGTACTCCACATCCAGCAGGCGGCAGGCCTCCGTCAGGTTCGGCGTCACCAGATCCGCATGCTTTAAAAGCCTCTTCATCTCCTGGCAAATCTCCGGGGTGTAGGAGGCATACAGCTTGCCGTAGTCACCCATCACCGGGTCCACCATCACCCGGGTAAAGGACTTTTTAAACCGCTGGACAAACTCCTCCACAATGTTTATCTGCTCCACAGAACCAAGAAAGCCGGTGCAGATGCCGTCAAACTCCAGCCCGTTCACCGCCCAGTTTTCCATGTACGGCCGCATCCTGTCCGTATAATCGTCAATGTAATGCTCCGGAAAGCCCGTATGCACGGACAATATAGCCGTAGGCAATGGACAGGCCTGTATCCTCATGGCGGAAATCAGCGGCAGCTCCACGGCGATGGAGCAACGGCCAAAGCCCGTCATATCATTAATCAGCGCAATGCGCTTCTGTCTTTTTTTCGTCATTATTCATTAGCTCTTTTCATAGTCAGCTCTCTGTACAATCAATTCCTTGTGCAAGCAAATCATTGTGCAAGCAATTCCCCGATGCCTACTTTATCCTCTGCAGGCGCGGCCTCACAGGACTTGAGGCCAGAGCCGCCTCGTGATTCTTTTGGTTTTTCTTTTTCAGCGCCTCCAGCTTGTCCCTTTTTTGCCTTGCGGTGCTGTAGCGGCCTATATTCACCATGACCCCCACGGAAAACATGGTCATCATCAGTGATGTGCCGCCATAGCTGATAAAGGGCAACGGCACCCCCACCACAGGAAAACAGCCCGCTACCATGGCGATGTTCACCACCGCCTGCCCGGTCACCAGAAGCATGATGCCCCCCGCCAGAAGCTGGCCATAGGCATCGTGGGCATCCCTGGCTATGCGTACGGCGTAGTAGGCAAATGCGGCATACAGCAAAAGCACCGGCAGCACCAGCATAAAGCCATTCTCCTGGCAGAAAACGGCAAAGGCAAAGTCCGTATGAGCCTCCGGCAGATAGGCGTATTTGGCCAGCCCCTGCCCCAGTCCCATGCCCCAGAAGCCGCCGGAGCCAATAGCCGTCACGGACTGCACCGTCTGATAGCCGATGCCCTGAGCATCAGACCAGGGATCAAGCATGACCTTGATGCGCTGCAGGCGGTAGGGCTGGTAGATGCACATAGCCACCACTGCCCCCAGGCACAGCATGATGAGCCGGTGCAGCTTGTAGCTTTTCAGCCCGGCCATCCACAGCATGCAGAGGGGGATTCCCAGAATAACGCAGGCCGTTCCCATATCCGGCTCCAGCTCCACCAGCACAAAAAGCCCTACAATGATGCCATACTGCTTGTTGAATATATTGATGGGCAGCTTGCGTTCCACCCGGTAGGACAGGGCGTAGGCGGCTATCATCACACTGCATATCTTGGCAAACTCCGCCGGCTGGAAGGAAAACGCCCCCAGATAAACCCATCTTTTGGCGCCGTTGACAGCCGTACCGGCCACCAGCACAAAAATCAGCAGCGTGGCAACCCCAATGGTTACAGGCCCCAGCCAGTCACGCCACTTGTGATAATCCACCCGCCATGACATGGCAAACAGCCCGAAGCCTATCAGCATGCTGATCATGTGCTTCATCAGATAGGCATAGGGCGCACTGTTCTCGTTTTCTGCCGTGATAAAGGTGGAGCTGAAAACATTTACCATCCCCACCACCAGCAGGACAACCATCAGCCAGACTATGGCCTCATGACTGCTGTTCCAGGGAACCCTTCTTTTTGGCACACGTAACGTCTTCAAGAGAACACGACCTCACATCTGTTTATCTTCTCACCAAAACCGCTGAATTTCCGCTCGTACTCGGTCATAATGTTGTCAGGGCGGTTTTCACCGTGCAGGTCAAAGGAAACATCCTCCACGGCCAGCCCCGCCTCCTGAAACTGCTCCAGGGAAAAATCAAACAGCGGACGGTTATCAGTCTTGAAAATCAGGCGGCCCGGCTTTTTCAGCAGCTTTTCGTAACGACGCAAAAATCCTATATGGGTGAGCCGCCTCTTGGCATGGCGGGCCTTCGGCCACGGGTCGCAGAAGTTAATGTAGAACTGGTCAACCTCATGCTCAGCAAAAATGCTTTCAATGTTGTTGATATCAAACACCAAAAGCTTTACGTTGGCAAGTCCCAGCTCCCGCACCTTCCTGGCCGCAGAATACAGTACATCCTGCTGCGCCTCAATGCCGATAAAGTTTACATCCGGATGCCGGAGGGCCAGCTGGCTGATAAAATCACCCTTGCCGGTGCCCAGCTCCACATAGAGCCTGCCCTCCCTGCCAAATACCTGATGCCAGTTGCCCTTTTGCTCCTCACCAGCCGGCCTGTCCTTTGGAAATACAAAATCATCAAAATCATGAATTGCTTCATCTACCCAGGGTTTTCTTCTTAAACGCACAAGTTTCCTCCTCAAAGCTGAATCTCATCTGTATATTATGTGTCAATCTTATTCTTGTCCAGGCCGTATTTCTTCAGGTATCTGTAAAGCGTAACGCGGCTCACATGGAGCAGTGTAGACAGACGGCTGATATTGCCCCCCGCCACGCGCCATACCTTGATAAATACCTCCTTGTCCTCCTTCCAGCGGGCATCCAGGGTAATATCCCCGAAGAGGTTGATATCCTCTGCATGGATAACATCGCCTGCGGTGCGGAAAAAGGCATGCTCTATCACGTTCTGCAGCTGCTTGATGTTCCCCGGCCATTCGTAGGTCATCAGAAAATCCACCGCATCCTGTGCCAGAGTTTTGCCCTTTGACTGGTGCAGTCCGGCCAGCTCGGCAAGTATATGCTCGCCCAGCACCCCGATATCCTCCTTGCGGTTTCTGAGAGGCGGTATGCGGATGATGCTGTGGGACAGCACCCCGTAGAGGGCGCTGTCAAAGCTTCCCCGCTCCGTCAGGCGCCTCAGCTCCGTATCACAGGCTGCCACCAGCCGCACGTTGATGGGACGGCTGGTGTCCTCCCCGATGCGGCTGGACTCCATGGTGGTCAGAGAGGCGGCCAGCTCCCTGGCTATATCCAGCGGCATTTTCTCCACCTCGTCGATGAAGAGGGTACCTCCGGAGGCCAGCTCCAGCTTGCCGGGATGGCTGACCTCCCGGCTGACGCTGACGCCAAAAATCTCCTGCTCCAGAATCTCCGGTGTCACATCGCCGCAGTGCAGGGTAATAAAAGGCCCGGTGGCAAAGGGACTGGCCTGATGTATGCCGTGAGCCATGCGCTGCTTGCCCGTGCCGCTCTCCCCCTGCAGCAGAATGTGGTTCCGTCCCTTGGCCAGCCGCTGGGCCTTGTCCTTGACGGAGCTGAAGGCCCCGCTGGCACACACCATAGAACTCAGGCTGTATTTGGCCGTAAACCCCGCCGCATGCGCCACCATGGTACGCAAATCCTCAATGGGCATGGAGATGGCCACCACGCTTTGTACCACATCCTCGCTATCCCGCTCAAAGGGAACCACCGTGGTGATATCCTCGTAGGTCCTGCTGGGAGTAATCCAGGTGACCTCCCTGTTGTGGCTGGGAACCCCCTGAAAGCCGGAGTATATAGGCGTGTGGCGGTAGTTCATCACCACGTCGCTGAGCCTGGTGCCAAAGCCGTTGCTGTCCTTCCTGCCGATGCCGATTTTCTTCAGCCTCTGCATGCCCAGCTTGTTGGCGTAGGCCACCTCCGAACCCTCCTGCACATGGTAGACGGCAAAGGGAATCACATCCAGTATGGCCTCCTGGGCCTTGAGACGTATCTGCTGCTGCAGGTAGTTCTCCAAACCGTAGCTCAGGGTCTTCAGAACCGCCATCACCGCCTCCTGCGGCATATTCTGATAGTGCATGCCCACCATGGTGATGATGTAGCGCATCTTCTGATCCACGAAAATCGGTGCCGAGCAGGCATCGCTCTCGTGGGAGTCCTGCACCCACATCTCCGGCCCGAACAGCCAGAAGGGCTGCTGCAGGTCATAGGCCATGCTGACGCTGCTGGTGCCTATTTCCTCCACACCGACCCTGACGCCCTCGATTTCCCCCGGCGTCATCTGATAAAAGGGCATGGTGTAGCTCTTCAGAATGACGCACTCCTCATCCAGAAGCAGAAGGCTGATATCGTATTCCTTGAAAAAATCACGCAGATTGTTGGTCAGATGGCGCAGGTAGGTGATAGCCTCCTTGTGCAGCCTCTGCCTGGTGGCAAACTCCTCCCTGGACAGCCTGTGATCCGTGTGGATTCTGTCAGTGGGGGCATTGTGGCTGCGGCTTTTCGCCCAGGATGCCGCCACCTCCGGGTTGACGTTAGGGTCCAGCCTGCCTGTATTTATATATGAATCATAGTAAGCCTTTAACTTTTCGCGGCTGCGCGGCCCTCTTATCATTGTAACATCCTTCCCTTCACTTTACACTCCTTATTCTATCATCACAGGTTTTCTACTGCAAATTTATTTTGCACTCTCTTATTTTACACTGCTGTGAATTATGTTATAATGGTCTTGCTGTTTTTGTGTCATTGCCGAAAAGCCGGCGGGCGGCTGTAAAGCTGTGCAGTCGTGCATCTATGGGGCAACGGCCTGAAAATAGTGCAAAAAGGTCTTATGAAAGGGAAGAGGTATACAAAATGGCAACCCAGTACAAAAAAATTCAGAATAAAATCCATCCCAAGGAGGATGACAAGCCAAAGGCTGACCTGAAGCCGAAGGCCAGCCGCGATGCCCTGCTGCTGGTGCTTATCGCCGTAACCCTGGTGATTCTGGTGCTGGCCTGGAGCAACATGGACGGCATCGGCCGCGGCATGTACGGTGCGATGTTCGTGGGCATGGTGATTGTCTACATCAACAGGCGTATGGAGTTCAGCGACAAGGTGCGCAAGGCCCTCATCGCCATCAGCTCCGCCCTGATGCTGGCATCCATCTGCCTGCTGGGACTGAGCATGTACAATCAGTTCTTCGGCTAAATCGCCGCACGGCAAGCAATCAATCAGACAAAAATCCCCTGCTGCATATCTGCCAACGCAGAAGCAGCAGGGGATTTTTATTAACACTCAAAATTGCCTTCAACTATCTTGCATCTCTTTTTCGCTCTTTCTGCCGTAATTTTGGATTGCATTAACCATTTTAGGCAGATTTTTCTCATGCAAATATACGGGATTTATATGCTGCTTACTATATTGCCAATAGGTACCTGCAGTCTGCTTAATCAGAAAATCTGTAAAAAATCGCTCCCAGCTGATATATGCTTTGCTATCAATGTAATTCTCCGGGGCTTCCAACACCTTGGCAACAGCATTATTCTCAGAAAAATGTGCCTTCAACAGCAGCCATTCAAAAGATTCCGGCAAAAACAGGTATATCTTCCTGCCATCCTCCATCAAATGATAAATCCTTTCTATTTCCGCCCCAAAGGCTGCACCATCAGCAACCACAATGCAGGCCTTCTCACTACAAGCCAGCAATAGCCTGTACACATTTGATTTTCCCTGAGCGGACACGCATTGATATTTCTTTCCATACACGGCCTCAAAAAACTCAAAGCCCGATTTGCTATCTTCGATTACCATGACAGCGGAATCTGAACCATACTCCTGTTTATCCGCCTCATACAGCGGATAAAATTCATTATAAATCTGCTTGAAACCGGCATACTTCTGAGAAATTCTGATGCCATAAATTTCCTGAACACTGTATGGCAGGTTAGGCAGATTGTGTCTGGTAATAAGAACAAAATAATTGTCCGATGCCCCAACAGCGGCAGCAAACTCATCACTGCCAATAAATTTTTCGCCCTCATCTATAAAGACTATACTATCACTAATTGACTGCAAATTAACCTGCCAGCGAATACTATCCAGCACAACGCATTTTTTTGCACAATTCACAGTTATGCCGCTGGCAACGCCATTTTGCTCATAATTCGACAGCATTCCTATCAACGTGGTTTTGCCGGTGGCACTATCTCCCCTGACCACAGTGATATTCCGCCGTATGTCAAATTCAAACCGCAATCTTTTGTTGAAAATAGTAACCCTATATTGACCTTTCATTTTCTTCCCCTATATAAAGCATGCAATGTTTACCAGCAAATCAGATAAAATTATAAATATTCTCCAGCCACTCATGACGATTGCGCACTATCTTGCCATTATTAAGAATTTCAATTTCAAAGGGACCTGCACCAAAACGCATCCCATGATGTAGGGTAATGGTTATATCCTTATCTTCTGCCAGCTTTAATATCCACTTGGCGCAATTATCCCCACAGGCGGAGCCATTAAAAATATTTCCGCTGGTATCAAATGCCAGAAGCATCAGGGTTTTCACCCCGCCGGATAATTCCTTGGGCGTAATCGCCCCAAGCACCGGGCTGTCTATAACATGACTGCTGATGACAACGGATTTATCAACATCCGCAATCATGGCTTTTGCCAATTCATCAGTAATCCACTTATCCTCATATTGATTGTTAAAATACATGTCAGGATTGTATATTTCATTCTCAAGTCCGCCCATGTACACCTTGAGCATATTCATCACCTCATATTGCCTGGAAACTCAAATCACTTTTTAACCTTGCTTTCTTATATTTTACTATCTGTTTCGATATCTGCAAAGTTTTTTATAACCCCTGCAATAAAAATCGCAGTACAGAAGCCCATAGCTTCCATACTGCGATAATTGCTAAACTATATAAATACCCAAAACAGGCAAATCTATATGCTTGCGATAGGCTTTTGTTCCCTTATGCCACCGGATTGCCGGAAGCAGTCAGACGCGCCATAGCGCGATGCAGGGCAGCCTCGGCCCGCTTGCCGTCCACAGGGCACTCAGCAGAGGAAGTGCAGTTCTTGAACTCCTCCAGGCGCTTCTTGGCACGGTCATAAGCCTTCTGGGCCCTCAGCACGTCAATCTCCACAGGCAGCTCGGCAGCAGAAGCCAGCACGGTAATCTTCTCCGGCT